>JADGHQ010000026.1 GCA_019683805.1 Thermoleophilaceae bacterium
CCCCAGTCTCCCAGCGCACCTACTCAGTCACCGGCATGACCTGCGAGCACTGCGTGCTGTCCGTCCGCGAGGAGGTCGCCGAGGTCGCCGGCGTCTCGGACGTCGACGTCGACCTGGCCTCCGGCCGGCTGACGGTGACCGGCGAGAGGTTCAGCGACGACGCGGTGCGCGCCGCGGTGGCCGAGGCGGGTTACGAGGTAACGGCATGACCGCCCCGGTCAAGCTCGCCGGCTTCCCCGCCATCCTCGCCGTGCTCTTCGCGGGCGGCGCGCTCGCAGGCGGGCTGATCGACCCGGACGCGCCAGGCCCCAAGGCCGAGGCGCAGTCCGCGGGTCGCCGGGCCGCCGAGGCCCACGGCATGGACGGCATGGCAGGCGACACGCACGCCGCGGCCGATGGGGAGCGCACGAGCGCCCACGGCCCCATGAGCATGGGCGTGCGCGGGCTCGCGGTCGCCGAGAACGGCCTGCGCATCGTCGTCGAGGATCCCGAGCTGCGCCGCGGCAGGACCGAGATGCTGCGCTTCCGCATCGTCGACGACCAGGGCCGGGCGGTGCGCGACTTCGACGTCGAGCACACCAAGCGCATGCACGTGATCGTCGCCCGGCGCGACCTGGCGACCTTCCAGCACCTCCACCCCGTGATGGCCGCGGACGGCACCTGGAGCACGCCCCTGCGCCTGCGCCGCGCCGGCTCCTACCGGGTGTTCGCGGACTTCTCCCACGATGGCCGCGCGACCACCCTCGCGAGCGACCTGCGCGTCGACGGCGCAGCCGACCTCGTGCCGCTCCCCGCGCCGGCCTCGACGGCGAAGAGCGCCGGCGGCTACGCCGTCCGGCTCGGCGGCGGAGCCCCGCGCGCCGGCCAGGAGAGCGCGCTGCGCTTCACGATCACCAAGGACGGCCGCCCCGTGCGCGTCGAGCCGTACCTCGGCGCTGACGGCCACCTGGTGGCGCTGCGCGAGGGCGACCTCGCCTTCCTCCATGTCCACCCGACCGAGCAGGGCCACGGCACGGGCGCCGGGCGCGACGACTCGATCGGCTTCGAGGCGACGTTCCCGACCAGCGGCAGGTATCGGCTGTTCCTACAGTTCAAGCACGAGGGCCGTGTCCGGACGGTCGCGTTCACGAGCGAGGTGGAGTAGCCATGGCCGATGCCATCGAGCACGTCGAGCTGGCGATCACCGGCATGACGTGCGCGTCGTGCGCGAACCGGATCGAGCGCAGGCTCAACAAGCTCGACGGCGTAAGCGCGTCAGTCAACTACGCCACCGAGCGGGCGACGGTCGACTTCGACCCCGTCGCCGTCGCCCCCGAGCAGCTCGTCGAGGCCGTCGAGGCCGCGGGCTACCAGGCCGCGCTGCCGTCCGCCGAGCCGCAGGGCCCGGCGCACGGCGAGGACGCGGAGCGCGACGAGACGGCGCCGCTGCGCCGCCGGCTGCTCGTCAGCGCCCTGCTGTCGGTGCCGGTGCTGCTGCTCGCGATGATCCCGGCGCTCCAGTTCGACAACTGGCAGTGGCTCTCGCTCCAGCTCGCCACCCCCGTGGTGCTCTGGGGCGCCTGGCCCTTCCACCGCGCCGCCTGGGCGAACGCCAGGCACGGCACCGCGACGATGGACACCCTGATCTCGGTCGGCGTGCTGGCCGCCTGGCTGTGGTCGCTCTACGCGCTGTTCCTCGGCGACGCCGGCATCACCGGGATGCGGATGGCGTTCGACATCGTTCCGAAAGCGGGCGGCGGCGACGAGATCTACCTCGAGACGGCCTCGGTCGTGACGACGTTCATCCTCGCCGGCCGCTACTTCGAGGCGCGCGCCAAGCGCCGCGCCGGCGCGGCGCTCGAGGCGCTGCTCGAGCTCGGCGCCAAGGACGTCTCGGTCCTCGACGCCGACGGCGCCGAGCGCCGCATCCCGATCGAGCAGCTCGCGGTGGGCGACCGCTTCGTCGTGCGCCCGGGCGAGAAGGTCGCGACCGACGGCATCGTCGAGGAGGGCACGAGCGCCGTCGACCAGTCGCTTCTGACGGGCGAGTCCGTGCCGGTCGAGAAGCAGCCCGGCGACGAGGTGGCGGGCGCGACGATCAACGCCGGCGGCCGCCTCGTCGTGCGCGCGACGAGGGTCGGGGCCGACACCGCGCTCGCGCAAATCGCGCGGCTCGTGACCGAGGCCCAGACCGGCAAGGCGCCGGTGCAGCGCCTCGCCGACCGCATCTCGGGCGTCTTCGTCCCGATCGTGATCGGCCTCTCGCTCGCGACGCTCGGGTTCTGGATCGGGGCGGGCGAGGACATCGACTTCGCTTTCACGGCGGCGGTGGCGGTGCTCATCATCGCCTGCCCGTGCGCGCTCGGGCTCGCCACGCCGACGGCGCTGCTCGTGGGCACAGGCCGCGGCGCCCAGCTCGGCCTGCTGATCAAGGGCCCGGAGATCCTCGAGTCGACGCGCAAGGTCGACACGATCGTGCTCGACAAGACGGGCACCGTCACGACCGGCGGGATGGCGCTCGTGGACGTCGCGCTCGCAGGCGGCGCGGAGCGCGACGAGGCTCTGCGGCTCGCCGGCGGGCTGGAGGCGGCCTCCGAGCATCCGATCGCCCGGGCGGTCGCCCGCGCGGCCACGGAGGAGCTCGGACGGCTGCCGGCCGTCGAGGGCTTCGCCAGCCGCGAGGGCCTGGGCGTGGAGGGCATGGTCGACGGCCACGCGGTGCAGGTCGGCCGCCCCTCGCTGATCGCCGAGCGGGGCCTGCGGATCCCCGCCGAGCTCGAGCGGGCGCTGCGGGCCGCGGAGGAGCGCGGCCGGACCGCGGTCGTCGCCGCCTGGGACGGTGCCGTCCGCGCCGTGCTCGTCGTCGCCGACACCGTCAAGCCGACCTCCGCGGAGGCCGTCGCCTCACTCAGGGAACTGGGCCTGCGCCCGGTCCTCCTGACCGGCGACAACGAGACGACCGCGCGCGCGGTCGCCGCCGAGGTCGGGATCGACGAGGTGATCGCCGAGGTCCTGCCCTCCGACAAGGCCGCGGTGGTCAGGCGCCTCCAGGACGAGGGCCGGGTCGTCGCGATGGTCGGGGACGGCGTCAACGACGCGCCCGCGCTCGCGCAAGCCGACCTCGGGCTCGCGATCGGGACCGGCACCGACGTCGCCATCGAGGCGAGCGACCTCACCCTGGTCACCGGCGACCTGCGCGCGGCCGCCGACGCCATCCGGCTCTCGCGGGCGACGCTGCGGACGATCAAGCAGAACCTCGCCTGGGCGTTCGGCTACAACGTCGCGGCTCTGCCGCTCGCCGCCGCCGGCCTGCTCAACCCCGTCATCGCCGGAGCGGCGATGGCCTTCTCGAGCGTCTCGGTCGTCACCAACGCCCTGCGCCTGCGGCGCTTCCGGGCCGCGCACGGCTCGGCGCGTCCGGGGGTCGGGCCGGCCGCTGCCGCCGACACGGGTCGCGACCGTGCGCACCCGGCGATGGAGATGGGATCGTGAGCGGCTCGGCCGCGCCCGCTGTCGATCACCGGCGGGCGACCGCCGAGCGCAACCGCGCCGCGATCCTTGACGCCGCCGAGCGGCTCCTCGCCCGGCGCGACGGCCTCAGCATGGTGGCGATCGCCGCCGAGGCGGGCGTCTCGCGGCCGACGCTCTACGCGCACTTCAGGACCATCGACCAGGTGGTCGAGGCGGCGGTCGAGCGGTCGGTGAGCGCCTCGCTCGCCGCCATCGAGGCGGCCGAGCCCGCCGCCGGCCCCGCCGAGGAGGCCCTCGGCCGCATGCTCGCCGCGTCGTGGGGCCGGCTCGCGAGCTTCGACGCGCTGGCGCGCGGCGCCGCCGAGCACCTGTCGCCCGGCGCCCTGCACCGCACCCACGAGCCGCTGATCGCGCGCATGCGAGAGCTCGTCGAGCGCGGGCAGCGCGACGGCGCCTTCCGCGCCGACCTTCCCGCCGACTGGCTCGTGACGGCCTACTTCTCGCTCGTGCACGGCGCGTATGAGCACGCGCAGGCGCACGGCCTGAGCGCCGAGCGAACGCTCGAGCTGCTCGACACCACAGTCCGCGACCTGCTCGCGGCCGACTGAAAGGAGCGTGGTCCGTGCGCGGCGCCGGCAACACCCGCCACGTTCCTGTTCGCGGACATCGCCGGCTTCACCGCGCTGACCGAGGCCCACGGCGACGAGCAGGCCGCCGACCTCGTGGCCGAGTTCTGCGCCGCCGTCGAGTCGGAGCTCCCCGCCTTCGGCGGCGCGCATGTCAAGACCATCGGCGACGCGCTCATGCTGCGCGTCCCCGACCCCGGCCAGGCGGTGCTGCTCGGTCTCTGCATCGCGCACGACGTGATCGGGCGGCACGGCGCGCCCGCGGTGCGCGTCGGGCTCCACCACGGAGCGCGGCGGCGACTACTTCGGGGCGTCCGATCGCCTGCTCGCGGTCGATCCCGTCTGCCTGATGGCGGTCGACCCCGAGCACGCGGCGGGGCGACTGGTGTTCGAGGACACCGTCTACTTCTTCTGCACGCTCGCGTGCGCGGCCGCCTTCGCGCGGCACCCGGAGCGGTTCGCAGGCTGATCGTGCTGGCCAGGGGAGAAGATGGGCCGTGAAGGACTCGAACCTTCAACCTTGGGATTAAGAGTCCCCTGCTCTACCAATTGAGCTAACGGCCCGGGGAGGCAATTGTATTGGCCGGGCGAGCGTGGCGCCCAGGCAAGCCCGGCGTGCGCGCGCCCCGCTAGGCGGCGCCGCCCTGCTTGACGGCGGACAGCGCCTCCTCGCGCGTCGCGTGGATCGGGAAGACGCGGTCGAGGCCCGTGATCTCGAAGATTTTGGCGATGTTCTGGTCGTTGCAGACCAGCGCGAGCGTGCCGCCCGACGGCCGCAGCCGCTTCACCCCTCCGACGAGCACCCCGAGGGTGGTCGAGTCGATGAACGTCGCCTTCGAGAGATCGACGACGACCTGCTTGCTGCCCGCCTCGATCACCTGGACCATGCGATCCTTGAACTCGGGAGCGGTGTACAGGTCGACCTCGCCGCCGAGCTCGATCACGTGCGTGTCGGCGTCGATGGCCTCGTCGCTGATCTGGAAGTTCACCTGGGTCCTCGTCGTTCTCGGGTGCCATCGGCGGGGCCGCCGGCTTCGCCCCTGACAACCGGCGGTTGCGTCAGCCACTCCCGCCCGTCGTGCCCGTCGGCAGGACGGCGGTGCCGCCCTTGAGCTGCTTGAGCTGCTCGACCTGCTTCTTAACGCTACTACGCTGCTGCTTCGGAGCCAGCTCGATCGCCTTCTGGCCGGCGAGGTCGGCCTTGTCCTTCTGTCCCGCGAGCGTTGCGAGCTGCGCGAGGCGCAGGTAGTTCCCCGGGTTCGGCGCGGCCTCCGTCACGTACTCGGCGGCCGTGGTGGCGTTCGAGTAACGCCTCAAGCCGAGCTCGCCGTACACCTGGACCATGATCGCGGCCACCGACGGGTCGACCTTCTTGGGGTTGAGCGCGAGGTAGCGCTGCCAGTAGCTGTGCGCCGCCTCGAGGTTGTCCTGCGCGTCCTTCTTGAAGGCGCCGGTCTGAGGGTCGGCGTCCTCCGTCGCGAGCGTGTACTCGTCGCGGACGAGCGACGTGAGGGCGCCCTGGTTGCGCGGGTCGGCCGCCAGACGGGTCTTGGCCTTGTCGATGCGCTTCTCGACGAGCTGGTTGCCCTGGCTCCCGCCGCTGCTGCCGGTGATCGCATCCCAGAGGCCCCCGTTCGTGCCGCCGCCGATGCCGAACAGCACGAGGCCGCCGCCCATCAGGAGCGCGAGGACGAGATAGGTGCCCTGGACCGCTCGGCGGCGCTTGCCTTTGAGATCGAACAGCATCAGGTCAGCGCGGCGGCTACAAGCCCTCGGGTTGGGGCACCCGCTCCGGGACGTCGGTCGCCGGGCGCCCAAACGCCGCCGAGAGAAGGATACTCAGCTCGTACAGCACGATCAGCGGAATCGTCTCCAGGATCATCGACACCGGGTCGACGCTCGGGAGCAGGGCCGCGATGATCGTGCAGACCAGGATCGCGTAGCGGCGGTTCTTGCGCAGCTGCCGCGGCGTCACGATGCCGAGGCGCGTGAGGGCGAGGATCCCGACCGGGACCTGGAAGAGGATCCCGACCGACAGGAGCGTGAGCGACACGAAGCTGTAGTAGTCGCGCGCGCGGATCTGGACGTTGAACTCGTGGTCGTTGAAGTTGAGCAGGAACTTAAGCGCCGGCGGCATCACGACGTAGTACGCGAACACCACGCCCGCGATGAAGAGCAGCGGGACCATCAGCATCAGCGGCAGCGCCACGCGGCGCTCGCTCGGCGAGAACGCAGGCAGCACGAACGCGTAGAGCTGGTAGAGCACGACCGGCAGCGAGATCACGATCGCGGCGTAGGCGCACAGTGTGAGCGTGGTCATGAACGGCTCGGTCACGCCGAGGGTGATCGGGTGGCGGCCGTGGAGCGGCCGGTTGACGATGTCGAGGATCAGGTGCTTCTGCCAGATGCAGAGGCCGAAGGCGGTCGCGAGCGCGAGCAGCGAGACGATGATGCGCGTGCGCAGCTCGTCGAGGTGCTCGACGATGGTGAGCTGGTCGTCGTGCGAGATGGGCCGAATGCGCTTCAGCACGGCTCGCAGCCGGGGCGGCTAGGCGCGCGGCTCGCCTGACTCGACGGGTTGCGCCGGGCTCTGCTCGTCCGACTGCGCGGCCCCGGCCGGCGGCGGCGCCGGGCGATCGTGGACCTGGGTCTGGGGCGCGGCGGGCGAGAGCTCGGGCTTTTGCTCGTCGTCGTTGTCCTTGCCGGTGATCGAGTCCTTGAACTCGCGCATGCCCCGGCCCATCGACCTGCCGAGCTCCGGCAGACGCTTGGGCCCGAAGATCACGAGCAGGATGATCAGGACGATGATGATCTCGAGCGGACCGATGTTGGGCATGCGACGCTCCTCGGAAGGGATCTCGTAGACAAGAGTAGCGGCGCGCGCGCCGCTTCAGCGCGCCGTCAGGACTGCTTCGAGCCGCGCTGGAAGTTCAGGTAGAAGCGGCTCGGGGTGGGCTCGTCCTGGCCCTGGTACTTGCTGCCGGTCTCGCGCGAGCCGTAGGGACGCTCCACCGGCGAGTCCATCCGCATGAACGAGATCTGGCCGATCGGCATCCCCTTGTAGATCGTGATCGGCAGGTTGGCGACGTTGGAGAGCTCGAGCGTGAGGTTGCCCGAGAAGCCGGGGTCGACGAACCCGGCCGTCGAGTGGATCAGGAGGCCGAGCCTGCCGAGCGAGCTCTTGCCCTCGAGCCGAGCGACCACGTCGTCCGGGAGGGTGACGCGCTCGAGCGTCTGGCCGAGGACGAACTCGCCGGGATGGAGGATGAACGGGGCGTCCTCGTCCTTGACCTCGACGAGCTCGGTGAGGTCCTCCATCGGCCGGCGGACGTCGATGAACGGATGGCGGGCGTTGTGGAAGACGCGGAAGCGCCCGTCGACCCGCATGTCCACGCTCGACGGCTGGACGAGCGACGGGTCGTAGGGGTCGAAGACGATCCGGCCCGCCTCGACCTCCGCGCGGATGCTGCGGTCGCTCAAAACCACGGCCGGCGCAGTGTAGAGGCTTGCCCCGACCGCGGCGAGCGTGGGCGCGCTCACGCTCTCAAGTTCCTGGCTGCCGTACCGATACCGGGCGTAGACCGTGACCCCGCCCCCTTCGCTACGGGAATGAGCACCGAGCCCGACAGGCGCAACGAGAACGTGAAGAGGATCGTCCTGCCGAGCGGCAGGACGATCGAGGTGATCTCGTTCAGCGAGGTCGCCGACGAGCTTACCGGCCGCTACCCCGCGGGCGCCGACTACGCGCCGCCCGAGGGCCTGCACATCTGCCCCGACTGCGGCTCGCGCCTGGTCTACCCCACCGAGTGGGAGGAGGCCGGCCACGAGGCGTGGCACGTCTGGCTGCGCTGCCCGAACTGCGACTGGGAGCGGGACGGCGTGTTCCGGCAGCACCTGCTCGACGAGTTCGACGAGGAGCTCGACCGCGGCATGGAGGAGCTCGCCGCCGACCTTGCCCGCCTGACGCGCGCGAACATGGCGGAGGAGATCGACCGCTTCGTGGCCGCGCTCGAGGCGGACGCCATCCTCCCCATGGACTTCTAGGGGGCGGCGCCGCGGCACCGGCGCGAGCGCGGGCGGCGCTACGAGTAGCGCTCGACGACGCCGTCTGCGACCAGCTCGAGCGCGGTGCGCTGCGACGGTGTGAGCTCGAGCCCCTCAAGCGCCCGCTTGGCCTCGGCGACGTAGCCGAGCGCCGCCTCGCGGGCGTCCGCGAGCGCGCCGGTGGCCGCGATGCGGTCGCAGACCTCCTCGGCGCGCGCGGCGTCCGTCACCTCGGCGCGGAGGTCGAGCCGGCGCAGGTAGGGGTCGCGCCGGCGAGCGAGGATCAGCGGCAGGGTCACGGTGCCGTCGAGCAGGTCGGCGCCGCGGTGCTTGCCGGTGCGCTCGGGCGGGCCCGAGACGTCGAGCACGTCGTCGAAGATCTGGAAGGCGACGCCGATGCGCGACCCGAACGTGCCGAGCCGCTCGACGAGCTCGGCCTCGCGGCTCGACCCGAGCATCGCGCCGAGGCGGCAGGAGGCCTCGAACAGGCGCGCGGTCTTGAGCTCGCAGCGCTCCAGGTAGCGCTCGGCGCTGACGTCGTCGCTCCAGGCGTCGGCCCGCTGCATGAGCTCGCCGCGCGCGAGCGCGCTCGAGGCGTCCGAGAGCGCGCGCACGACTTCCGGGTTGCGCGTGGCGACGAGCTCCTCGAACGCGCGCGAGAAGAGGAAGTCGCCCGTCGCGGTGGCCGCGGGTCGGCCGCCGCTGCGGAAAACGGTGGCGCGGCCCCGGCGCAGCGTGGCGCGGTCGAGCACGTCGTCGTGCACGAGCGTCGCCATGTGGACGAGCTCGACGGCGACCGCGGCGCGGACCACGTCGTCGTGGCTCTCGTCGCCCGCGCAGAGGAACACGGTGATCGGGCGCAGGCGCTTCCCGCCGGCGGTCAGCGTGTCCTCGGCGTGGCGGGAGAGGTCGCTGCCGTAGCCGTTCGCAAGCTCCGCGAGCCGGCCCTCGGTACGGACGAGCAGCTCAACGAGGCGCTGCCCGCCCGCGTTCAGCACGGGCTCGAGCTGCGCGAGGGCGGGCGCGGAGCCCGTATCGCCACTGCGAATCGGCATCACGCAACCGGCACCGTACCCGAGTGGATAGCGATGATGCCTCCCGCGGTGATCACGTAGCGCACCTCCGCGAGGCCCACCACCGCGAGCTCGGCCGCGAGCTCGCGCGGCCCGGGGAAGCGCCGCACGGAGCTCGGGAGGTAGCTGTAGGCCTCCGGGTCGCCCGCCGCCCGGCCGAGCAGCGGCACGACCCGGTCGAACCAGAGGCCGAAGAACCACGACAGCGGCGGCCGCTGGGGCGTCGTGATCTCGAGCACGACGACGCGCCCGCCCGGACGCACCACGCGCGCCATCTCGGCGAGCCCGCGCGAGAGGTCGGCGAAGTTGCGCGCGCCGAAGCCGACCGTCGCGGCGTCGAACGAGTCGTCCTCGTAAGGCAGCTCCAGGGCGTTCCCCCACTCGAACCGGACCTCGCGCGACTTCGCGCGCGCCAGCTCGAGCATCCGCTCCGAGAAGTCCGAGCCGACCACCTCGCCCGCCGGGCCAACGCGCCGCTTCAGGGCGAGCGCGAGATCGCCCGTCCCGGTGGCCACGTCCAGCGCCCGCCCGCCCGGCTCGAGGCGGGCGAGGTCCGCCGCCCGCTCGCGCCAGCGCTGGTGCATGCCGGCGGTCATGACCGAGTTCATCAGGTCGTAGACCGAGGCGATGCGGTCGAACATCGCCCGCACCTGCTGCTCGGGGAGCGTCCCGCTGCTCGGCTGGCCGCTCGCCGCGCGCGTCATGGCCCGGTGCGAGCCGCTAGCGCAGCGACGAGAGGAAGTTCACGAGCTCGTTGAACTTCTGCGGGTCCTGCTGCTTGAGGGCGGCGAACGACGGCATCGGCGCAGTCGGGTTGATCAGGGTTCGCGCGATCGCCTGCCGCGGCAGCCGCGAGCCGATGTGCGTGAGATCCGGCCCCGGCCCGGCGTTGCCCGCCTCGCCGATCTTGTGGCAGCCCTGGCAGCCCGAGGACGCGGCGACGAGCTTGCCCGCCTCGTACCGCGGCGGCACCTTGAGCGAGATCTGCCCCGGCGCCTCGGCGAGCGCGCCCTCGATCGTCAGGTACGCCATCGCCGCGATCACGGTGATGCCCGCCGTCGTGGCGATCGGGCGGCGCAGCGGGTTGCGCTCCGGGCCGCGATCGATGAACGGCAGCAGGATCAGCAGGATCATGCAGACCGTGGGCACACCGACCGTCGCGATGAAGACGATCGACGGCGGCTTGATGATCCGCAGCAGCTCGAAGAGGAAGAAGAAGTACCACTCCGGCCGGGGCACGTAGCTCGTGGTCGTCGGGTCGGCCTTCGGCCCGAGCTCGGCGCCGAGGATCACGGCCATGAGGATGATCACTGCCAGCACGATGCAGGCCATGACCGAGTCCTTCAGCACCGCGTAGGGGAAGAACGGCTTCCCCTCGCTCTTCATGATCGAGTATTCGCGGAGGTACTGCTCCTTCTGGCGCGCGTCCATGCGGCTAGATCTCCTCCCGCGCGAGCTCGCGCCGCTTCTCGGCCTTGAGCCACGGCGGCGCGGTCGTGCCGAGCTTGACGACGAGGTACAGGTGCGCTCCGATCAGCGCCGCGATCAGGCCAGGGATCAGCAGCATGTGGATCGCGTAGAAGCGGCTCAGCGTGGTGGCCGTGAACTCGGGGCCGGCGCGCAGGAAGTCGGCCAGGTAGGGCCCGAGCAGCGGGCCGGACGCGTTGATGTTCACGCCCACGACCGTGGCCCAGAAGGAGCGCTGGTCGAAGGGCAGCAGGTAACCCGTGAACGCCATCGCCATCGTGAGGATGAGCAGCACCACGCCGACGACCCAGTTGAGCTCGCGGGGGTACTTGTAGGCGCCGAAGAAGAAGGTCCTGCCCATGTGGAGGAAGATCAGGACGACCATCACGGTCGCGCCCCAGCGGTGCATCCCGCGCACCAGCTCGCCGAGCCACACCTCGTTGATGATGTGCCGGACCGAGTTGTAGGCGTTCGACGGCGACGGGTCGTAGTACATCGCCAGGAACACCCCGGTGACCGCCTGCGACAGGAACGCGAACAGCGTCGCCGAGCCCAGCGTGTAGTACCAGTTGGTGCCGCGCGGGGTCTTGCGGTACAGCATCGCCCGCAGGAACGGGCTGGCGCCGGTGCGCTCGTCGAGCCAGCCGACGACCGAGATCGGCACCTCCGCGGCCTGCTCGAGCGCCTCCTGACGGCGCAGCTCCTTGTCCGCCGCGGCAGCCGCGGCAGCGCGCCCGTTGCCCGCGGGGCGGGAGCCCGGGCGCGGCGGACGGCGCTTGAGCGCATTCGGGACCGGGGGCTTGGGGATTCTCATGTGGTCGGCCTCGAGGGGTAGAGGATCTTCCAGAGGCCGTCGACGTGGTTCGACGGGTCGCGCGGCTTGAAGCGGCGCAGGTGGGAGTCGACCGAGAAGCGCTTGCCGACCTCCACGCGGCCGTTGCGGACGCGCGTGTAGAAGCGGTCCAGCGGGCGCACGGGCGGACCGCCCACGACCTTGCCCTCGGCGTCGTAGACGCCGCCGTGGCAGGGGCAGATGAAGCGCTGGGACGCCTGCACGTAGCGGACCGGGCAGCCGAGGTGCATGCAGCGCGTCGAGATCGCCACGTAGGGCAGCGGGGCGCCCTTGTCGCTCGGGCTCTGGTCCTGGGGCGTCGCCTTGCGGACGTAGATCGTGGTCTTGCCGACCTCGCCGCCGACCTCCGGCACGAGGGTGATCACCTTCGGCACGTAGGTCTCCTCGTTGAAGTCGGACTCCGGCCCGACGTCGCGCCAGAAGTCCTCCACGTCGTCCCGGAACACCGGGCCGAGCGCGAAGCCGAGCGTGGGGAGGCCGAACGCCGCGGTGGCGATGCCCCCGGCCGCGAGCGCGCCGCCCTCGAACAGGCGGCGGCGGGTGATCGTCTCGCCCTCGAAGGCGCCAGGAGTGCCGCGGTCGAGGGTGTAGGGGGACTTCCGCTTACGGTTTTTCTTCGAGTTCTCTGCCAACGGGGAGAGTGGGTCTGTCGCCGCGGCGGACGCCGGGCGCCCGGAACATTACCGACACCTGCATCGAGGCTGTCACGAGCCCGCCGTACGCTCTGTGACGGGCGTCACGAGCCGTTCGGCGACGGCCGCGCGGGCGCCCGGACCCCCAGCCCGGGAGAGGGCCTGCTCCGAGGCGCGCCAGAGCTCCTCGACCAGCTCGCTGCGGCCCTCGGCGTGCGCCCACGCGCACAACGCGATCAGGTCCGCGAGCTCGCGCACGGCGGGCAGGTCGCCGCGCTCGGCGAGCCGGGCGAGGCCCAGGGCGTAGAGCGAGTCGCCGGCGAGGAGCTTCAGGTCGGAGTCCATGCCGACGAACGCGCGCGGCTCGCCGTAGTGCATCAGGTAGCCCTCGTAGATCGCCTCGAGCACGAAGGCGCGGTCGGGGTCGAGGGCAGCGCGCTCGAAGCGCCCGGGGCCCGGATCGCGCGCGGCGTAGGGCGCGAGCGTCGGGTCCGCGGCGGCCGCTATCTCGGCGAGCAGGGTCACAGCGCGGCCAGCGCCTCCCGCGCCGCCTCGATCGTGCGCTCGACCTGCTCCTCGCTGTGCGCGAGCGACGGGAACCAGGCCTCGTACTGCGACGGCGGCAGGTACACGCCGCGCTCGAGCATCGCCCGGCAGAACGCGCCGTGGGCCTCGAGGTCGCACTGCCTCACCTCGTCGAGGTCGCGCGGCGGGTCGGCCCGGAAGAACAGCGTCAGCAGCCCGGGCGCGTGCGTGACGCAGGCCGCCGCGCCCGTGTCGGCGATCGCCCGCTCGAGCCCCTCCGCGAGCGCGGCGGTCTTGCGGCCGAGCGCCTCGTAGGCCTCCTGGTCGAGCAGCCCCAGCGTCGCGAGCCCCGCCGCCACGGCAAGCGGGTTCCCCGACAGCGTGCCCGCCTGGTAGACGTCGCCGGCGGGCGCCGTCAGCTCCATCAGGTCGCGGCGGCCGGCGAACGCCGCCGCCGGTAGGCCGCCGCCGACCACCTTGCCGAGGATCGTGAGGTCGGGGGTGACGCCGGCGCGCTCCTGGGCGCCGCCGCGCGCCACGCGGAAGCCGGTGATCACCTCGTCGAAGACGAGCAGCGCGCCGCTCGCGTCGGCCGCCTCGCGCAGGAAGCGCAAGAAGCCTTCGTCGGGGGGGACGAGCCCCATGTTCGCCGGGTACGGCTCGCAGAGGATCGCGGCGGGCGGCCGCCGCTCGAGCGCCCGCTCCACGGCGGCGCGGTCGTTCCAGGGCACGATCTCCGTATCGGCCGCCTGCGCCCGCGTGACCCCGGGGCTCGAGGGGATCGCGTGCGTAGCGAGGCCCGAGCCGGCCTCGGCGAGCAGCCCGTCGACGTGGCCGTGGTAGGCGCCCGAGAACTTGAGCACTGGATCGCGGCCCGTGGCCGCGCGCGCCAGGCGGATCGCGCTCATCGCGGCCTCGGTGCCGGAGGAGGTCATGCGCGCCATCTCCGCGCTCGGGACGCGCCTCACGATCTCGGCGGCGAGCTCCACCTCGCCCTCGGTGGGCGCCCCGTAGCTCGTGCCGCGCCCCGCCGCCTCGCGCACCGCCTCGATCACCGCCGGGTGCGCGTGGCCGACGATCAGCGGGCCCCAGGAGCAGACGTAGTCGACGTAGCGGTTGCCGTCCACGTCCACGAGCTCGGCGCCCTCGCCGCGCTCGATGAACAGCGGGTCGCGACCGATCGCGCGCATCGCGCGGACCGGCGAGCTCACGCCTCCGGGGAGCAGCTCGAGCGCGCGGCGGTAGAGCTGCGAGGAGCGCGTTGTCGAGAGCGAGCCCGCCGTCAACCGGTGCTCACCCTGCGTGCTCGGCCTCCCACCGCTTGTGATCGTCCGTGAAGTAGAGGAGGCGGATCTTCTTGAACTCGGTGGACGAGTAGAGCGTCGCGCGCTCCTCGATCCCGGTGCGCTCGGCGATCGAGTCGAGGATCGCGTCGCACTCCTCCTTGGAGCGCCCGTGCGCCATCGTGAACACCGAGTAGGGCCAGTCCTCGTAGGTCGGCCGCTGGTAGCAGTGCGAGATGCCGCGGAAGGACGCCATCAGCGGGCCGAGCTCCATGATGCGCTCGTCGGGGACCTTCCAGACGCCCATGCCGTTCGCGCTGAAGCCCGCGCGGCGGTGGTAGAGGATCGCCGCCACCCGCCGCAGGCCCCCGCGCTCGCGCAGCGACTCGAGCTGGTCGAGCAGCCGCCGCGTGGAGATCCCGAGCTTGAGGGCGGCCGGCGCATACGGCTCCGGGACGACCGGCATGTCGCCCTGGGTTGCGCGGATCACCTCGATGTCGAGCTCTGAGAGGTCGATCGGGACGATCTCGCGCGGCTCCTCCGCCACGCCCGCCTTCGCGAGCTCGCGCGTGTCGCCCTCCATCTCGAGGTCCATGCGGATCTTGAAGAGCTTGAGCGTGGGGAGCTGGCGCAGCGACTCGGCGCCCGCCTCGCGGGCGAGCACCTCGAGCGTGCCGTCCAGCCCGAGCCGCGAGTCGGGCTCGACGGCGATCGTGAACCAGAGGTTGAAGTCGTGGTTGCGCAGGTAGTTGTGCGACACGCCCGGGTGCGCGTTGATGACGCGCGCCGCCCGGTGCGGGTTCTCGGGATCCACCTTCGCGGCCACGAGCATCGAGCTGTAGCCGAGCGCGCGCGTGTCGAAGATCGGCGTGACCTGGCGGATGATGCGGTCGTCGAGCAGGCGCTGGACGCGGCGCAGCACCTCGTCCTCGCTCACCCCCGCGAGCCGGGCGACCTCCGCGTAGGGGCGCGGCGCGATCGGGAAGCTGCCCTGCATGAGGTTGAGCAGCCGCCTGTCGAGGTCGTTGAGCGGCGCGGCGGCGCCGCCCTTGCGCGAGCGGACCTTGGGGATCGCGCGTGCCGGGCGGGAGCTCAGCTCAGCCATCGGGCTACGTCCTTCGCGTGGTAGGTGATCACGATGTCGGCTCCGGCGCGGCGGATCCCGGTGAGCGCCTCGAGCACGGTCGCCCGCTCGTCGAGGTGGCCGGCGGCCGCTGCGGCCTTGATCATCGCGTATTCGCCGCTTACGTTGTACGCGGCCACGGGCAGCCCGGTGGCGTCCTTCACGCGCCGGACCACGTCGAGGTAGGGCAGGGCGGGCTTGACCATCACGATGTCCGCGCCCTCCTCGACGTCGAGCAGCGCCTCGCGCACCGCCTCGTCGCCGTTGGCGGGGTCCATCTGGTAGGCGCGGCGGTCGCCGAAGGCCGGGGTCGAATCCGCGGCCTCGCGGAAGGGGCCGTAGAACGCGGACGCGAACTTCGCGCTGTAGGCGATCAGCGGAAGCTCGGTGAAGCCCTCGGAGTCGAGCTGCGCGCGCAGCGCACCCACACGGCCGTCCATCATGTCGCTCGGGGCGACGGCGTCCGCGCCGGCGCGCGCGTGCGAGACCGCCGTGCGGGCGAGCAGCTCGAGCGAGCGGTCGTTGTCCACGTACCCGTCCTCGCGGACCGCCCCGCAGTGCCCGTGCGAGGTGTACTCGCAGAGGCAGACGTCGGTGATCACGATCAGGTCCGGGTGGGCCTCCTTGAGCGCGCGCACCGCGAGCTGGACCACCCCCTCGTCGTCGTAGGCGCCGCTCCCGAGCTCGTCCTTCTCGGCGGGGATGCCGAACAGCAGGACCGCGGGGACCCCGAGCGCGTGCGCCTCGCCGGCCTCCTCGACCGCGTGGGAGATCGACAGCCGCTCGACGCCCGGCATCGCCTCGACCGGCCTGCGCCTGTCGATGCCGTGCTCCACGAACATCGGGTAGACGAGGTCGCTCACGGCGAGCTCGGTCTCGCGGACGAGGGCGCGCAGCGCGTCCGTCCTGCGTAGCCTGCGCATGCGGGTGGCTGGGAAGGCCATCAGGGTCAGTCTAGGGACGGGCCGCCGGAGCGCGCACCCGCGGCGGGCGCGCGCCGGCTAGCGCGCGAAGCGCACGAGCGAGAGGCGGGCGATCGCGCCGAACGCGAGGGTGAGGACCGCCAGGTGGAGGAGCGGCGGGCCGATCGGCCCCGACCTGTTCAGCGCGGCGTCGAGCGCGCTGAGCGTCGGCCTGAACGGGAACGCAGCCGAGACGACACGGATCGCGTCGTAGGCGCCGCCCGAGACGGCGCCGGAGGGCACGAGGGCGAGGAACGCGACGGGCAGCGAGAGCATCACGCCGAGCAGCGACGCCGCGCGGACCTCCCGCGCCAGGCCGCCGATCGCCGCGCCCATCGCCGCGAAGCCGAGCGCGCCCAGGGCGATCGCCGCGATCCACAGCGGGAAGCGGCCCCAGCCGAGGTCCACGAAGGCGCTCAGCGCGGCCAGCATCACGAGCGCCAGGACGAGCGCGCAGATCGCCGCGAGCCCCACCTTCTCCGCCAGCAGCCCGCTCCGGGGCACGAGCCCCCGAACGAGCCGCGGGAACGCGTTCTCCTCGCGCTCGAGCGCGAGCGCGCCGGCCGCGAGCAGGACCGTGACGAACATCAGCGAGAACGTGAGCGCGACCGGGACCGCGAACGAGCTGAGCGGCGTGGCGCCGCCGTGGATCACCTTCCGGTCCACGCGGATCGGGGAGGCGACCGAGGCGAGCACGTCGTCCGAGAGGCTCAGGTTGTCGCGCGCGAGCGCGGCGAAGCGCTCCACCCGGTCGAGCCGCTCGCGGGAGGCCGACGCGCGCGGCAGCTCGCGCCGGGCCGCGCGCACGATCCGCTCGGCGCGCTCGAGGCCGAGCACGTCGACGTCCCGCCCGAGCAGCGAGACCCGCCCGCCGCTCGAGATCAGCTTCAGGTAGCCGAGCGCGACCTGCGTCAGCTTCCGCGTCAGCGCGTTGCTCGCATCCTGCACCTGCGCCTTGATCGTGTCCTGCACGTAGCGGGCCTTGACGGGGTCCTCGGCGTTGTAGAGGACCTGCACGGTGGCGGGCTCGAGGCCCGTCTCGAGCTTCCGGGTCACGTCGGGGGGCACGATCAGCGCAGCGAGCACGTCGCCCGAGCGGACCTTGTCGAGCGCCTCCGCGCGCGTGCGCACGGTCACCGGGTCGACGGCCTCGAAGAGGCGCCGCGTGTACCTCGCGACGTCGACGTCCTCGCCGCCGAGCGAGAGCGTCCGCGCCGACGCCGGCAGCTCGTTCAGGATCGCGACGCGCGGCCTGTCCGGCCCGCGCGAGACGGCGAACCCGATCAGCAGCGCGATCGCGATCGGGTAGATCACGAGCAGCGCGGCGAGCAGCGGCGAGCGCCGCAGGATCCGCAGGTCCTTCAGCAGCAGCCAGCGCAAGTCAGTGGCCCCGCCGGCGCAGGAACTCCACGAACGCCCCCTCGAAGTCGAGCCCGCCGGCGCCGCACGCCGCCTCGAGCTCGGCCGGCGAGCCTGAGAACAGCAGCTCGCCGTCGGCGAGCACGAGCAGCCTGTGCGCGTAGCGCTCGGCCTCGGCCACGTCGTGGGTCGAGTAGATCACCGCGGTGCCGGCGCGCGCGCGGTCGAGGATGAAGCGCCAGAGGCGCTCGCGCTGGCGCGGGTCGAGCGCGGCGCTCGGCTCGTCGAGCAGCAGCACCTCCGGCTCGGCCAGCAGGCCGACGGCGATGTTCACCCGCTGACGGTTGCCGCCCGAGAGGGTCGCGACCTGGTCGTCGCGGCGGTCGGCGAGGCCGGTCTGCTCGAGCATCCGCTCCACGGCCCCCTCCACGTCCGCGACCTTCTCGAGTCGCGCGAACAGCCGCAGGTTCTCGGCCACCGTGAGCTTCCCGTAGAGCGCCGCCTGCTGGGGCACCCAGCCGACCTCGCCGGCGGGGCGGCTGAGGCTGCCGGCGTCGGGCCGCTGGACGCCTGCGAGGATCGAGAGCAGCGTCGTCTTGCCCGCGCCGTTCGGGCCGATGACGGCGACGAGCTCACCGCGGGAGGCGGCGAGCGACACGCCGCTCAGCGCCTCGCGAGTGCCGTAGCGCTTCACGAGGCCGACGGCCTCGAGGACCCGGTCCTCCCCCTCCACCGCGGCTTCGCGGACAGCCGCCTGCGATCGCTGCACGCGGTCGAGGGTAGAAGGATTGACAGAATCGCGCCGATGAGGATCCTCTTCATCGGTGACATCGTCGGCTCGCCCGGCCGGCGCGCGCTCGAGGCGCTGCTGCCCCAGCTGCGCGAGCGCCACAGCCCCGACTTCGTCGTGGTCAACGGCGAGAACGCCGCGGGCGGCGTCGGGATCACGGAGCAGATCGCAAGGCAGCTCCTCGACCGGCTGGGCGTCGACGCCGTGACGCTCGGCAACCACGCCTACCGGCACCGCGACGTCTACGACTTCCTCGACCGCGACCCCCGCATCGTGCGCCCGGCGAACTACGCGAAGGCCAACCCCGGGCGCGGCCACACCGTCGTCGAGCGCGGCGGCGCGCGGCTCGCCGTGGTCAACCTCGCGGGGCTCGTGTTCATGGAGGGGGCGCTGCGCTCGCCCTTCAGCGAGGCCGACGCGGTGCTGGCGGAGCTGCGCGGGCGCGCGGACCACGTGCTCGTCGACTTCCACGCGGAGGCGACGAGCGAGAAGGTGGCGATGGGCTGGCACCTCGACGGCCGCGTGACCGCCTGCGTCGGCACGCACACGCACGTGCCGACCGCCGACGCCCGCGTGCTGCCGGGCGGGACGGCCTACGTGACCGACGTGGGGATGACGGGGCCGCGCGGCGGGGTGATCGGAGTCCGCCGCGAGCAGGCGCTAGAGCGCTTCCGCACCCTGATGCCGGTCCGCTTCGAGACCTCCGACGAGGACATCTGGCTCAACGGCGTGCTGATCGAGGCCGGCGACGACGGACGGGCGCGCTCGGTGGAGCAGATCATCTTGCCGGCCGAGGGCGAGTGAGCTGAGCGCCGCGGCGACGCAGCCCGCGAGCGCGAGATCCCGCACCGCGACGAGCAGCACCGCCCCGCCCGCGCCCGCGGCCACGTCGTGGTACCGGAACGGGAACTCCAGGAACGTGAGCACCGCGGCCGCGGCCCCGAGCGCCGCGACCCGCAGCTCGCCCCACGCGAGCGCGAGCGCGGCGAGCGGCCAGGTCCAGATCAGGAACTGGGGCGAGAGCACCTTGCCGAACGCGGCCGCCGCGGCGACGGACCCGAGCGCCGCCAGCACGAGCGCGCGGCGGGAGGGCGCCCGCGCGGCAAGCAGCGCGAACCCGGCCAGCGCGACGAGCAGGATCGCCGTCGAGACGGCGGTGACGGGTCCCGACGCCGGACCCTCGAGCGCGTCGCCGTTGCGGGCCGCGACGCGCCTCGCCCCGGCCACGCCCGCGGCGTCGAGGGCGCGCATGACGACAGCGGGCGCGCTCTCGACCTGCACCGGGCGCTCGACCTGGTAGCTCCAGGCGTAGCGGGCGCCCGCGGGCGAGAGCGCGTACGTCGCGCCGCCCAGCGCGAGCACGACGGCGGTGAGAGCCGCCGCGCCCCGCAGCGCCGCCCTGCGCTCGCCACGGCCGACGAGCCACGCAAGCGCGGGGAGGGCCACGAGCAGCGGAAACGCCTTCGTCGCCGCTCCCAGCCCGAGCACGGCGAAGCCGAGGCTCGTGCGCCGCCCCCCTGCGACGAGCGCCAGGCCCGCGAGCGCGAGCGCGACGGGCACGAGGTCGAAGTGCTCGCGCGCGAGCGCGCCGGTCGCAAGCGGCAGGAGCGCGAGCGCGTAGGCCGCTCGCGCCGGGCTGCCGCCCGTGAGCGCGGCGAGCCGCGACACGAGCGCGAGGCAGGCCGCGGCCGCGAGCAGCATGAGGACGCCGAAGGTCGCCTCGTACACGGCGGCGTCGGACGTGCCGAGCACGCCTCCGAGGGCGAGCACGGGCGCGGCGAGCGGCGGGTACTCGAACGTGAAGTCGCGGAAGGGGAGCGCGCCGTCTGCCATCAGCTGCGCGTAGCGCTGGTACACGAAGATGTCTGTGACCGAGCGGTCGGACCACGGCCAGACCGCGGCGGTGAGCGCCCAGCCCGCGCACAGGAGCGCGAGCGGCCCGAGCAGTCGGGCGCCGCGGCTCACGCGACCGCCGCCCGGCGCATCCCGGGCTCGGCCGCCGCCGGGGCCGGTGCCGGCTCGCGCCGCTCCCTGCCGGGGTGCGCGGCGAACAGCGCCACCAGCACGAGCGGGGCGAACCACACGATGTAGAGATAGAACCAGTAGCCCGCCGCGAGCTGGAGCGCGATCAGCACCGCGGCGCCGAGCGCGGCCACCTGGGCGCCGTCCCGGCGGCGCGGTGCGACCGCCACCCCAAGCGCGAGCCCGATCGCCGCGATCCGCACGGCCATCTGCAGCCAGCGCAGAGAGTCGTGCTCGCCCCAGATCGAGAACGGCGTCATGCGGGCCGCCTGGTAGCCGAGGGTGCGGTCGTAGAGCTCCCGCAGCCCGCCGTCGGGGACGAGCGGCACGGTGACCGCCGCGACGACGGCCGCGAACGCGAGGGCGAACAGGAGCGCCTGCCGCCTCCCGCGCCGCGCTCCGCCGCCGACCGCCATCAGCGGGAAGAGGGCGGCGGGCGCGAGCTTCGCCGCCGCCCCGACCGCGAGCGCGGCGCCGCGCGAGAGCGGCCTGCCGAGCGCGAGCAGCGCGAGCACGACGCTCGCCGCCACCAGCGAGTCGTTGGAGTTGCACGACATCGCGAACAGCGTGTACGGGAACGCCAGCCAGGCGTAGGCGAGCGCGAGCCCGAGCCGCCGCCCCGCCGGCCCGGCGCGCATGCGCATCCCGAGCAGGAACAGCCCGACCACCGTGACGAGGTCGAAGGCGACCGCGGCCGCGTGGGCGGCGTCGAGGGAGCCCCAGCCGCCGCGCCAGGGCCAGATCTCCTCGAACGGCACGTAGAGCAGGTAGTTGGCCGGGCCGTAGGTGTCGCCGTGCTCGTTGTCGCGGCCGAAGGTGCCGTACACGTCGCGGCCGTGCTCGATGCGGTCGGCGCCGATCACGCCCGCGTAGCCCACGTCGATCACGTTCGAGTCGACCACGTTGAGGCCGATGCGGAAGCCGCCGATCAGCAGCACGGCCGCCACCAGCAGCCAAGTGGGCGCGAGCGGCACGAGCGGCCCGCGCCCGGGGCGCGGCCGGAACCCCGCGACCAGCATGCGCACGAGCAGGTACGCGAGCACGGGGTAGGCGAGCGGCACCGACGCGGAGATCTGCGCGCGGTTGAAGAAGAAGTGCGAGACGCCGAAGGCGAGCAGCACGAGCAGGTCGAGGTGCAGCAGCCGGAACGGCCGGCGCGGGTCGACGAAGGGGGCGACGAACAGCGCGCAGAGCGGGATCCAGATGAACGGCGAATTCACGCTGCGCCCGAAGGCGCCCTTGTAGCCGCGCGCCATCTTCCACGCCACCTGCGGGCCGCTCCAGGCCTCGACGACCGCCTGCAGACGGTCGTCCACCTGCACCTGGACGACCTCCCTGCGGTCGTGGAAGAAGCTCACCTGCCAGCGCCCGGGGCCGTTGAGGTAGGCGGCGGACGTCAGCCGGTGCTTGGCGCGCTCGCGCCTGTACTGGTCCGTGGACTTCGCGACCTGGATCGCGTGGACGGCGCTGATCCGGTAGCCGGGCGGCGGGATCGTCTGCGAGCCCGGCGCCACGAGCCCCGCCGCGTGGGCGGGGGCCGCCAGGGCGAGCGCGATCGCGATCGCCGCGGCGGCTGCGAGCGCCCGGCGCGCCACGGCCCTCCTCAGAGCCGGGCGGTGCGCCCGAAGCTCCAGAGCTTGTTGCCGAGGAAGTTGAGCGGCGTCGCCGCGGCGACCGAGAGCGCCTGCGCGGGCACCTCCGGCAGGCCGGCGAGCACGAGCAGCTCGAGCATCCCGACCTGGAACAGGAACGCCACGACGCTGACCGTGAGGAAGCGCGGGGCCTGGAAGGCCGGGCTCTCGTCGCGGGCGCCGAAGGTCCAGTGCCGGTTCCACCAGAAGTTATTGGTCACCGCCACCAGGAAGGCGGCCGTCGCCGCGGGCACGTGGTGGATGTCGAGCGGCACCGCCAGGAGCGTGAAGACCGCGAGGTTGACGGCGTAGCCGGAGGCGCCGACGGTCAGGAACTTCGCGAGCTGGACCCAGTTGTGCGGTCGCTTCAGCCCCTCGCGCACGCGCGCGTGCATGCGCACGGGCTGCGGACGCTCGACCGCCGCTGTCCTCTCCAGCATGCTCACGAGCCTACTCGGAAGTGGGAGATCACCATCGGGGCCACGTCCTCGATCGACCACTGCTCGCGGTGAGCCGCCGAGCCCGGCCCGGTTCCGGCGAAGGCCAGCACGCCCTCCGAGTCGTCGCGACGGAGCGATCCGTGGCTGCCGCCCCCCACGTGGTCGACGCCGCCCCAGTCTACGAACTCGAACCCCGGAGCGGCGGAGACGAGCAGGTCGCCCGCCCGTGGGCAGCGCAGCGCCGACCACAGCCGGGCGAGCGCGTTCGGGAACTCGGCGCTGCGCACCCGCCCGTCGGAGGTGTCGAGCTCGAGCACCGCCGGCTCGCCCTCGACGCTCCAGGACGCGCCGCGCGGGTCCGTGAGGCTCCCGCCGGGGGCGAAGCGCAGCTCCCCGCGGCTCGAGCGCACGCTCGCCTCGACGTCCGACACGAGGCGCGCGGTGAGCTCGACGCCCGGCTCGTCGAGCAGCCGGTGCTCGATCGCGGGCAGCAGCCGCTCGCGCCGCTCGGGGTCGAGCACGTAGACCATCGCGGAGCGCGCCGCCGGGCAGACCGCGATCTCGGCCGCGCCCCGCTCGGGGTCGCGCGGCCCGAGCACCCGCCAGCCCGCCAGCACCTCCGCGAGGTTGATGCGCCAGGCGATCGGCGTCTGCGAGTGGTCCGACATCACGACCACCGCGTGCTCGTCGAGGAAGGCGTCGGGTCCGCCCGCCACGTGCATGATCCGCTCGAGCGCACGGTCGGCGCCCGCGATCGACTGGAGCTGGCCCTCGGGCCCGTACCGGTGCGACCAGGTGTCGTTGTCGGGCAGCGAGAAGAGCAGGAAGTCGAACAGGTCCTCCTCCACGAGGTAGGCGCCCACGCAGCCGGTGTGCTGGTCACGCAGGCCGGGACGGCCGAGCATCGAGCGGCACGGCGTGCGCCGCGAGGCGAAGAGGTCCGCGTAGAACAGCTCCGTCGGCCCCCAGACGGCGTGGCGGAACTGGGCGAGCCGCGCGATCAGAGGGAAGACGCCGCCGCCCGTCTGGAGCTCGTGGCGCGTGCGGCCGCGATAGATGAGGTAGGTCGTGCCCGCCGTCCTGAGCCCGGCGTCCTGGAGGTGCTCGAACACCGTCCGCCGCTCCCGGCTCAGGTGGGCCATGTTCAGGTTGTAGACCGTGTCGAAGAGCGAGCGACGGATGCCGAACGTGCGGCTCGCCTCGAACGACGAGCCGTACTCGACGTAGCGCTCCTCGCCGCGGTGGTACCAGTTCATCGACGGGATGTGGTGCCCGTCGGGGCCGGCGCCGGTGGCGATCGTGGCGGACGCGACGGGCGTGACCGACGGGAAGGTCGACACGCAGTCGCGCACGTACACGCCCCGCTCGAGGATCGCCCGCAGCGCCGGCGCGCGCCCCTCCGCGACCGCGCGCTCCAGCATCGCGGGCTTCAGCGAGTCGATGACGGCGAGGACGAGCTTCCTCGGCCGCGGGCTCATCTCAGGATGCGGAGCCCGGCGTACTTGCGCCCGCTCTCGCGGCTGCGCAGGACGCCGAGGGCGACGAAAGCCGCGAGCGCGACGAAGCCGAGCGGCGGGAAGAGGATCGCGAGCCCCGCCACGGCGAGCGCGACGACGTCGGCCCAGGCGGGCAGCAGCGCGGCCGCCCCGGGGTCGAGCCGCCGGCGCGCCGCGCGGAACAGCGCCGCGACAGCGAGCCAGCCGACGAGCGCGCAGGCCGCCCCGGCGAGCACGCCGGGCCAGCTCGCGCGGCCGCCCTCGGCGAGCGAGCCGGCGAACAGCAGCGCGCCGAGCGCCAGCGAGATCGCGAGCACCACGGCCTCCGCGACGTCGCGTCCCCCGGCCGCGTCGGACGCCGACTGCGCGCGCCGGCTGCGCGCGCGGTCGACGGCGTAGGAGAGCACGGCCAGCGCGAGCACGAGCACGAGGAACCAGGCGCTCTCCAGGAAGCTGAACGAAGTGCCGTCGAAGTCGAGGCCCGCGTCGCCGCGCGCGAGCGCACCCGCGAGCAGCGGCGGCAGGAAGGGGCGCACCCCGCTGGCGCTCGCCAGTCCCGCGCCCTGGCCGATGTCGAAAGTCAGGCTGATCTGGCTGCTGGTCGGTTAGGCTCCGGCGACGGCCATGACGATAGACGACCACCGAAGCGGCCCGCCGCGCGGCGGCGGCAGCAGGGGTGGCGGGCGCGGCGGCGAAGGGACCGGAATGGCGCCGCGCTCGACCTCGCGCGACCTCGAACGCTACGCGGGCCTGTTCGCCTCGCGCACACGTGTAATGACCTCGTCCGCGATGCGCGACCTGATGGCGGTGACCGCGCGGCCCGAGGTCATCTCGCTCGCCGGCGGCCTGCCGGACACGAGCACCTTCCCGCCGGACACGTTCGCGGCGGTGGCGAACCGGATCGCGGCCGAGTCCTGCGCCAAGGCGCTGCAGTACGGGCCGACGGAGGGCCTGGCCGAGACGATCGAGTGCATCCGCACCGTGATGGCCGCCGAGCGCATCGAGGTGGATCCCGAGGACCTGATCGTCACGACCGGCGGCCAGCAGGCGATCGACCTCGTCACCAAGGCGCTGATCGACCCGGGCGACGTGATCGTCGCGGAGGCGCCCACCTACCCCGGCGCGGCGCCGACCTTCTCGTCCTACCAGGCGGACGTCGTGCAGATCGAGATGGACGCCGACGGCATGCGCGTCGACCTGCTCGAGGAGACGCTCGAGCGGCTCGACCGCGAGGGGCGGCGGCCGAAGTTCATCTACACCGTGCCGACCTTCCAGAACCCGGCCGGCGTGACGCTGTCGCTCGAGCGCCGGGAGCGGCTCGTGGAGATCGCCCGCCGGCGCGAGCTGCTCGTGCTCGAGGACAACCCCTACGGGCTGCTGCGCTACGAAGGCGCGCCCCTGCCGACGCTCCGGGAGCTCGACGGCGGGCTGTACGTGATGTACATGGGGACCTTCTCGAAGATCCTCTCGCCCGGGATCCGCCTCGGGTGGGTGGCGGCCCCGAAGCCCGTCCTGGCGAAGCTCAACCTCGGCAAGCAGGCCGCCGACCTCTGCACCTCGACCCTCTCCCAGCTCATGGTGCAGGCGTACTTCGAGGAGAGCCGCTGGCGCGACTACGTGGAGGCCCTCACGGAGCTCTACCGCGCGCGACGCGACACGATGCTCGACGCCCTCGCCGAGTTCTTCCCGCCCCAGGCGGAGTGGACGCGGCCGGCGGGGGGCATGTTCATCTGGGCCACGCTCCCCGACTTCATCGACACCACCGACCTCCTGGCGCGCGCCCTGCGCGACAACGTCGCGTTCGTGCCCGGCACGGCCGCGTACCTCGACGGGCGCGGCCGCAACTCGATGCGGCTCAACTTCTCGGGCGTCGACGAGGAGTCGATCCGCGAGGGCGTGCGGCGGATCGGGAAGGTGATCTCGGAGCAGGTCGAGCTCTACGGCACGCTCACCGGCCAGGCGCAGGCGCCCTCGCCGCGGGCCCGGCGCGCGCCCGAGCGGCCGGACGAGGCCGACCAGCTCGCCGACGTGGTGCGCATGCCGCGCCGGCGCAAAGGGCGCGCATGAGCCGGATCGCCGTGCTCAAGGGCGGCGCCTCGCTCGAGCGGCAGGTGTCGCTGCGCTCGGGCGCGCGCGTGGAGGACGCGCTGGCGCGGCTCGGCCACGAGGTCGTGCCGATCGACGTCGGCGGGGACCTGATCCCGCGCCTGCGGGCGGAGCGGCCCGACGCCGCCTTCGTCGCGCTGCACGGGCGCGACGGCGAGGACGGCACCGTGCAGGAGCTGCTCGAGATCCTCGGCATCCCCTACACGGGCTCGGGCGTGCTCGCCTGCATGCGCTGCTGGGACAAGGTGATGGCGAAGCACTTCTTCGTCGAGGCGGGGATCCCGACCCCCGACTTCTTCGCCTTCAACGAGACCGCCTTCCGGTCGCTCGGCGCGGCGGACGCGCTGCCCGCGATCGAGGGGCGGCTCGAGTTCCCGCTCGTCGTGAAGCCCGCGGCGCAGGGGTCCGCGCTCGGGATCAAGTTCGCGCGCACCCCCGCGGACGTGCCGGGCGCGCTCGTGGCCGCGTTCTCCTACGACCAGCGCGTGCTGCTCGAGCGCCACATCGAGGGGCGCGAGCTCGCGGTCTCGCTGCTCGACGGCAGGCCGCTGCCGATCGTCGAGGCCGTGCCGCGCGCGGACGACTTCTACGACTTCGAGGCGCGCTACGAGATCGGCCGCACCGAGTTCGTCTGCCCGGCCGAGCTGCCCGAGGCGGTGGCCGAGCGCGCCGAGCGGCTCTCGGTCGCGGTGTACCGGCTGCTCGGCTGCTACGGGTTCGCCCGCGTCGACCTGATGCTCGAGGAGTCGAGCGGCGAGCTGTACGTGCTCGAGGCCAACGCGATTCCCGGCCTCACCGAGACGAGCCTGCTGCCCCAGGCCGCGGAAGCGGCGGGGATCGCCTTCGACACGCTCGTCGAGCGGCTCGTCGAGCTCGCGCTCCGGCGGGACGCCCGCGCGCCCGTCTAGCCGCCCGGCTCCGGTAGGTTGAGCGCATGGCGACGAACGGATCACTCGACGGCAGGCGGGTTCTCATCACCGGAGCGGCGCGCGGGATCGGCGCCGGGAGCGCCAGGGAGCTGGCTCGGCGCGGGGCGCACGTATCGCTCGTGGGGCTCGAGCCGGAGGAGCTCGAGAAGGTGGCGGCGGCGTGCGGCCCCGAGGCGACCTTCTTCGAGGCCGACATCACCGACCCGGACGCGCTGCGGCGCGCGGTGGAGGGGACGGTCGATCGCCTCGGCGGGATCGACGTCGTGATGTCGAACGCGGGCATCGGCGCCGGCGGCCCCGTGCGGCTGATGGACCCCGAGGCGTGGGAGCGCGTGATCCGCATCAACCTGATCGGGAACTACCGCACGGTGCACGCCTGCCTGCCGCACGTGATCGAGTCGCGCGGCTACGTGCTCGTGATCGCGTCCGCGGCCGCGATCGCGCACGGCCCGCTGATGAGCGCCTACTGCGCGAGCAAGGCCGGCATCGAGGCCTTCGCCGACTCCCTGCGCGTCGAGGTGAAGCACCACGGCGTCGACGTCGGCGTGGGCTACTTCTCGTGGATCGACACCGACATGGTCACGGGCGGCGACGAGCATCCGTTCTTCAAGCGGATGCGCGCTCAGCTGCCGGGCCCGGCGGGCAGGACCTACCCGCTCTCCACTGCCGTCGGGGCCGTCGTCAAGGGCGTCGAGAGCCGCGCGCGCTGGGTGACCGCGCCGGGCTGGCTGCGGCCCCTCCTCTTCTTCCGCGGCCTGATGAACGCCGCGGACAACAAGAAGGTGCTGAGCATGATGCCCGAGGCCGAGGCCGCGTTCCGCGAGGAGATGGAGCGGCTGGGCGTCGAGGAGGCGAGCGCCCCGACCGGCGCGGGCGGCAGGGCCGCGCGCGCGTCCGCCGGGTAGGCGGGCGCGGGTCGCGCCGCGTTTCCCTAGACGCGCGCCGCCGCGTGTCTCCGCGCCGCCTCGCGCCGGGGCGCCGAGCCGGGTGCCGTCTCGATCACGATCCGGCAGGGCCGGCGCGCGAGCAGGTAGGAGGCCGTCGGCCCGAGCGCGCGCTCGTCCGCAGGGGCGTGCTCGGTGGCGAGGTAGATGACGTCGGCGCCGAGCCGCTGCGCTTCCTCGACGAGCGCGGCGCCCGGATTGCGGGTGCGGATGAGGCGTGTCCGCACGCTGATCCCGTGCCGCCTGGCGCGCACGCCGGCCGCCTCGAGCACCTCGCGCGCCAGCCGCTCTTCGTCCTCCATCCCGGAGTCGAGCGAGAGCTGGTCGGGCACGCGGATGACGTAGACGCACTGCACGGTCGCGCCCTCTCCGATCAGCTTCGACGCGCGCCGCATCGCGTCGCCGCTCACGTCGTAGCCGAAGATCGGCACGATCGCGGAGCCGTATTCGAGCGGAACGAACCCCTCGGGCGCGGGCGGGCGCTCGATGCGGCAGTGCTCGTTGAGCCCGACGCCCTGGGCTCGCCTGTAGAGCACGTAGCCGGCCATTCCGACGGCGAGCCAGCCGAAGCCCACGTAGCGGGTGGATGGGTGCAGCACCACCACCGATACCCAGGTGGCGAGCGTGCCGACGCCGCCGACGACGGCCGTCAGCGGGATCGGCCGGCCGCGCACGCGAACGTTCCAGGGCGCCCGGTACGGCCGCTCGCGGTCGGGTTGGCGGAGACGCAGGACCACCACCGCCGCGTGGGCGACCGTGAAGGACAGCATCGCGCCGAAGCTGTAGAGGTTGCCCAGGAAGTCGTTCTTCCCTGGCAGCAGCAGGACGGCCGCCAGCGCGGCGAAGAACACGATCGTGAACGAGGGCGTGCGGAAGCGCGGGTGCAGGCGCGCGAAGACGCTGGGCAGCTGGCGGTGCTCGGCGAGCGACCACGACAGCCGCGAGATGCCGATGATGCCCGCGTTCGTGGCGATGATCAGGATCGTGGCGGCGAGCAGCGCCACGTAGTAGGAGAGCGCCTTCGTCATCCCCGCGCCGAGATGCAGGGCGTGCACGATGCCGAGCACCGGGTCGCTCTGGTACGTCGTGCCGAGCGCCGTCGAGAAGTGGCCGTCGGCGCCCTTCCTGACCGGCAGCGCGGAGAGGGCGACGGTCGACATGCCCGCGTAGATGCCGAGCACGCCGAGCAGCAGCAGGTTCACGGTGCGCGGCACGTCGCGGCCTGGGTGGCGCGCCTCCTCGGCCATGTTCGAAACCGTCTCGATCCCGGTGTAGGCGAGCATCGAGATCGAGAGCGCGAACAGGAGCTGGCTGAACGTGGGCGCCGTGCCGAGATGGACCTGGCCCACCAGCAGGGAGGGGTGCAGCACGAGCGCCGCGCCGAGCGCGACGAGCGCGACCTGCGTGAAGAGGTCGGCGACCGCGAGCCCGATGTTCAGCTTGGCCGACTCGCTCAGCCCGCGGATGTTCACGGCGGCGAGCGCAGCGATCACGACCATGCCGCCCGCGATGTCGCCCGGGTTGTGCTTCAAGGCGGGCCAGAACGCGCCGAGGTAGTGCGGCACGAAGAAGGCCGAGATCGCGATCGTGATGATGTAGTCCAGCGAGAGCGCCCAGCCGGCGAAGAAGGAGGCGAGCTCGTTGCCCGCGTGCCTCGCGAACGCGGAGGAGCCGCCGGCCTCGGGGAACATCGAGGCGGCCTCCGCGTACGTCTTCGCCGTGAGCGCGAAGAGGCCGCCCGCCAGCATGAACACGAGCGGTGTGAGCCCGAGCGCGTGCACCGCCACGAGCCCGAGCGCGTAGTAGATCGAGGAGCCGAGGTTGCCGTAAGCGGTGGCGAACATCCCCGGCACTCCCACCGAGCGCCGCAGCCCCCGCTGGACCGGACGCGCCATGCGCGCGACGCTAGATCCGCGCGCGTAAAGCCCGCGCAAAGGATCGCGCGGGCGCATACAGATTTCGTGAAGCCCGGCCGAGCGGGGCTCGAGGCGAGAGCCGCCTCAGCCCGCGAAGCGGTAGCCGACCCCGGTGTCGGTCCTGATCAGCTGTGGCCTACCCGGGCGCTCGATCTTCCGTCGCAGGTTCGCGACGTGCACGCGCAGCACCTGCGTGTCGTGCTCGTAGCCCGGCCCCCAGACGTCGGTGAGCAGCTTGCGATGCGTCAGGAGCCGGCCGCGGTTGCAGGCCAGGACCCGGAGCAGCTCGAACTCCGTCTTGGTCAGGCGCACCGGCTCGCCGTCGCGGGTCACCTCGTGCGCCGCGAGGTCGATCACGAGCCCGTCGGCCTCGATCGCGGGCTCGCTCTCGCCCCCCGCGGCACGGCGCAGCACGGCGCGCAGCCGCGCGACGAGCTCCTCGGGGCCGAAGGGCTTGGTCACGTAGTCGTCGGCGCCCGCGTTCAGCGCGCGCACCTTCTCCCTCTCCTCGCCGACCGCCGAGAGCACGATGATCGGGAGCTCGCTCCACTCGCGGATCCGGCGGCAGACGTCCACGCCGTCGCCGTCGGGGAGGACGAGGTCCACGATCGCGGCACGGGGCGTGTGCACGGCGGCCGCGTCGAGCGCCTCCTCCGCGGTCGCGGCCAGGACGGGGTCGAAGCCCGCGTCGCGCAGGATCACGCGCAGCGCGCGCAGTATCTGCGGCTCGTCGTCACAGACCAGGACCCTGTCGCCGCTCATGCGGCGCTCCCCGCCCTCGCGGGCCGGGCGCCACGCCCGGGATCGCGGGACGCGACGGGCAGCCGGATCGTGAAGCGCGCTCCCCTGCCCTCGCACGCGTCGACCCGTATCCGGCCCCCGTTGGCCTCGACGAACCCGCGGGCGATGGCGAGGCCGAGCCCGGCCCCGCCGCCTCCGCTCGCGCGGAAGAACGGCTCGAAGATCCGCTCGCGGTCGTCCGGGTCGATGCCCGGACCGCTGTCGGCCACGCGAACCTCGACGAAGGCGCCGTCGCGCACGGTGGACACGCGCACCGGCTTGCCGTTCGAGTGCCTGACCGCGTTGTCGACCAGGTTCGCGATCGCCCGCTCGATCTGCATCGCGTCGGCGTGGACGAGCGGCAGGCCCGGCTCGAGCTCGAGCCGCACGTCGCCCGGCGGATCGCCGAGCGTGCCGACCGCGCTCTCCACCAGCTCGTCCAGCGCGCACCAGTCGGGCTGCGCCGGCGCCGACCCCGCCTCGAGGCGCGAGAGCTCGAGCAGGTTCTCCACCAGGCGGCCGAGGCGCTCGCTCTCCGAGCGGATCACGGCGATCAGCTCGTCGCGCTCGCCGCCTTCGAGCGTGCGCGAGCCGAGCCCCGAGCCGGCCGCGCGGATCGCGGTGATCGGCGAGCGCAGGTCGTGCGAGACTGCGCGCAGGAGCGCGGTCTTCATGTCGTCGCTGCGACGCAGCGCCCGGGTCTCGACAAGCTGCTCCTCGAGCTGCTCGCGCCTGATCGCCGCCGCGACGAGCGCGGCGAGCGCCGGCACGAGCCGCTCCCGCACGCGCTCGAGATCCGCCTTCGGCGTCGCGCGCGGGACGAGCAGCGTGCCCACGCGGCGGCCGGACTCCACCAGCGGCACGGCGATTCGCTCCAGGTCCGAGTCCACCCAGCCGAGCCGCAGCTCGGCCCCGCTCATGCCGAGCGCCGACGCGATCAGGTCAGCCGCCTCGGTGAGGCGCTCGGCAGCGCTCGTGCCGGACAGGATCGAGACCGCCAGCCGAGCGGTGATGTCCGCCTCGCGCCTGCGCGCCTCGGCCTCCTCGGCTCTCGCACGCGCCGAGTGGGCCAGCGTACTGGTGACCAGGGCGGCGACGAAGTACACCAGGAGCGCGACCCAGTTCTCCGGGTCCGCGATCGTGAAGCGGCCCGTCGGCGGGATGTGGAACCAGTTGAACGCCGCAGCGCTCGCGAGAGCGGTGACCACGGCGAGCCGCAGGCCCCAGTAGGTCGAGATGAGCAGGACGGGCAGGAGGTAGAGCACGCCCGTGGAGAGCACCGGCATGACCTCGCGGAGCCCGTAGATCACCGCGGTGACGACGGCCACGGAGAGCGCGGCGACGGCCGCGCCTGTTCGTTGCCCCTGAGCGGGCGGGCGCATGCTCACAAGCGTAGGACCTGGGTGAAGCGCGCAAGGCGAGCCGATAGCCTGGCGCGGCCTTGAGGTCGCTGCTCGTCTTCGTACCCGTGCTGGGGGCGCCGCTGCTGCACGCCCCGGTGCTCGCGCTCGACCTCTTCCCACGGCTCAAGCGGCCCCTCGACATGGGCGCGCGCGTGCGCGGGCGGCGCGTCTTCGGCGACAACAAGACGGTCCGCGGCGCGCTCTTCATGATCGGCGGGGTGGTCGCCGCCGCGCTGCTGCTCTCCCTGTGGCCCACCTACTGGCACGCGCTCCCAGGCGCCGTGCGGGACGCGGGGCCGCTGCCGCTCGGCCTGCTCATCGGGCTGGGGGTGGTGGTGGGGGAGCTGCCGAACTCGTTCGCCAAGCGCCAGCTCGGCGTCGCGCCGGG
>JADGHQ010000082.1 GCA_019683805.1 Thermoleophilaceae bacterium
CGCGAACCTAGCGCGAAAGCGAGGCGCCCGCCGTACGAGACGGCGGGCGCCACTTGTCCGAATGCGACAAGACCGCGTCCGGCTCCCGGAGCCCGGGGCGCCGCGCTGCCCACGGGCGCGGCCGTCAGCCCACGGGCTCGATCTCCCCTGCCATGCGCCTCCCGCGCGCGATGAACAGGTTGAAGTACGCGACCGCGGCGAGGACCGCGCCCACCGCCGGGCCGAGCACGTACACGAGCAGGAACTTGCCCGCGCCGCCGAACTCGTGCGCCACGAGCGCCGGCCCGAACGCGCGCGCCGGGTTGAAGCCCGCGCCGGTGAGCGGTCCGAAGATCATCACCGCGATGCCGAGGATGCCGCCGATCACGAAGCCGGCCCAGTCCTTGTTGCCCGAGGGGTTGACCGCGACGCCCACGATCGCCCACACCAGGAAGAAGGTCCCGATCAGCTCGCACACGAAGCCCAGGCCGGTGCTGCCGCTGAGCCGGTCGGAGATCGCGACGGCGCCGTAGTGGACCCCCCGGCCCTCGTCCAGCAGGATCGCCTTGGTCAGCAGCGCCCCGAGCACGCCGCCCGCGAGCTGCATCACCCAGTAGACGACCGCGTCCACCGGGCGGATCTGCCTGACCGCCGCGAGCGCGAGCGTGACGGCCGGGTTGAAGTGCGCGCCCGAGATGACGGCGAGCGTCTGTATCAGTACGAACAGGATGAAGACGTGGACGAGCCCGATCACGGACCAGTCGATGAACGGCTGCACGGTCGAGCCCGGCGTGGGCGCGACGACGAACAGCGAGACGACCATCGTGATGAAGAAGACGAGGGCGAACGTCCCGATGAGCTCTCCGATGTAAGCGGCTAAACCGCGTTCCTCCACTTGGCGATCCTCCAGGGTTATGTCGACGCCCGGCAGCATAGTTGCGGGCTCGGTCGGCAACGCCTCGGGAGGCGCACTCGCGCCCAAGCACCGTAGGCTTACCGCCCGATGCGAGCCAGGACTGCAATCGCGTGCGCGCTCACGGCGCTCGCCGTTCCCGGCTGCGGCAGCTCGGGAAGCGCCCCGGGGGAGCACGCGAAGCCCGTCACGGTCGCTCTCGACTTCGCGCCGAACGCCGCGCACGCGGGCATCTACGCCGCGCGGGCGAAGCGGCTCGACGCCGCACGCGGCGTCCGGCTCGCGATCCGCGTGCCGTCCGCGTCGACGGACTCGCTGAAGCTGCTCGCCGCGGGGCGCGCAGACCTCGCGGTGGTCGACATCCACGACCTCGGCCTCGCCCGCCAGCAGGGCGCGGACCTCGTCGGCGTGGCCGCGCTCGTGCAGCGTCCGCTCGCGTCGGTGCTCGCGCGCCCGCCGGTGGGCCGGCCGCGCGAGCTCGAGGACAGGCGCGTGGGCGTCACGGGCCTGCCCTCCGACGACGCGGTGCTGCGCGCCGTCGTCGAGGGCGACGGCGGCGACTTCGCGCGCGTGCGGCGGGTGACCATCGGCTTCTCGGCCGTGCCCAGCCTGATCGCGCGCAAGGTGGCGGGCGCGACCGCCTTCTGGAACGTGGAGGGGGTGACGCTCCGCCAGCGCGGCGTGCCGATCCGCGAGTTCCGGGTCGACGACTACGGCGCCCCGCACTACCCCGAGCTCGTGCTCGTCACGACGCGCGCCGCGCTCGACGCGAAGCGCGACCTGATCGGGCGCGCGCTGAGCGCGATCCGGGCTGGCACGGAGGCGGCCCTGACCGACCCCGCGCCCGTCGTGGACGCGATCGCGAGCGCGTCGAACGCGGACGCCCGGCTGGTGTCGGCCGAGCTCGTCGCCATCCGCCCGGCGCTCACCCCGCCGCTCGCGCTGAGCCGAACCGCGCTCGAGCGCTGGGCGCGCTTCGACGCCCGCTTCGGGATCCTCGCGCGCGCGCCCGACGTGGCCCGCGCCTTCGACTTCGAGGCGCTGCCGCGCGACCGGGGCTGAGCGGGCGCCCCGCGCGCGCCGGCCCGGAACCGGGCTAGCGCCGCCGCGCGGCCACCCTGCGCACGAGGCCCGGCGCGAGCGCCGCGACGAGCGGCACGATCCTGTAGCCGCGGGGCACGATCACCTCGTGCCTGCCCCGGGCGGCGCGCAGGATCGCGTCGGCCACCTTCTCGGGCTTCGAGACGATGAACCGCGGCCTGATCTCGGTCTGGGGGAAGCCCTCGGTCGCGATGAAGCCGGGCAGCACGAGGCCGACGTGGACGCCGTGCGCCGCCTCCTCGAACCCGAGCGCCTCGCTCCACCCGATCAGCGCGAACTTCGACGCCGAGTAGGCGCCGCCGCGCGGCGAGGCGACGCGCCCCGCGACCGAGGAGACGTTCACGATCGCGCTCGGCGCCGCGGCTCGCACCGCGGGCAGCAGCGCCTCGGTGAGCCGCACCGCCGCGTCGAAGTTGACCGCCATCGTGCGGCGCACGTTCTCGAACCCGCCCCTCTGCGGGTCGCCGAAGGCGGCGCGCCAGGAGGCGCCGGCGTTGTTCACAAGCAGGTCGAGGCGGCCGCCGAAGCGCTCGTCCACCTGCGCGCGCACGCGCGCGGGAGCGTCGGCGTCGGTGAGGTCGGCGGCGACCGCCACCGTGCCCTCGCCCAGCTCGTGCGCCAGCGCCTCGAGGCGCTCGGCGCGCCGCGCGACGATCATCAGGCGGTAGCCCTCGGCGGCGAGCCGGCGCGCGGTGGCCTCGCCGATCCCGCTCGACGCCCCGGTGACGAGCGCGGTCCTCACGAGACGAGCCCCTCCACGAGCCGCGCCATCTCCCGGCTCATGCGCGAGCGCGGCACGACGAGGTCGAACCCCGCCTCCTCCGCGCGGCGGCGGGTGTCCTGGTCGACGTGCGAGTAGAAGCCGAGCGTGCGGGTGTCGCCGAGCTCCGCGCCGGCCCGCATCGACTCGACGAGCATGGCCCCGTCGAGGTCCTCGTCGGTCAGGTCCACCACCAGCACGTCCGCATCGGGCGCCGCGACGCGCGCCGACGCCTCGTCGTCGCAGCGCACCACGTCGTGCCCCGCCGCGCGCAGGCCGCCCTCCACCTTCGACCCGAACAGCAGCTCCGGGCAGAGGAGAGCCACCCGTGCCATCACTGACGGCGACGCTGCGCGAACTCCCGCCGCACCGACTCGGGCCGCCCCCACATCTGCGTGATCTCCACGCGGCCGGAGCGCGCGTCCCGGGCGGCCAGCTCGCCCTCGATGCCCACGTCGTCGAGGAGCTGGAGCGTGCCGCGCACCGTCTCGGGCGCGGCGGCGTGGCCGAACTCGTGGGCGACGTTCACGCGCCAGTGCCAGTCGTGCCGCGAGTACGGCTGCGCGTTCACCTGGATCAGGATGGTCGCCGCCTCGACGTAGCGGTCCTCGTCGAAGATCCGCAGGTCGAACGAGAGGTCCGTCCAGTCGGGCGGCAGGGAGTCGACGATGCGCTGGAAGTCCTCGGCAAGTGCCACGGCGGGGAGCCTACCGAGCCTGCCTAGAATCCGGCTCGTGACCGTCGCGACCGAGTACGAGCTGCTCACCGGCGCCGCCGGCCTCGTCGACCGCTCGGAGCGTGGGAAGCTGCTGATCACGGGCGGCGACGCGGCCGACTTCCTCCAGGGCCAGGTGACCAACGACGTCGAGGGGCTCGCGCCCGGCACGGGCTGCTATGCCGCGCTGCTCACGCACAAGGGCAAGATCCTCACCGACATGCGCCTGCTGCGCGGCGACGGCTGGATCTGGATCGACACCGAGGCGGTCGGCCTCCCGGCGATCCGGCACAACGTGAGCACCTACTCGATCGGCCGGGACGTGAGGATGCAGGACCTGACCTCCGAGCGGGCGATCCTCTCCCTGATCGGCCCGGCCGCGCGCGACGCGCTCGACACGGCGCCCCCCGATGAGGAGCACGCGTTCGTCGAGGGCGAGCACGGCATCTACGTCGCCACCGACCTCGGTGTCGACGTCATCTGCCCGGCCGCGGACGCCGACGGCGTTCGCGCCGCGCTCGGGCTCGAGCAGGTGTCCGAGGAGGCGGCCGAGTGCCTGCGGATCGAGTCGGGCCGCCCGCGCCTGGGGCACGAGTTCGGCTCGGAGACGATCCCCCAGGAGGCGGGACTCAACGAGCGCGCAGTCAGCTTCTCGAAGGGCTGCTACGTCGGCCAGGAGACGGTCGCCCGGCTCCACTACAAGGGCAAGCCGAACCGCTACCTGCGGGGGCTGCGCCTCTCCGCGCCAGCCGAGCACGGCGACCCGATCGTGCTCGGGGAGCGCGAGGTGGGCCGGATCGGCTCGGCCTGCGTCTCCCCGGTCCACGGGCCGATCGCGCTCGCGATCGTGCGGCGCGAGGCGTCCCCGGGCGACACGGTGCTCGTCGGCCCCGCGCGCGCCGAGGCAGAGCTCGTGGAGCTCCCGTTCCGCCGCGCCTGACGGCGCCGCCGGATCCCGTCGCCAGCCGGGAGTCGCCGGCATCGAACGCCTCGACCCTGGGTAGTATGGGCCGCAAGTCGTCGAGAGTCCCGAGCGGAGCGGAGGAGCCATGACGACGCCGACGCAGGCACAGGTCAACAGGAGGCTCGCCGAGCTCGACCTGCTCGCGCAGGAGGCGTGGCTCGACTACCGCGAGAGCGTCCGGGAACTGCGCGGCCGCGAGTACGAGGACGAAGAAGACCGCTCTTGGCTACGTCTGCAGGAAAGGCTCAGGGAGCTCGACGGCGAGCGCCGGCTGCTCGTGGCCGGCTGAGCGAGGACAGCCTGTTCCTCGGCGCGCCGGCGCAGGCGCCGAGGCCGCCCAGGTTCGACCCGCGCCACGACCTCCTCGAGCTGCCCGCCGCCCCGCTTCCCGACGCGGACGCGGACGCCGACCCGCGCGCGCTGCAGGCGCTGATCCCTCCCCAGGAGAGCGAGCGCGCCCTCGACGACTGGGGGCGCTCCGAGCGGGTGGTCCGCCTGCTCGAGCCGGTGCTCGACTTCTACTACGACTACTGGTTCCGCGTGGAGGCCGAGGCCGTCGACAACGTGCCCTCGACCGGCGGCGCGCTGCTCGTCGCGAACCACTCCGGCGCGCTGCCTCCCGACGCCCCGATGATCATGTGGGCGATCCGGCGGGAGCACAGCGCCCCGCGTCCCGTGTACATGCTCGGCGAGCACTGGTTCAAGGGCTACCCGGGGATCGGCATGCTCGCCAACAAGATCGGGCTCGTGGCGGCCCACCCCGCGAACGCCCAGCGCCTGCTCCGGGACGAGGGCCGGCTGGCGCTCGTGTTCCCGGAGGGTCAGAAGGGCACGCGCAAGCTCTACTGGCAGCGCTACAGGCTGCGCCGGTTCGGGCGCGGCGGCTACGTGAGGACCGCCCTGCGCGCCCGCGTGCCGATCGTCCCGATCGCCGTGGTCGGCGCCGAGGAGGCGATGCCGATCTTCGCGCACGTGCCGCTGCTGCAGCGGCTCACGGGGCTCATCTACTTCCCGATCAACCACGCCTTCCCGCACTTCGGCCCGGCCGCCGCCGGGATGTATTTGCCCGCCAAGCTCAGGATCCGCTTCCTCGAGCCGATCGAGCTCGAGGGCTACGCGCCCGAGGACGCGGAGGACCTCCAGCTCGTCCAGGCGCTCTCCGAGCGCATCCGCGGCCGCATCCAGCGGGAGCTCGACGCGATGCTCGCCACGCGCAGGTCGGTCTGGTTCGGATAGCGTTTGCGTGACGAGGGGATGAGGATGCGAGCCACGGAGAGGTTCGGGGCGCGCCGGGGAGCGGCAGCGGCCGTGCTCGCGGGCGCCGCGCTCGCCGCGGCGGGCTGCGGCGGGAGCGACTTCGAGAACACGCCGCGGCCGCCGGCTCCGGCCCAGGTCACGGGCGTGATCACGGAGAGCAGGGTCGTCGTCTCGCCGGCCGAGATCGGCGCGGGCCCGGTCGTCATCGTGGTCTCGAACCAGAGCCGGCAGCCGCGCACGCTGACGCTCGACGGCCCTGGGCGCAGGATCACCACCGCCCCGATCGCGCCGTCCGCCACCGGCGAGATCCGGAGCGCGGTCGAGCCGGGCGAGTACGAGGTCAGGGCGGGATCCGAGAAGGCGCAGGTCAGGGAGATCCGGCCGGCGACCCTGAGCATCGGGCGCGAGCGCCGGAGCTCGAGCGACACCCTGCTCCTGCCGTAGCGCCCGCCCGCCTGGGTGACGCACGTCACACAAGTTGCTCTTGGTCAATCACTGCTTGCGTGCAATACTTGCGTGCGTGCAAACATCGGAGGCCATGCAGCAGGCGGCAGTGAAGCCGGAGAACGCGGAGCTCGTCCGGAACCTCGGCAGCCTGGTCGTCCACATCATGAAGACGTGCAGCAGAGGCATGCTCGAGGCCGTTGACAGGCTCGGCCTGTCGCTGTCGCAGCTCAAGGCGCTGCAGGCGCTCGCCACCGCCGACGGCCTCGAGATGTCGCTCAAGGAGATGGGCGACGCGCTCGGCCTGTCGCTCCCCGCGATCAGCCGGGCGGTCGACGGGCTCGTCCAGCGCGAGCTCGTCACGCGCACCGAGGACCCCAACGACCGCCGCAGCAAGCGCGTGGCCGCGACCGCCGCCGGCCGCGCCCTGCTGGACGAGCTCACCGTGCTCCGCCTCGCCGACCTCGAGGCGTTCGTCGAGACCCTGTCCCCCCGCGAGCGGCGCCAACTCGAGCAGGCCGTCACCTCGATCGTGACGGCACGCGCGCTGCCCCCGCTCTCCCCGAGGAAGGAGTAGTCCCCCATGCCCGAACGCATCCGCCTGACAGAGGAGAACCGCCGCTGGTGGACGCTCGCGGCGATGTGCTTCGCCCTCTTCATGGTCATGCTCGACAACACGGTCGTGAACGTGGCGCTGCCGTCGATCCAGAAGGACCTCGGCACGTCCATCTCAGCCCTCGAGTGGACCGTCAACGCCTACACGCTGACGTTCGCCGTGCTGCTCGTCACCGGTGGGCGCCTCGGCGACATCTTCGGGCGGCGGCGCGTGTTCCTCTTCGGCGTCGTGCTGTTCGCGCTCTCGAGCGCCGCGATCGGCCTCTCGCCGAGCGAGTGGCTGCTCGTGGCGGGCCGCGCGCTCCAGGGCGTCGGCGCCGCGTTCATGATGCCCGGCACCCTCTCGATCATCTCGCACGAGTTCCCGCCGCACGAGCGCGGCCGCGCGATCGGCACCTGGGCGGGAGTGTCCGCGCTCGCGCTCGCCGTCGGCCCGGTGGTCGGCGGCGCGCTCACCGAGTACGTCTCGTGGCGGGCGATCTTCTTCCTGAACCTGCCGGTGGCCGCCGGCGCGGTCGCCGTGACCCTGTTCGCCGCGCACGAGTCGCGCGACACGACGATCGAGAAGAAGGTCGACGCCCCCGGCATCGCCGCGATCTCCGCCGGGCTCACCGCGCTCGTGCTCGCGCTTGTCGAGGGCAACGACTGGGGCTGGGGCTCCGGGCGCATCGTCGCGCTGCTCGCGGTCGCGGCGGTGGGCCTGGTCGCCTTCGCGGCGATCGAGACGCGCGTGCGCGTCCCGATGGTGCAGTTCTCGTTCTTCCGGTCGCGCTCTTACCTCGGCACGAACGTGGTCGCGTTCATCGTCTCGTTCGCGATGCTGGCGATGTTCTTCTTCATCGCCCTCTACATGCAGAACATCCTCGGCTACAGCCCGCTCGAGGCCGGCGTGCGCTTCCTGCCGAGCACGGTGATGATCATCATCACCGCGCCGATCGCGGGCCGTCTCTCCGACCGGATCGGGCCGAAGCCGCTGATGGTGGCCGGCCTCGCGCTCTCGGCGGTCGCGCTGTACCTGCAGTCGAGGATCGACGTGAGCACGAGCTATTCGGACCTGCTCCCGGCGTTCGTGATCATGGGCGTGGGCATGGGCCTGACGATGTCGCCGATGTCCACCGCCGCGATGAACGCGGTGAGCGTGGACAAGGCCGGCGTGGCGTCGGGGATCCTCTCGATGAGCCGCATGGTGGGCGGCACCTTCGGCGTCGCCGTGATCGGCGCGCTGTTCCAGTCGCTCTCACGCAACCGGCTCGAGGACACGCTCGACGCCGTGCGGCTCACCCCCGGTCAGCGCGCTTCGATCGTCGACCAGATCGCGGCCGGCACGGGCGGCGCCGTCAAGGGCGTGCCCTCGGACGTGGCCGGGCAGGTTCAGGCCGCCGCCAACGACGCCTTCGTCCACTCCCTCTCGACCTCGCTCGCGGTGGCGACGGGCGTCGCCGCCCTCGGCGCGCTCGCGGCGCTACTGCTGGTCGAGTCGAAAGTGCGCGCGAGCGCCCGCCGCGAGCGCGAGCGCGCCGAGCACCCCGAGGCGGTGGCCGTGGAGGAGATCGCCGCCTGACCAGGACCCCCCCCGAGGACACGCAGTCCCTCCTCCCTCAAGCGCGGCGCCGCCGCCGGGCGGCGCCGCCGCGCCCGCGCCGCCCCGCCTGCG
>JADGHQ010000027.1 GCA_019683805.1 Thermoleophilaceae bacterium
CGCCGCGGCGGGGGCGCCGTGGTGGCGGAGCGGCGCGAGCGGCCGCGCGAGCCCTCGCGCGGGGCGGCGGCGGCCGTCTAGGGTCGCCGCCGGCCGAGCCGAGGGCCCGCCGCGCCGGCGGTCCGCCCGCCTCACAGCGACTCCTCCACCCGCCGCCCCCGCGCCGGCTCGCCCGCCGGGCGCGCCAGCAGCCGGATCTCCCGCGCGAAGCTCTGCACGGCGGTGAGGAAGACCGCCTGCCGCAGCGTCACCCGCAGCGTCGCGAGCGCGGTCCCGCCTGAGCGCGCGCCGTCCGCCGTCGCGGGCTCGCCGCCCGGGCGCAGCGCGAGCAGCTCCACGTCCTCGAGCGCAAGCCAGCTGCGGCCGCCGCCGCCCGAGCCCGCCGCGGCGGTCGCGACGACGTCCACGCGGGCGCCCGGCCCGGCTCCTGCGAGCACGTCGGCGCCCGCGACCGCGACCTCGACCGCGCGCTCCCCGCGCCGCAGCGGCGCGCCGGCGGCGGTCCCCGTCCCGCGCTCGGCGAGGACGCCGGCCGTGAGGTAGCCGCCGCGCGGGATCGGCACCGCCGCGCGCAGGGCGGCCGCCTCCCGTGGGTCGGAGAGCGCATCGGGCGGGACGAAGCGCGCCGGGACCTCGCGGCGCTCGAGCAGACGCGCCGCAAGCCGCTCCCCAGCGTGCAGGTCCGCCCGGGCGACGAGCACCGGGACCGGCGCGCCGACCCGCTCCTCGACCGCGCGCTCGCGGCCCCGCACGCGCGAGGCGGCGAGCCCGCCGCACGCAAGGGCGAGCGCGATCAGCGCGAGCGCGCGGCGCCGGCGCGCGCTCACGACCGCCGCCGCCTGTCCGAGAGCGGCAGCTCGATCGCGACGGTGGCCCCCTCGGCCCCGTGCACGAGCTCGAGCCGCCCGCCTGCCTCCTCCACAGCACGCCGCGCGATCGCGAGCCCGCGTCCGCGCCCCGCGCGGCGATTCGGCCGCCCGCCGGCTCCGAATCCCGGGCCGCGGTCGCGCACCTCGACCCGCAGCGTGCCAGGGCCGCGACGCCCGCTTACGACAAGCTGCCCTCCCCCGTGCTCGATCGCGTTCGCGACCAGGTTGTCGAGCGCCTGGAGCACACGGCCGCGCTCGGCCTCCGACGGCGCGTCGCCCGCTCGCCAGTCGAGCGCGAGGCTCCCGCCCGCGGCGCGCGCCGCGCGCTCCCATCCGGGCGCCGCCCGCCGCACGAGCGACCCGACGCGCGCGGCCCCGCCCGCGCGCCGCGCCCGCCGTCCCGCGCGCGCGGCCTCGAGGTCCGCGAGCCCGAGCTTCGCCCGCTCGAGCTGCGTCTCGACGCGCGAGCCGCGCCCGTGCTCGTGGGGGCAGCCTGCGCACAGCGTGCGCAGCCGCTCGGCCTCGAGCGACACCACCGTGAGCGGCGTCCGCAGCTCGTGAGCGGCGAGCGCGACGAGCTCGAGCCGCCCCGCGAGCGCGGCGCAGCGCGCCACCGCCAGCGCCGCCACGAGCCACCCTGCGAGCGCGAGCGCGGTCACAGCGGCTCCGTGAGTCGGTAGCCGACGCCGCGCACGTTCAGCACGAACGGCCGCGGCGAGCGCGAGAGCTTCCTGCGCAGCCTGCAGGCGTGGGCGTCGAGCGTGCGGGTCGAGCCGATCGACCTGTAGCCCCAGACGTCGCGCAGCAGGTCGTGCTTGAGGTGCACGCGCTCGGGATCCTGCGCGAGCGCGTGCAGGAGCGCGAACTCCTTGGGCGCGAGCGTGACCGGCTCGCCCGAGAGCATGACCGTGCGCCTCGCAGGGTCTAGCGTCAGCTCGCCCACCCGGATCACGCCCTGCGAGCGGCGCGGGCGGCTGCGACGCAGCAGCCCGCGCACACGCGCGAGGAGCTCCGCGTAGGAGAACGGCTTGACGAGGTAGTCGTCTGCCCCGCGCGAGAGGCCGCGCACGCGGTCGACCTCGGCGCCACGCCCGCTCACCACGATCACCGGCAGCTCGGGGTCGACGCGCGAGGCGAGCCCGTCGGCCGCGCGCACGTGGTCGAGCACCGCGAGGCCGCTGCCGTCCGCGAGCATCAGGTCGAGCACGACGAGGTCGGGGTGGCGCACCTCGATCGCGCGGATCGCCTCGCCCGCGCCTGCGGCCGTCGCCACCTCGAACCCGTCGGCCGCGAGGTTGTCCGCGAGGAAGGCCGCGGTGCCCTCGTCGTCCTCCACCACGAGGAGCGAGTCCGGTGTTCCGTCCATGCCCCGCTAAGCCCGCGGCGCCGCGGAACTCGCCCCCCGTGGGGCGCCAACCGGGGCTTCGGAGGCGCTCTGGCGCGCGCCCGTGCAAGTCCGGTTGCAGCCTTCTAGCCGGGAAGGAATCCCGCCTAGAATGCCGACGCCCGCGGGGCGCGGGAGGCGCCCCCGCCCTGGATGGACGGATTCATCTTGGACACGACCAAGCGCGGAAACTACGAGTCCGGTAGCGACTACGTGCTCGAATACGGGGAGCTGCGCTTCACCTTCAACGAGCTCGACTTCACCGAGCGCGTGGAGCAGGCGGCGATCAAGCTCGGCTTCGTGCCCGGCCCGCTCGAGGACGAGGAGCGCGAGGACCTCGTGAACCTCGCCGTCAACGGCGAGGTGACGGAGCCCGCGTCGGAGCTGGGCGAGCACATCAACGCCTGCTGGCGCGAGCTGAGCGGCCCCTCGGAGCGCTCGCTCGTGCACTGGCTGCGCCGCCTCGTGTTCCGCGGCGCGTGGCTCGACCAACGCGTCAAGGAGGGCGAGCTCGAGGTGGTTTTCGATCCCGAGAGCTTCACCTTCGGCTACGCGCAGCCGGATCGCGGCTGGGAGCTCGTGGAGCTCTCGCCCGAGCCGTCCTGGGCGGCGGTGGCGTACCGACGCTAGCCGGCGGGTCCGTCCGCGTCGCGTACCGGCGACAGCCGGCGCTCAGGAGAGCAGGTCGGCCCGCGTCGTGCCGGACGCCGGGGCGAGCTTCGGCCTCCGCGCGCGAGCGCTCGCGGGAGACTCGAGCACGATTCGGGTGGTCGCGACGCGCAGAGGCTCGCGCGCGTCGCCGACCGCGGCGATCACCGTGAGCGAGCCGCCCTCCTCGGCCTTGCGCGCCGAGCCGAACACGCGCCGCGCGACGGCGGCCGGCAGCACGTCCAGCGCGTCGACGAGCAGGACCGCGTCGCCGCCGCGCTCGACCGCGCGCTTCGCCAGCTCGAGCGCCATCTCCGCCGCCTGCGTCTGCTGCTCGCCGGCAGCGTCGTAGCCGCCGCCCGCGACCCGCAGCCCCGACTCGCGGCGCCACTCCGTGACCTCCTCCGGCCGCACCCCCGCGAGCACGACAAAGGCCTCGATCCCGGCGACGCGCGACAGCTTCTTCGCCAGCTCGCGCAGGATCGAGGTGACGCCCGAGCCGGGCTCGCCCGCGATCGCCACGCGCGAGCCCTTCCCGAACGGAGCGGCGTCGAGCGACGCGGGGGCGGGCAGCCTCTCGGTCGGGAAGACCGGCGTGAGATCCTCGAAGCGCGGGCGCTCCGCCGGCGGCTCCGACGGCCCGCCGTTGACCGCGTCGACACGGATCAGCGACGGGTAGCGCTCCGCGCGCCGCGGCGGGCGCACGGGCCCCGTGATCTCGTCGCCCGCGCGCAGCTCGCAGCGGCGGATCTGCGCCGGGGAGACGTACACGTCGTCGCGCGAGTGCGCGAACGGGTCCGCACGCATGAAGCCGCTGCCGTTCGGGAGGATGTCGAGGGTCCCGGTGCGCACCTCGCCCTCCTCGCGCTCCTCTTCCTCGGAGACGCCCTCCGGCGCGGCCTCGCCGGCCTCCTCGGAGACGTCCTCGACCTCGGCCCCGCCGGGCGCTCCCGCCCGCGCACGACCGGCGCGCCGCGCGCGCCTCGGGCGCGTGCGGGCGGCCGCCGCCGCCGTATCCTCGCCCTCGTCCTCGACGACCGGGGCGGCCTCCGCCCCACCGGTCTCGCCGAGGATCGCGGCGATCAGCTCGGCCCGGCGCAGCCGCCGGTAGCCCTCGACGCCGACCTCGGCCGCGATCGCGTGCAGGTCGGCGAGCGGGCTCTCCTCGAGCTCCTTGCGATCGAGCACCGACATGCCTAGCCCGCCGCCACCGCCTGCCGGCCCGCCACCAGCCCGCTCAGCCACTCCGCGAACTCCGGTCGCGCCTGCCAGTCCGCCTTGAAGCGCTCGATGCCGGCCGTCGTGAGCGGGTGCTCGAGCATCTGGCGAAGCACCTTCGCGGGCACCGTGGCGACCTCGCACCCGATCTGCGCGGCCTGGACCACGTGGCCGGGGTGGCGCAGCGACGCCGCGAGGACCTGCGAGTCGGAGTACGACGGCGCAAGCGCGCCCACAACCTCGGCGAGCACCTGGGCCGAGTCGATCGAGATGTCGTCGAGCCGGCCCATGAAGCAGGAGATGTAGGCGGCGCCGGCCTCCGCGGCGAGAAGCGCCTGGTTGGCCGAGAAGACGAGCGTCATGTTCACGCGGATGCCGTCGGAGGAGAGCTCGCGGCAGGCGGCGAGCCCGGCCTTCGAGAACGGCGTCTTGACCACCACGTGCTCGTGCAGGCCCGCGAGCGCGCGGCCCTCGGCGACCATCCCGCGGGCGTCGTCGGAGACGACCTCGGCGGAGGTGGGCCCGTCGACGAGCTCGCAGATGCGGCGGATGATGTCGCCCGGGGAGCCCTGCTCCTTCGCGAGCAGCGAGGGGTTCGTAGTAGCGCCCGAGAGCACGCCCCAGGCGGCGATCTCCTCGACCTCCGCGACCGATCCGGTGTCGATGAACAGTTTCACGCGGCGCCCGATGATGACACACGACCGACCGACTCGAGCACGAGGTCCATCGTGCGCGCGAGCGCCTCGTCGATGCTCTCGTTCTCGATCACGGCGACACCCGCCTCCCGGCCCCGCTCGACCAGGTAGTCCTGCAGCTTGCGGATCTGCGCGAAGCGGCGCAGGTAGCGCTCGGGCGGACGCTGCCCGCCCCGCATCGAGAAGTGCGCCCGGTGCAGGTGCTCGTCCGCGACGGAGAGCACGGCCTCGACCGCGACGCAGCGGCCGCGCAGCTCGCTGGCGAGCGCCCCGGGGACGAGGTGCACGCCCTCGACCACCATCGGCGTGCGCTCGAGGCACGCGCGCTCGACGATCGCCTCGACGCCGGTCTCGACGGCGTCGGCCTGGCGGACGAAACCGACGATGTCGCGGTCCGCGCCCGCGGGCGCGTCGACCACCGCGTCGCCGGCCTCGAAGGCCGAGTGCTGCACGACCGGCATGAGCTCATGCGAGAAGAATGCCCGCAGCACCTGACGGATCACGTCGGTGGCGATCACGCGGGTGATGCCGAGCCGGCTCGCGAGCATCGTGGCGAGGGTCGACTTGCCCACCCCGGTCGTGCCCGAGAGCAGCACGATCAGCGGGCGGTCGAGATCGGCGAGCTTGCGCCACTGGCGGAAGCGGCGCAGCGCGCCCTCCCCCTCCTCCTCGGCGAGCACCGCCTCCACTAGGTCGTAGAGGTCCGACCGCACGATCCCCGCCTGCGGACGGCCGTCGAGCCGCCGCTCCACGACGCGCGCGAGCTCGTAGGCGCGCGCGGGGTTGAGCCCCGACGCCGACAGCGTCTGCGCCATCAGGCCCTTCGAGTAGGGCAGGCCCGGGCCGTCGTCGAGCACCAGCGTCTCAGGCATCGCCGTGGAGCCTCACGAGCTCCTCGTCGAGGTCGCCGTCGAGCGCGACCGGGCGGTTGCGCACGAAGATCACGCGCGCGCCCTCGCGCCGGGCGCGCTCGGCCACGGTGTCGATCCCAGCCGCCTTCACCTCGACGAGCCAGGTGTCGCAGCGCTCGGACGCGGCCCGCTCGACGTCCCCCGCGAGCGCGGCGCGGCGCGCGAGGTTCGGCGAGTACACCACCGGGTCGGCACCGTCGCAGGCCGGCGCCCCGGTCGTGAACAGCGCCACGCGGGCCGCGCCGTCGAGCGGCTCGACCGGCTCGGGGCGCAGCTCGCAGGTGAGCACGCGCGCCCGGCAGACCTCGCGCACGCGCTGCGCCAGCGCGCGGTCTCCGCCCATCGCGAGCACGAGCTGCGCGCGCAGGAGCCGGTAGGGACCGAGGCCGCCGAGGGCGCCCTCCGCGTCGCCGGCCACGCAGACGGTCGCGTCCACCTCCACGGGCGGAACCGTGGCCCCCGAGCCCTCGAAGATCAAGGTCCCGGGGTCGAGCGACGCCGCGAGCCTCGCGCCCTCGAGCACGTTCGAGGCGAACGCCTCGCCCGCCAGGCCGCCGCCCACCCGGCGGCAGCCGACCGCCGGCACGCCCGCCACGGCGGCGTCCTCGAGGTAGTCCGAGGCGGCGTGGTCGCCGCTCGCGGCCACCGCGAGCAGGTCCTCGAGCGACGCCCCGGCGCGCGCGAGACGCGGCTCCGCCGGCCCGCCGCGACCCATCGAGACGATCGCGGGGCGGGCGCCGCGCTCGCGCAGCAGCGCGGCCCAGTGGCAGGCCACAGCCGTCTTGCCGGTGCGCTTGCCGGTCCCGATCACCGCGAGCTTCGGCCCCTCGAAGGCGACCCGCTCGTAGCGCGGAGGCCGGAGCACGAGGCCCGGGGACTCGAACACGAGCCCGAGGCTCAGCGCGTGCGCGGCGAGCCGCAGCTTCGCCGCGGGCGGGAGCACGGGCTCGTCGGCGAGGTCGACCACCGCCGTCGCGCCGGCGGCCGCGAGCCGCTCGAGCGCCGCCACCGGGTCGCCCAGCTCGAGCGGGCGCCCGTAGAAGCGCTCCGCGTCTTCGAGCACGCCCGCGCGCACCTTCTCCTCGCCGCCGCAGAAGACCGTGCCCGCGAGCCCGCGCTCTGCGTCGAGCCGGTCGAGCGCCTCGCGCACGACGCCAGGATGATGCTCGCCGTCCACGAGCGCGATGGCGAGGCCGCCCGCCACGCCCGGAATTGTTGCGCCTGGCCGCCCGGTGCGCCGTCAGCCCGTCGCTGTCTCGCCGAGGAGCGCCGAGGACTTCTCGTACTCGAAGGTGACCGGGTCGAACGCGATGATCAGGTCGCGGTCGTGGAACGGGTACTTGCGGTACACCGTCACCCGCTCCGGCGTCGCCTCGATCACGTTGTAGCAGGGCTTCGTCTTGCCGCGCAGGCGCGTCGTGGAGACGGTGCCCGCGTTCACCACGAAGAGGTCCTCGAGCCGCCACGCGTACGGGACGTGCTTGTGGCCGCAGAGCACGAGGTGCACGTCCGCCCGCAGGAGCGCCTCGAGCGCGTCGCCCGCGTCGTGGACGATGTTGCGCTCGCGGCCTGTGCCGGGGACCGGCAGGAGGTGGTGGTGGAGCACGAACACGCGCAGGTAGGCGTCCCGGCTGAAGACGCTCTGGATCCATGGGTAGCGGCCGCGCCCGATCGTGCCGTGGTCGACGTCCGGCTCGGTGGAGTCGAGCGCCGCGATCGAGACTCCGTCGAGGTGCAGCTCGCGCTGGCGGTCGCCGAACAGCTCCTCGAAGTGGACGTAGCCGACGTTGCGCGAGTCGTGGTTGCCGGGCACGACGATCAGGCGCTCGCACTCCACGCGGTCGAGGTGGTCGCGCGCGAGCTCGTACTCGCCGCGGTAGCCGGCGTCCGTGAGGTCGCCCGAGACGATCACGACGTCGACCCCGAGCTCGTTGATCTCACCGATCGCGCGCTCCAGCAGGCTCGGCACGAAGTGCGGCGAGCCGCAGTGAAGGTCGGAGATCTGAGCGATCGTGACGGCGCGAGCGCTCACGCCGACTCCCTCCTCAGCTCCTCGGCGAGCTCGAGGTCATCGGGCACATTATCCTCAGCGCGCAGCGCAGCCCGCACGGCGAGGAAGTCGCGGACCTCGCGCACGTCGTGCACGCGCAGGATCGCCGCGCCGGCGTCGACCCCCTCGGCGATCGCGGCGAGCGTGCCGGCGAGCCGCTCGCGCGGGCGCCGCTGCGTGAGCGCCCCCACGAAGTCCTTGCGAGAGACGGCGAGCAGCAGCGGTCGGCCGAGCTCGTGCAGGCTGCCGAGTCGCCGGAGCACCTCGACGGTCTGGGCGGGGGTCTTCGCGAAGTCGGGCCCCGGGTCGAGGACGATCTGCTCCTCCCCCACCCCGCGCCCCCGCGCGACCGCCACGCGCTCGCGCAGGAACCCGATCACGTCGGCGACCACGTCGTCGTAGGCGGGGAACGCCTTCACCTTGGGCTGCGCGCGCGTGTGCATCACCACGAGCGCCGCCCCGTGCTCGGCGCAGGGGTCGGCGAGCGCGGGGTCGCGCAGCCCGCTCACGTCGTTCACCATCGCCGCCCCAGCCGCCACCGCCGCGCGCGCGACGTCGGGCTTCCAGGTGTCGACCGAGACGGTCACGCCCTCGGCCGCGAGCCGCTCGACGAGCGGCACCACCCGCTCCGCCTCCTCCTCCGGGGAGATCGGCGGGCGGTTCGTGACGCCCGACTCGCCGCCCACGTCGATCAGGTCGGCGCCCTGCTCGACGAGCTCGAGCGCGCGCGCCACCTGGGCGTCGAGCCCGCGGTACTCGCCCCCGTCGGAGAACGACTCCGGGGAGGCGTTCACGATCCCCATGACGAGCGGCCGCCCGGGCTCGAGCTCGATCGCGCGGTCGCGCAGCCTGAGCCTCACCGGGGGTCGATCCCCTCCGCCGCCGCGAGCTCGCCCCAGGTCTCGAGCTCACGCTCGCGCCGCTGCGCGTCCCAGCCCAGCTCGCGCGCGAGCGCGTCCGCGACGGCGCGCGCGCCCGCGCTGTCGGGCCGCGCCAGCTCCGGCGCGGCGAGGATCCCGAGCCGCGTGCGCCGCAGCAGCACGTCGCCCAGGCGCTGCGCCTGCTCGCGGCGGGCGGCGAAGACCGCCTCGGCGACGAGGTCCGGCAGCTCCGGCACGATCCGCCGCGCCAGCGCCGGGTCCTCGGCGGCGACGGCGAGCACGTCGTGCGCCGCGTAGCCGTAGCGCGCGGCGAGGTGCGCGCGGCTCGCCTCGTCCACGCCCGGCACCGCCTTCAGCTCGTCCACCTCGATCGGCAGGCCGAGCGGGATGTCCTGCGTGCGGCAGGGCGCCTCGCGGCCCTCCCGCTCGACCATCCGGTCGACGGCCATCTTCGCCATTCGCCGCCAGGTGGTGAGCTTGCCGCCCGTGATCGTGAGCAGGCCCGAGCTCGTCTCGTACAGCTCCGCCCGGCGCGAGATGTCCACCGACCGCTTCGGGTCGCCGGTCGAGATCAGCGGGCGCACGCCGGCGAACGCGCCGGTGAGGTCGGGCGCCGCGAGCGCCGTGCCGAAGAACGCGTTGCAGGCGTCGAGCAGGTAGTCGATGTCCTCGGCTGACGGGGGGACGTGATCGAGCGGGCCCTCGTAGTCGTTGTCCGTCGTGCCGACCAGGGTGCGCCCGAGCCAGGGCAGCGCGAAGATCGTGCGGCCGCCCCCGGCGGGCACGATCGCGCCGTCGACGAGCGGCAGCTTCTCGCGCGGCAGCGTGATGTGGGTCCCGCGGCTCGGGCGGATGCGCGGGACCTCCTCCTCCGCGTAGAGCTCCTCGGGCCTGATGCGGTCTGCCCACACGCCGGTCGCGTTGATCACGTTGTCGGCGCGCACCTCGAGCTCGGCGCCGCCGACCCGGTCGACGCAGCGCACGCCCGCGGCCCGGCCAGCGTCCTCGAGGAGCGCCGTGACCTCGCAGCGGTTCGCCACCACCGCGCCGAAGCGCTCCGCCTCGCCGAGCACCGTGAGCACGAGGCGGACGTCGTCGGTCTGGCAGTCGTAGAACAGGTAGGCCGAGCTCGGCTCGCGCGCGGCGAGCGCGGGGATGCGGCGGACGGTCTCCTCGCCGTCGACGATCCGGTGCCGGTCGGGCGTCCAGTCCTCCTCCCCGCCGCGGCGCGCGCGCGGGCGCAGCCGCTCGGTCGCCATCACGTCGTACATGTTCAGGCCAACGCCCATCACCCGGTCCGGACGGCCGTCGAAGGCGGGCACGAGCAGCGGCAGCGGGCGCACGAGGTGCGGCGCGAGCTTCACGAGCAGCGCGCGCTCGAGCAGCGCCTCGCGGACGAGCCCGAGGTCGAAGTTCTGCAGGTAGCGCAGCCCGCCGTGGACGAGCTTCGAGGAGCGGCTCGAGGTGCCGGACGCGAAGTCGTCGCGCTCGACGAGCGCCACGCTGTAGCCGCGCGAGGCCGCGTCGAGCGCCACGCCCGCGCCGGTGATCCCGCCTCCGACGACCACCACGTCGAAGCGCTCGGAGGCGAGGGCGGCCAGTGCGTCGTCGCGCGCGATCACTCGAGGTAGGAGACGTAGTCGCCGGGGGAAGCGCGCTCGGGCACTCGCTGCCGCTGGCGCGGCCGGCCGAGATGCAGGAGGCCCACGAAGCGCTCGTCGTCGCCCATCCCGACGGCCTCTCGGCCCTCCGGCGTGCGCAGCACGGCGGGCGTGCGCCAGTAGCTCGCTAGGCCGCGCCCGTGGGCGGCGAGCAGGACGATGTAGGCCGCGCACGCGGCGGCCATCAGGTCCTCCTCGTCCTGCACGGGGTCGCCCGACTGGACGGCGGAGCAGACGACGAGCGTGGGCGCGCGCTCGAGCTTCGCCGCCGCCTCGGGCCCGGCCGCCCGCTTCAGCCGCTCGAGCGAGCGCGGCCCGAGCACGCGGAAGCGCCAGGGATTCGTGAGGTGGTGGTTGGGGGCCCAGCGCGCCAGCTCGAGCAGATCGTCGAGCGTCTCGCGATCCACGGGCTCAGGACGGTACGCCTTGTGCGTACGGCGGCCGCGGATCGCCCCTTCGAGGTCCATGTCCGCAACGTATCGAAGCCGGCGGGCGGGCTCGCTCAGGCCGCGGCGCCGCCCGCGCGCCGGCGACGGCGCAGACCGAGCCAGCCGGCGGCCGCGAGCCCGGCCGCGCCGAGCGCCGCGCCGCCGATCGCCGGGGCCGACGGGTCGCCCCGCCCGCCCGAGGACGAGCTCGCGCGCCGCTGCGGCGCGGGCGCGGGGGAGCGCTCAGGCGGGCCGAGCGGCTTGTGCAGCGTCGCGGGCGGGCCGCCGGGGCGCTCGGCGCGGCGGGCGCGGGCCCTCGCCCTCGGGGGCGCCGCCGGCGGGCGCTTCGCCGACGCGGCCGACGGGGGGCTCTCGCTCCCGGCGAGCCTCGCCTTGCGGCGCTGCGGCACCGGCGCGAGCGGCAGCGGCTTGCGCGCCAACGCCATCAGCGCCTGCGCCGTCACCCACACCGGCGACTGCGCGCTCGTGCGCGAGTAGCGCACCATGCCGTTGCCGCCCTGCAGCGAGCGCAGGTAGCCGAGCGGCGTGCGCCCGCCGCGCCGGAAGCGCCCCGGGTCGCGGCCGACCGCGACGAGCCCCTGCACCGCCCACGCGGTGGACTGGGCGTTCGAGGGCCGCCCGCGCATCTGGCCGAAGCCGCCGTCGGCGTTCTGGACGCGCGCGAGGTAGCGCACCGCCTTCGCGATCGTCGCCCTTCCGCGGCGGGCGGCCGCAAGAGCCTGCAGCACGGCGCCTGTGTCGTCCACGTCGCTCGTCCCGCCGCGCTCGGCGAACCCGAAGCCGCCGTCCGGGCTCTGCTGGCGCTCGATCCAGCGGGCGGCGCTGCGCACGAGCGGCGAGCCCGCCGCCACGCCGCCGGCGCGCAGCGCGAGCACCTCGAACGCCGTCTGGTTGACGAGGTTCCCGATCGAGCCGTTCGGGTGCCTGCGCGAGACGAGCTCCCGCACGAGGTCGCGGCGCGCGAAGCGGCGCGGGCTCCGGCCGGCGGCGCGCACGAGCAGGATCGTGCGCTCGAGCTCGCCGGCGTCGTTCAGCGCGCGCGCGGGGCGGGCGGTGAAGTCGAGCGCGGAGCGCTTGCCGCGGCGGACGCCCGCGGGGTTCACCCCGCCGGCCGCGAGGCCGAGGCCCGCCCAGCCCGTGTAGAGCTGCGACGAGCCCGCGCGCGGCGCCGGCCCGAAGCCGCCGTCCGCGTTCTGGGCACGCTCGAGGTAGCCGACCGCACGCTTGGGCGCCGGGACGGCCGCGCCGGCGCCCGGCGCCGCTTCCCCGCCGAGGGCCGCGGCGAGCGCGAGCACGAGGCACGCCGCCGCTCCCGCAGGCGCCGCCCAGCGCACCTCGAGGCGCCGGCGGTAGCGGCGCAGCGAGCGCACGAACGCCGGGCCGAGCAGCACGGCGAAGACGGCGTTCCCCGCGGCGTGGGCGATGTTGTAGGCGAGCGAGGTGCCGGAGATCGCGGCGTAGGTGGCGGCGTCCTGCCGCGCCGCGAGCGTCCACTGGTAGAGGTCCATCAGCGCCCCGAACGCCAGGCCGGCGAGCGCGCACGCCGCCGCGAGCGCGAAGCGGCCGGGCACGCGGCCGCCGGTCGCGCGCGCGAGCGCCGCGCCGCCGACCCCGACGGCGCCCCACGCCGCCATCTGCCACGGGGTCCACGGCCCCTGCCCGAAGAAGAGGTTCGAGACGAGCGCCGCCGTCGCGCCCACGGCGAACCCGGGCGCCCCGCCGAGCGCGAAGCCCGAGAACAGCACGACGTCGGTGGTGGGCTTGACGTTCGGCAGGGCGGCGAACGCGATCCGGCCGACCACGGCGAGCGCGGCCAGCGACGCCACCAGCGCGAGCACCTTCGCCTGCGGTCGCGAGCGCTCGTACCAGCCGAACCCGGCCGCGAGCGCCGCCCCGAGCACGAGCGCCGATCCAAGCTCCCAGCTCATCTCACAAGCTCCCTCCCGAGGATCTCCAAGCCCTCCTCCGGGGTGAGCGCGCCGCCCGCGCCCCCGAGCACGCGCGCCACCTCCGTCGCGAAGTACCAGCCGCCTGAGAGCACCTCGGCCGGCGTGCCGTCGGCGATCACCTCGCCCTCGCCCAGCAGCACCACGCGGTCGGCGAAGCGCGCGGCGAACTCGCTGTCGTGCGTCGCGACGATCACCGCGCTGCCCGCGGCGGCGACCCGGCCGAGCCGCTCGGCGAGCGCGGACTTCCAGGCGCGGTCCATCCCGCGTGTGGGCTCGTCGAGGCAGAGCACGGCGGGCTCGCCCGCGGCGAGGACGATCTCGAGCGCGAGGCGCTGGCGCTCGCCGCCCGAGAGGTCGCGCGGGCTCGCGCCGCCGCGCCCCTCGAGACCGGCCGCCGCGAGCGCGTCGGCGCCCGCCTCCTGGTCGACGCGCTCGTGGACGAGGTAGTCGCCCGGCGTCTGCAGCAGCAGCGCCACCTCGCCCGCGCGCTCGATCCGCCCCCGCGTGGGCTCCGCAAGGCCCTTCAGGTGCCGGAGCAGGGTGCTCTTGCCCGCGCCGTTGCGGCCCATCAGCGCGACGCGCTCGCCCGCCTCGAGGCGCAGGCTCACCCCGCGCAGCACCGCTCCCCCGCTGCGCAGCTCGTGCCAGACGCCGCGCAGCTCGGCCGCGGGCGGCGGCCCCCCGCGCCGGCGCGACCTCCCGGGCCGAGCGCCCTGCGGGCCGCCGTCTGCGCCGCCCGGCGCGAGCCCCGCGCCCTCGAGCCGCGAGCGCGCCTGCTTGACCGAGGCGGGCAGCGGGCGCAGCCCCGCGAGCGAGAACATGCGGGCGGCGGGCGTCGCGAGCGCCGGCCGCTCCTCGACGGCCCAGGCGAGGAAATCCTCGGGCGCGGCGTCGCAGGCCAGCCGGCCGCGGTCGAGCGCGATCACCCGGTCGGCGGCCGAGAGGCAGCGCTCCAGCCGATGCTCGGCGATCACGACCGTGGTGGCGAAGTCCTCGTTCAGGCGCCGCAGCAGCCAGAGCAGCTCGTCGCCTGCCACCGGGTCGAGCTGGGAGGTCGGCTCGTCGAGCAGCAGCAGCGACGGCCGGTGCGCGACCGCCGCGGCGAGCGCCACCCGCTGCAGCTCGCCGCCGCTGAGCGTGTCGACGCGGCGGTCGAGCAGGTGGGCGATCCCGAGCGCGAGCGCCGCCTCCTCGACCGCGCGAGCGACCGCCGCGAGGGGCTCGCCGCGGTGCTCGAGCGCGAGCGCGATCTCGGCGCGCACCCCGCCCATCACGACCTGCGTCTCGGGATCCTGGAAGACGGTGCCGCACACCCGCGCGAGCTCGCGCGGGCCGTGGTCGCGCAGCGACATGCCCGCCACCTCGAAGCGCCCGGACGCCTCGCCGCCGTGGAAGTGCGGCACGAGCCCGCAGGCGGCGCGCAGGAGCGTCGACTTGCCGCTGCCCGACTCGCCCGCGAGCACGACGAAGCTGCCCGGCTCGATCGCGAGCGAGATGTCGCGCAGCACGGGCGCCGCCGCGTCGGGATAGCGGTAGCCGAAGCCCTCGGCGAGCAGGATCGGCTCAGGCACGGGCCACCCCCAGCCGCGCGCCGGGCGCCGCGAACGGCAGCGCCGCCGCGAGCGCGAGCGCCGCTGCGAGCCCGGCCTCGGCGGCGCCGGCGTCGAGCGAGGTCGTGGGATACGGGGCGAAGCCGGCCGCCCCGGCCGCCCTGGCAGCGATCGCGAGCGCGGCGATCGCCGCCGCGGCCGCGAGAAACGCGAGGTCGTGGCGCGACCAGGGGCGCCGCGTGCGCGCCGGCCTGCGCGCGCCCGCGTAGCCGCGTACCTCGAGCGCGGCGGCGAGGTCGAGCGAGCGCTCCAGCGCGCCGCCGAGCGCGGCCCGCACGAGCTCGACCCGGCCCGGCGGGCTCGGCCGGCAGCGGGCCGCGTCGCTCATGCGCGCCGCGTCGCGCGCGAGCAGCGGCACGAGCCGGCAGGCGAGCGCCGCGGTGAGCGCCGAGCGGTAGCCGAAGCGGCGCAGCGAGCGGACGATCTCGTCCGGGTCGACAGCCGCCGAGAACAGCCCGCAGACCGCGACGAGCGCGACGATCCGCAGCGCGGCGGCGCCGCCCGCGGCGAGCGCCTCGAGCGTCACGTCGTAGCGGCGGCCGAGGAAGCTGCCGAGCCGCGCGATCACCGTCGCGCCGCCCTGCGACACGAGCGCGTTCACCGCGACGATCAGCAGCGCGAGCGGCAGCGCGACCCACGCGGCGCGCGCGAGCTCGCGGCCTGCGCGCGCGCCGACCGCGGCGACCACGGTGGCGGCGAGCGCGCCGCCCAGCACGAGCGGGTTCTCGTAGAGGAGCGCGACGAGCGCGAGCGAGGCGCAGAACGCGCCCGACGCGCCGGCGCGCGCCGCGTGCATCGGCGTCGCGCGGGGCCGGTAGACGGGCACGACGCTCACCGTCCGCCTCCCGCGCGCAGCGGCAGCCGCTCGAGGCCGGAGGGCGTGACGGCGACCGCGAAGGCGTTCGCGAGCTTCGACCGCTCGAGGGCGTCCACGGCCCGCGCCACCCCGGCGTCGTCCACGCCGGTGATCAGCCACGTGGCGCTCTCGCCGGGCGTCTCCGTCGCAGCCACGAGCCCCGTCCCCGGCGGCGCCGCGCGGACCGGGTCGCCGTGCGGATCGAGCAGCTCGAGCCTCGTGCCGCTGCCGTCGAAGCGGGCGAAGACACCGCTTGCGCGCGGGCCGCGCTCGAGCAGGGCGGCGGCGGTGACCTTGTCGACGATCTCCGAGGCCCGCCCCACGACCACGCGCAGCACCGCGCCGCCCGAGCCGACCCCGATGTCGGCTGGCGCAACCTCGACCCCCGCGTCCGCGAGCCTGCGCTGCGCCGCCATGCACGGGTCCGACGACGGCTGAGCGCACTCGACCCGCACTGGAAGCCGCTTGCCGTTCTCGCCGTGCACGAACGGCTCGGGGTACGCGCCCACGATCGCCGGCACCCGCATCGCGCCGCTCCAGTCGCGGTAGTCCCACTGCACGACGTCGCCCGGGTGCAGCTTGCGGTCGGCCGCGCCGGTCGAGGCCTCGATCCCGTTGACGAAGTAGAACCAGTCGCGCCGGCCGCCCGGGCCCGCACCCGAGAGGCCGTCGACCGACTGGACGAAGCCGCCGCCGTAGCGCGTCGTGACCTTGTGTCCGCGCGCCAGCAGGCGCATGACGGTGTCCGACTCGCGGACCTCGCTCACCCGCAGCGGCCTGCCGAGCCGCTGCTGGCCGAAGTCGCGCGTGACGGTCAGCTCGACGGCGCCCGAGCGCGCCTTGCCGGGCCCGACGCCGCAGCCCGCGAGCGCCGCCGCCAGCACGGCCGCCGCCACTAGTCCGATCGCGCGGCGCGGGGCCATGTCAGCGCACCACCGCCCTCTCGGGGAACGAGCGGATCTGCCCCCGCGCCTCCGCCCAGACGGTGTAGCGGCCGGGCGCGAGCGTGAGGCGTGCGGCGCCGTCCGCGCCGGTCATGGCGGTCGTGGCGCCCACGTGCACGGTCGCGCCCGCGGCCGGTGCGCCGCGGCCCTCGTCGTCGTAGCTGCGCACCGTGACGACGAGCGCGCCGCCGCCCTGCGCTGCGAGCCTGACGGCGAGCGTGCGCTCGCAGCCGCCGCGCCGGTCGAGGTGGCAGAAGAACCACAGCACGCGCGCCCCCGCCCGCAGCCGCCCACTGCCGAACGGGCCAGCGGGGTCGGCGGCCCCGGCGGTTCCCTGCCGGTTGCCGACCTTGTAGACCCAGCCCGCCCTGCCGCGCGCGCGGTCGGGCCCGATCTGCCGCACGTAGAGCCCGCCCGCGCTGCGGGCGCTGCGGCCGCAGGAGCCGTAGTCGCGGAGCCCGACCCTCGCGACGCGGCTGCGGAGCAGCGCCGCGAGCGGCGTGGCCGCGGGCACCGCGCAGCGCCTGCGGCCGACCCTGGCGCGGGCCGCCGCGGCCCGCACCGTCCTCACCTTCGCCGCGCCGCTCGCGAGCACGACCATCTGCTCGACGGCGGGCGCGCGCGCCGCCCCCGCGGACGGCGGGCGCCCGCCCGCAGGCGCGGCCGCGACCAGCGCGACCAGCGCCGCCGCGGCTCCGAGGCGTGCTGCGCGCCCGCCCGCGGTCATCGCGTCACCCGGAAGTCGATCCGCTCGCGGGCGGCGTTGAAGGAGGTGTCGATCGCCTTGGTCTCGAGCACGTAGCGCCCACGCGGCAGCCTGTCGGGCAGGAGGTACGACCAGCTCGCCTGCTTGCCGAGCCGCACGAAGCGCGCGTGGGCGCAGTGACCGGGGCGCGTGAAGCGGTCGGCCCGGCCGCTGTACCAGCGGCAGCCGCCGGCGGCGTAGAGGCGCAGGCGGAAGTAGACCCCGTAGAGCGCGACGTCGTCGGAGGCCCGGCCGCGCAGCACGCGCGGTCCGCGCGCGTAGCGCGCCCCGTCGCGCGGCGAGGCGATCGCGGCGGTGGGCGCCGTGGAGTCGTGCGCCTGGCCGCCTCCCTGGCCGTCCTCGCCGCTCGAGGGCGCCGTGCCGCACGCGCCGCTGCCGGGCGCGTAGACGCAGACGGCGAGAGCGTTCGAGCGCACGGAGCTCGGCTCCTCGGCCTTGAGCGTCTCGACGCCCGGGGCGGCGAAGCTCAGCGTCGCGTCGCCGGAGCCGTTCGTGGTGGCGCCCCCAACGGTGGCGCCCGCCACCGGCGAGCCGTTCTGGCCGTCGACCACGTGGACCGTGATCGCCTCGCCGATCGCGGCCTTCGCAGGCCCCGAGAGCTTCAGCAGGTGGCTCTTGTTGAAGAAGTCGTAGGCGAAGAGGACCTCGTCCCCGTCCCTGACCTGCTGCTGGCAGCCGCCGACCGCCGACGGTGTGTAGTTGAGGGCGTAGCCCCAGTAGCGGTTGTTCGCGGTGTCGCTCGAGTCGGGGCCGATCCGGTCGATGCCGAAGTCGCCGAACCCGAACCAGGTGCCGTCCCAGGTGAAGCCGTGCTGGATCGAGGCGTCGTCGAGCGCGGTCGTCATGGTCGGCCCGGGCGTCGGGTTGGCGCCGCCGTTCGTGCCGTCGCAGGGGTGCGGTCCGGTGCCGTCCTTGGTGAGTTGCTTCGCGTCGGTCGTGACCGGGCCCTCGTAGATCGTCTGCGTCAGGCCCTCGACACGCAGGTTCACGGTGACGGGCGCGGCGGCGGCGGCCGGCGCGGCGGTCAGAGCGATGAGGGTCCCGAGGACCCACGGGCTTCGAATCATCGTATGAGCCTCCCCTTTCCGCGAGGGATTCGTGGCTTGCGGTCGGGCAGGTCTCCTGGCTTCCGGCTTGCCGTCGCCGCGCCTTCCCAGGAGCGATGGGCCGCTCCCAGTGGCCTCGTGCGGCGGGCCTATCCGGTTACAGTGGCGGGTCCGCGCCGGACTCTCACCGGCTTCCCTTCACCCGAACCGTATGGACGGCCGAAGCATACAGCGGGGTGCAGGCGGCAAGGCGGGGCGGGCGAAAGCGCTGCAAAGCGGGCCGTTCGGGCGCGGCCGCGCGGCTCCATGGGCCGGCGCCGGCCGGTTCGCTACACTCACCGCCCGGCGAGCCGCCATCGTCTAGGGGACTAGGACGCCGCCCTCTCACGGCGGAAACCGGGGTTCGAATCCCCGTGGCGGTACTCGCGAAGGCCCTGCAAATCGCGGGGTCTTCGTCTCTCTAGGGCCGCTGCGCGGCAGTGAGCGGCAAAAGATGGTTCGCACTGCCCGCCGCGGCGGCCCCTACGCCATCGGGGCGCAGCACAAGCTCGCCGGGATCGCCGCCGCGTTCGCGCTCGAAGTAATCGAGCCGCTCGGCCGCGGGCGCGCCAGCGCCGTCAAAGGTCACCGTCGTCAAGGACCGCCACGGCCGCCTGCGCGACCACGTCGAAGGCGGCAAGCGGATCGCCGTCCTGCGCGTCCGCTCCACCGTGAAGGCACTCTCCGTGTGAGCGAGCGGCGAACGAGATGCGGATCGGCGCCAGATTTGGCACTATCGCGCCGAGTGAGCCCGCCGACACCGCTACAGGCCCCGGCTTGTTCGGCCGACGTATAGGGTAGGAACCGATCATGGCTCCTCGCTACCGCTACACCCGCACTAGCGCCCAAGCGCGCGGATTTCGCAGCGGGCTCAGGTCGATCCTCAGCGGCGGCGCGTACAAGGCGTCGCCAGCTCGGATGCGCAAGTTCGTCGGCTCAGCTGCCACCGATAACGCCGCGAGACGTAACGACGTCGACCGCATTCGAGCGGACGTGAGGCGAGCCGAGCGCGTTGTCCTTGGCCGGTAGCCATCCCGACGCACCTGAACCCTCCCGCGAGCACGAAGTCGAGGCCGCGGAAGTAGTCGATGGCGAGGTCGTCCGTCCCGAGTCAGAGGCACCCGAAGCACTCGCGAAGGCTCGGGGTTGAGTGGCAGGAATCGCGCTATGCGAGCCCGCTACCGTCGCCGGATGACCTCGAGCGTTACTCGCGCCTCCTGCGAGACGCTCCCGAGCGGCTGCTAGCTGCCGGCGAGCGCTAGCAGAAGCATCGCCACGAGATCGAGCGGCGACTAGCCGCGCTCGATGAGGAGGTAATGCCGAAGTTCTACGCCGGCCAGCGACGCGGGCACTACATCTCACTCGCGCTCGGCGCGATGTACGAAGCGATCATGCTCGTCGCGGTCTTGAAGGGCTACGCCCTCGAGGGCGTCGTCGGCGCGGCAGTCGGCATTGGCGGAATGATCTGGGCGATTCGCCGTGATCCCAACGGTTCCGACGGAAACCCGCCCGAGCCCTAGGATCATCCGCGCTAGTGCGCGCCAGTTGTGCGCCAGTAACACACCGATTTAGCCGGATTCGGCCGAACCGTGGGGAGCGAGGTTCTCCCTGCAAACTGGCCATTTTGGCTCAAGCAAGCCGAAAACCTCCCCACGTTCACGGCTCGAATCCCCGTGGCGGTACTGAGGAAGCCAGCTCTAGGAGCGGGTTTCGTCTCTTGAGGCGCCTGGCAGAAGCAATGGCGGAAGTCGGCGGTGGAAGCGTTGGCCCGCCGGGTCCCCTGTCAAGGACTGGTGTTGCGCCCCCCGCCGCGCCCTCGGTAGGCTCGCGCGCCGTGACTGAGCTATCGAGCTACAGGAGCGGCTCCGGCGAGCCGCTCGTGGCAATCCACGGCTTCACCGGGACCCGGCACAACTGGGATCCCGTTCTCCCCGCCCTTGAGCGCCGGCACGACGTGCTTGCCGTGTCGCTCCTCGGGCACGCCGGCGGCGCGCCGCTGCCGGCGGGCACGGCGCCCTCGCTCGCCGCGCTCGTCGACGGCGTCGAGCGCGACATGGACGCGGCGGGGTTCGAGACGGCGCACATCGTCGGCAACTCGCTCGGCGGCTGGATCGGCGTCGAGCTCGCGAAGCGCGGCCGCGCGCGCACGCTCGTCGGGATCGCGCCCGCCGGGGGCTGGGCGCCCGGGAGCAAGATCGAGCGGCGCATCCAGAAGATGTTCCGGCGCAACCACCACCTGGTGCGCTGGGCCGCGCCGCGCGCCCGCGCGCTCGTCTCGCGCCCGCGGCTGCGCGCGCTCGCGCTGCGGGACGTCGTCGCGTTCCCCGAGAGGGTCCCACCGGCCGCCGCCCAGCAGATGATCGAGGGCGCCGCCGGCTGCTCGATCGACCTGGCGCTGCTCGACGCCCTCGGCGATCACGGCCCGATCACGGACGTGGCGGGCGTCGGCTGCCCGGTGCGCATCGTCTGGGGCACGCGCGACAGAATCCTGCCGCTCGGCCCGTGCTCCGACCGCCTGCGGGAGCTCCTCCCGCGGGCGGAGTTCGTCGAGCTCCCCGGCCTCGGGCACGTGCCGATGTACGACGATCCCGAGCGAGTCGCGCAGGCGATCCTCGACTTCACCGCCCGCGCGGCGGCGAGCGAGCCGGCCACCGCCTGAGCGCGCGCTCAGGCGGGCCGGGTCTCGGCGGCCTCGGCCTGTCGAGCGATCCCGCGCCTCTCGACGGCGTCGCCATCGTAGGCGGCGAGCTCCGGGAACAGCAGGGCGACGAGCGCGACGCCCGCGATGCACGCGAGCCCGCCCGAGACGACCGACACGCGCGGGGTCGCGAGCGACGCGACGCCCCCTGCCTCCACGTCGCCGAGACGCGGGCCGCCCGCCACCACGAGGCCGTACACCGACGACATGCGCCCGCGCATGCGGTCGGGCGTGAGCGTCTGAGCGATCGTGCTGCGGCAGACGGCGCTGACGCTGTCCGCCGCGCCGGCCACGCCGAACAGCACGAGCGCGGGCGCGAGCGTGCCCATCATCCCGGCGAGCGCGATCGCCGCTCCCCAGACCGCCACGGCGGCCATCGTGATGCGGCCCAGCCGGCGCGCGTGGCGCAGCCAGCCGGTCGTGAGCGCGGCCACGGTCGCGCCCGCCGAGACCGCCGCGAACAGGGCGCCCGTCCCGGTCGCCCCGGCGTGGAACACGCTCAGCGACAGCACCGGGAAGAGCGCGCGCGGCATGCCGAACGTCATCGCCAGGATGTCGATCACGAAGCTGCCGACGATCGCGCGGTCGCCGCGCACGAACTCGAGCCCGGCGCGGATCGAGCGCAGCACCGGCTCGTGCCCCTCGCCCGCCGCCGGCGGTCGCGGCCGCATCGCCCATGCGGCCACCGCCATCCCGAGGCAGCTCAGCGCGTCGGCGCCATAGGCGGCCTGGACGCCGAGCGCGGCGATCAGCGCGCCGCCCGCGGCGGGGCCCGCCACCATCGTGAGCTGGTAGAGCCCGAACGTGGTCGACAGCGCCCCGCGCAGCTGCTCGGGCTCGACGAGCCCGGGCACGATCGCGGTGCGCACCGCGTGCTCGAACGCGCCGGCGCCCGCGAGCCCGCCCGCGAGCAGGTAGAGCAGCCACACGGGCGGCGTCCCGAGCACGGACGCGACCGCGAGCGCGCCCGCCACGACCACGAGCGCGAGCTGCACGAGCAGGAGCAGCGTGCGGCGGTCGTGGCGGTCGGCGAGCGCGCCGCCGACCAGCGAGAGCGCGACGAGCGGCCCGAGCTCGACCACCCCGAGCATGCCGACGAGCAGGGGGTCGCGCGTGACGACGTACACCTGGTACGGCAGCGCGACGAGCGCCGCCTGCGTGCCGAGGCCCGTGACGACCGTCCCGATCGTGAGCAGCCGGAAGTCGCGCGACGCGCGCAGCGGCGCGACGTCGGGGGTGAGCATGCGAGCGAGCGAGCGGACCACGGGCGACGATTCTGCTACCGCGCTCGCCCCGCCCGCGCGTTCGCCGACTTTCTCGGCGCCCCGCCGGGCCGCTCGCCGGTCCGCCCGTTGAAGTAAGTTGGCGGTGATGGGCCGCAACGGCAGGAAGCCGGGTCGCGGGCAGGCCGGGTCTCGCCCGTCGCTCGACGTCGCCGCGATCCTCGACGCGCGCAGGGGCGAGGAGCTCGCCCTCAACGACCTCCACCTCAACCCCCAGTTCGGGCGCGTGCTGCGCACGATCGGCTACGACCGCACCTGGGTGCGCGGCTACGGGCCGTACCTGTGGGACGACCGCGGCGACCGCTACCTCGACCTCCTCTCCGGCTACGGCGTGTTCGCGCTCGGGCGCAACAACCCGGCGGTGCGCGCGCAGCTCGAGCGCTTCCTCGCCGCGGAGACTGCGAATCTCCCCCAGCTCGGCGTGACCCTGCTCGCCGGCGTGCTCGCCGAGCAGCTGCTCGCGCGGGCGCCGTCGCGGCTCGACGCGGTCGTCCTCACGAACTCGGGCACGGAGTCCGTGGAGGCCGCGATCAAGCTCGCGCGCGCGTCCACCGGCCGGCCGCGCGTGCTCTACCTCAACCACGGCTTCCACGGGCTCACCAACGGCGCCCTGTCGGTGAACGGCAACGAGGAGTTCCGCGAGCGCTTCGGCCCGCTGCTGCCGGGCTGCGACATGGTGCCGTTCGGCGACCTCGACGCGCTGCGGACGGAGCTTGCGCGCGGCGACGTGGCGGCGTTCCTCGTCGAGCCGGTGCAGGGCAAGGGCGTGAACATCCCCGAGCCCCATTACCTGCCCGAGGCTCAGGAGCTCTGCCGCGCCGCGGGCACGCTGCTCGTGGTCGACGAGGTCCAGACCGGCCTCGGCCGCACGGGCCGCTTCCTCGCGCTCGAGCACTGGGGGCTCGAGCCCGACCTCGTCCTGCTGTCGAAGGCGCTCTCGGGCGGGTACGTGCCCGTGGGCGCGGTGCTCACGACGCGCGCCGTCTTCGAGCGCGTGTTCGACTCGATGGAGCGCGCGGTGGTCCACGGATCGACGTTCGGTACGAACGACCTCGCCGCGGCGGCGGCGATCGCGACGCTCGCGGAGATCGACGACGCCGGGCTCGTCGAGCGGGCGCGCGCGGCCGGCGAGCGGCTGCTCGAGCTGACCCGGCCGCTCGTCGACCGCTACGAGCTCGTGAAGGACGTGCGGGGGCTCGGGCTCATGTGGGCGATCGAGTTCCAGCCGCCGTCCGGCGGCGCCGCGCTGCGCGCCTGGCGGCTCGCCGAGGACCGCCAGCCGGGCATCTTCGCGCAGCTCGTGACCGGCCCGCTGTTCAGCGAGCACCGCATCCTCACCCAGGTCGCAGGCCACCGCATGAACGTGATCAAGGCGCTGCCGCCGCTCGTCATCGAGGACCACGACCTCGTCGCGTTCGCCGAGGCCCTCGACGCCGTGCTCGCCCGCCTCGAGCGCGGGCTCGCCGGCGCGATGGCGCGCTTCGGGCTCGGCGTGGCGCGGCGCTCGCTGCGCAGGCCCCGCGCCGCGCGCTGACGGCGGCGGGGCGGCGGCGCGCGCCGCGCCCGTCCACGCTGGGCCAGCGCCCCCGGGCCTAGTGCCCGACCAGCGCCCGCAGCGACTGCCTCAGGGACCCGGCCGTCTTCAGCACCGCCGTCGGCTCGTACCCGCAGTGCGCCATGCAGTTCTCGCAGCGCGGGTCCTTGCCGCGGCCGTACTTCGACCAGTCGGTCGTCTCGATCAGCTCCTTGTAGGTCTTGGCGTAGCCGTCGGCCATCAGGTAGCAGGGGCGCTGCCAGCCGAACAGCGAGTAGCTCGGGATGCCCCACGGCGTGCACTCGTAGTCGACCTTGCCCTCGAGGAAGTCGAGGAACAGCGGCGAGTGGTTGAGCCGCCACTTCTTCCGCCGTCCGCCGGCGAACGCCTGCGAGAAGAGCTCGCGCGTCTGCTTCACGCCGAGGAAGTGCTCCTGGTCGGGCGCCTTCTCGTACGCGTAGGCGGGCGAGATCATCATCAAGTCGACCTCGAGCTCGTCGTTGAGGAAGTCGAGCACCCGGCGCACGTTCTCCGGCGTGTCGTGCGTGAAGAAGGTGGTGTTGGTGGTCACCCGGAAGCCCCTCTCCTTCGCCACCTCGATCGCGCGCACCGCCTTGTCGAACACCCCCGGGCGGCAGACCGACTCGTCGTGGCGCTCGCGCAGGCCGTCGATGTGGATCGCCCACGAGAAGTACGGCGAGGGCTCGAAGTTGTCGATCTTCTTCTCGAGCAGCAGCGCGTTCGTGCACAGGTAGACGAACTTCTTGCGCTTCACGAGCTCGTCCACGATCACGTGAATCTCGGGGTGGATGAGCGGCTCGCCGCCTGCGATCGAGACCATCGGGGCGCCGCACTCCTCGATCGCCGCCACCGCCTGCTCGACCGGCATCCGCCGCTTGAGCACGTGGTCGGGGTGCTGGATCTTGCCGCAGCCGGCGCAGGCGAGGTTGCACTGGAACAGCGGCTCGAGCTCGACGATGAGCGGGTACTTCTCACGCCCCTTGAGCTTCTGGCGCAGGATGTAGCTGCCCACCTTGAGCGTCTGGCGCAGTGAAACGGGCATCGCGGGTCAGCCTCTCTTTCCTGATTCCGGAGGGAGCTTGAAGCGGATCGACTCCTCGCGCACGTTGCGCTCCTCGACCTCCACGGGGCCGAGGCCGCTCAGCGCGCCGAGCACGCGCTGCACGAGGCGCTCGGGCGCGGACGCGCCGGCGGTGAGGCCGACGGTCTCCGCGCGCGCGAGCCACTCGGGGTCGATGTCGCGCTCGTCGTCGATCAGCCGCGCCGGGCATCCGGCCCGCTCGGCCACCTCGACGAGCCGGTTCGAGTTCGAGGAGTTGGCGGACCCGATCACGAGGATCAGGTCGCACTCCTGCGCGAGCGCCTTCACCGCGTCCTGGCGGTTCTGGGTCGCGTAGCAGATGTCGTCCGAGCGCGGGCCGACGAGCTTCGGGAAGCGCGTGCGCAGCCGCTCGACCACGCGGTTCGTCTCGTCGACCGCGAGCGTCGTCTGGGTGAGGTAGGCGACCCTGTCGGGATCCTCCACCTCCAGCCCCTCGACGTCGGCCGCGTCCTCGACGATCTCGATCGAGTCGGGCGCCTCGCCGTGGGTCCCCTCGACCTCCTCGTGGCCCTCGTGGCCGACGAGCACGATCGTGTAGCCGCGCTCGGCGAAGCGACGCGCCTCCGCGTGCACCTTCGCGACGAGCGGGCAGGTCGCGTCGATGACGTGCATCCCGCGCGCGCTCGCGTGAGCGCGCACCGCCGGCGACACCCCGTGCGCCGAGAAGACCACGGTCGAGCCCTGTGGCACCTCGTCGAGCTCGTCCACGAACACCGCGCCGCGGCGCTCGAGATCGGCGACGACGTGGGCGTTGTGGACGATCTGCTTGCGCACGTACACGGGCGGCCCGTGCTGCTCGAGCGCGCGCTCCACGATCTCGATCGCGCGCTCCACGCCCGCGCAGGAGGCGCGCGGGCTCGCGAGCACGACCTTGCGGGGCCGGATCGACGCGGCCCAGCGGTCGAGCGCGCGCGACGCCCGCACGAGCGAGCGGTAGGCGCGCACGCCGCCGCGCACCGTCGCGAGCGCGTCGGAAAGCTCGCGCGTGGGCGTGTCGACCACCGAGCGCAGCACGGCGAGCGGGCGGTCGTTGGCGGCCGCGGCGAGCCAGGCGGACTCCATGTCCACCGCGATCGCGCCGGTCGCGCGCAGCTCCTCGCGCTCGGCCCCGTGCACGAGGTGCGGGCTCGACCAGATCGGGCCGGTGCGCACGCGCAGCCCCTCGCGCGCGAGCACGCCCGCGAGGAGCCCTGCCGACGGCAGCTCGACCACCCCTTCGGGCGAGCGGATCTCGGTGGCGAGCACGAGGTCGCCCGGCTCGAGCTCCGGGTCGAGCGCGCCGCAGAAGCCCGCGACCGCGATCGCTGCGGCAGCCGCCTCGAGCGCCCGCTTCGAGGCCTCCTCCGCGCGCTCCTGCCCCATGCCGGTGCGGACGACGCGCGCCTCGCGCACGCCGGAGCGCACCGCGCGCGCCTCGAGCGCGAGCGGCGCGAGCACGAGCAGCCCGTCGTCGCGCGGCTTGGCCGAGGACTCCCGCAGCGAGATCACGCGACCACCTCCGCCGCGGCGCGCGGCCGCTCGAGCGCCTCGAGCGCGACGCGCGCGGCCGCGTGGCCGCTGCGCACGGCGCCCTCCATCGTGGCCGGCCAGCCGGTCGCGGTCCAGGCACCGGCGAGGACGAGGCCGGGCAGCCGCGTGCGCGGGCCGGGCCGCAGCGCCGCCTGCCCGGGCGCGGCGCGGAAGGTGGCGGCGTGCTCGCGCGTGGCGAACAGCCGCTCGACCCGGGCCTCGCGGGCGCGCGGGAAGAGCTCCGCCAGGGCCGGCAGGTAGCGCTCGCGAAGGCGCTCGGGCGCCTCCTCCATCTCGGCCTCGGCGCCCGAGAGCGACACGACCAGGTACTGGCCGTCGCCGACGTCCGCTCCGCGCGTGCGGTCGAACACGAACTGCACCGGCGAGCGCACGCCGGCCGCGAAGGAGTGTTCCATCACCCGGCGGTCGTACACAACGTGGATGTTGACGATCGGCGAGCTTCCGAGCGCGCGCAGCCGCTCCGCGCCGCCGTCGACCGCGCCCTCCGGCAGCAGCGCGGCGGCGCGCTCGTTCGGCAGCGCGACGACGACGGCGTCCGCCGCGAGCCGCTCCCCGCCCGCCTCGACCGCGAAGCCGCCCGCGCCTTCGCTGCGCACCGCCTCGACCCGGCAGCGCGTCCGCACCTCCACGCCCGCCCGCGCGAGCGCCCGCTCGGCGGGGTCGCCGTGGATCCTCTGGAGGGGCACCGCCGCCCAGCCGATGTCGGCGGCGTCGCGCTCGCGCAGCAGCCCGGTCTGGAACACGAACGCCGCGAGCGCGAGCGACGCCTCGGCCGCCGGTACGTTGAGCGTCGGCAGTGCGATCAGGTCCCAGAGCGCCTCCACAGCGCGCTCGCTCTGGCCGTGCGCGCCGAGCCACTCGCCGAAGGTCAGGCGGTCGGCGCCGGGATCGTCGGGATCGACCCGCCGCAGCGCGAGCGCGCAGCGCGTCGCGGACAGGCGCTCGGCAGGCGTCAGGTGCGGGTAGCGCGCGAGCGCGCCCGCGAGGTGGAGCGGCGCGGGAAGGTCGCTGCGCTCGAGCCGGCCCTCGACGCCCCCGGGAGCGACCACGGGGATCGACAGGCGCGGCTGCAGCTCGGTGAGGCCCGCGCTGCCGAGCCGCTCGAGCAGGGCGCGGTACTGCGTGCAGCAGCGCAGGAAGACGTGCTGCCCGTTGTCGATCGTCATCCCGTCGCGCTCGAACGAGTAGGCCGCGCCGCCGAGCCGCGGCCGCACCTCGAGCAGCGTCACCTGCGCGCCCGCGTCGGCGAGGTCGAGCGCCGCGGCGATGCCGGCGAGCCCACCCCCCGCGATCGCCACCCGCCCGCTCATGCGCGCGCTCCGTGTCCGAGTGCCCTGGCGCCCGACGACAGCGCGCTGCCGGTCATGCTGCCGGCCGCCACCCACGCCTTCTCCCAGACGGGCAGCGAGATCCGGCCCCGCATCGCCTCGGCGGGCCGCTCCTCGATGCGGTCGAGGATGCGCCGGTAGATCCCGGCCATCGCCGACACGCACGAGGCGCTGCGCATGTCGAGCAGCGGCAGGAGCGCCAGCCCGCGGTCGAACCACTCTCGCGCGCGCGCGGCCTCGAAGCGCACGAGCCGGGCGCTCGCGAGCGGGTCGCCGCCGTTGCCGGGCTCGCTCACGCCGAAGCGGCGCAGATCCTCCGCCGGGAGGTACACGCGCCCGCGCGCGCGGTCCTCGCGCAAGTCGCGCAGGATGTTCGTGATCTGCATCGCCACCCCGAGGTCGTCCGCGAGCGGCATCGCGCGCTCGAGGTCGCTCGCCCCGAAGATCGCGAGCGACAGGCGGCCGATCGACCCGGCCACGCGGCGGCAGTAGACCACGAGCTCGTCGAAGCTCTCGTAGCGGGTGCCGCGCACGTCCATCTCGACGCCGTCGATCAGGTCGCCGAACGCCTCGCGCGGGAACGGGAAGCGCCCGGCCGCCCATCCCAGCGCGGCGATCACGGGGTCGGCCGAGCCCGGCCCCAGCCGCGCGAGCGCCTCCCGCTCGGCCGCGAGCAGGCGCAGCTTCTCGGCGTCGGCGAGCGAGCCGTCGCCGATGTCGTCGACGCGGCGGGCGAAAGCGTAGACCGCGTACATCGCGCGGCGCTTGTCGGACGGGAGCAGCCTGATGCCGTAGTAGAAGTTCTCGGCCTCCCGCCTGGTGATCTCCTCGCAGTGCCTGTAGGCGGCGCGCTCGTCCACGCTCAGCCTCCCCGAACGAGGGTGGTGAGGAGCGATGCGAGCCGCCGCGCGCGCGAGGGACGCGGCGTGCCGGAGAGAACGTCGTAGCCTGCGCGCTCGATCGCGCCGAGTGCGGAGCGCCCGCCGGCCACGAACGCGGCCACGGCGAGCGCCGGCCGCCCGCGGAGCGTGCGGATCAGCGGCGCGCCCTGCGAGAGCAGCGCCCGCGCGCGCGCCACCTCGAGCTCCATCAGCTCGCGGAACGCGGGCGTGGCGCGCCCCGAGGCGAGATCGTCGCGCGTCACGCCGAAGCGCTCCATGTCCTCCTCCGGCAGGTACACCCGCCCGCGGGCGAGGTCCTCGGCGACGTCCTGCCAGTGCTCGGTGAGCTGGAGCCCGCTGCAGACGGCGTCGGAGAGGCGCACGCGCTCGTCGTCCGCCGCGCCGAAGACGTGCAGCACGATCTCGCCGACCGGGTTGGCCGAGAGCTCGCAGTACGCCATCAGCTCGTCGATCGTGCGGTAGGAGCCGACGCGCTGGTCCTGGCGGTTCGCCTCGATCAGGCGGCGGAACGGTCCCGCGGGGATCGAGAGCTCGCGCACCGTGGCCGCGAGCCTGCGCATCAGCGGATGCTCCGGCTCGCCGTCGTAGACACGCTCGAGGTCGGCCTCGAGCCAGTCGAGCAGCGCGAGGCGATCGCCCTGCGCCTCGTCGCCCACGTCGTCCACGAGACGCGCGAACCCGTAGACCGCGAGCAGGTGCTCGCGCTCCCGCCGCGGGAGCAGCCGGCTCGCCACCGGGAAGTTCTCGGCGCCCGCCTGCGCGAGCACCGCCGCTGCGGCAGGCATGGCGGGCCGAGTGTTGAAGTGGTGCAGCTCCGCAGCCCGCATTCCGCCCACCCTATCTCTCAGCGTGCTCGTCCCCCACCAGGCGACCCAGCGCCGTCAGAGGGAAGACAAGCCTGTAGAGGTGGTAGTTGATGTAGAAGTCGCCCGGGAAGCCCGTGCCCGTGAAGTAGGGCTCGTCCCAGCTGCCGTCCTCGCGCTGGGTGGCCGCCAGGTACGCGAGCCCGCGCTCCACGGCGGGCGAGCCGCCCTCCCCGGCCGCGTGCAGGGCGAGCAGCGCCCACGCGGTCTGCGAGGCCGTGCTGGCGCCGCGCCCGATCCAGGCCGGGTCGTCGTAGGAGCGACAGTCCTCCCCCCAGCCGCCGTCCTCGTTCTGGTGCGCCTCGAGCCACGCGACCGCGCGCCTGATGCGCGGGTCGCGCGGCGACACCCCCATCTCGACGAGCGCCGGCACCGCGGCGCCCGTGCCGTAGACGTGGTTCACGCCCCAGCGGCCGAACCACGAGCCGTCCTCCTCCTGCTGTGAGAGCAGCCACTCCAGGCCGCTGCGCGCGGCGGGGTGCGACCGCAGCCCCTCCTGCCCGAGCATCTCGAGCACGTGCGCGCTCACGTCGGCGCTCGGATCGTCGATCACCTCGCCGAAGTCGCAGAACGGGATCTCGCGGCAGATCGCGCGCACGTTGTCGGCGTCGAACGCGCCCCAGCCCCCGCCCCTGCTCTGCATCCCGATCGTCCAGCGCACGGCGCGCCGGACGGCGGCGTCCACGCGCTCGGGGTCCGGGTGCTCGACGCGCCGGAGCGCAATCACCACCTCCGCCGTGTCGTCGACGTCGGGGTAGTTCACGTTCTCGAACTCGAACGCCCAGCCGCCAGGCGGCAGCGACGGCCGCCGCACCGCCCAGTCGCCGCGCACCCGCACCTCCCGGTCGAGCAGCCAGTCGGCGGCGCGGATGAGCGCCGGGTGGTCGCGCTCGAGCCCCGAGTCGGCGAGCGCCACCATCGCGAGCGCGGTGTCCCAGACGGGGGACTGGCACGCCTCGAGCCGGCGCATGCCGTCCTCCTCGATGACGAACGTCTCGATGCCCTCTATCCCCGCCTTCATCGCGGGGTGGTCGAGCGGGTAGCCGCGCAGGTGCAGCGCCATCAGGGAGTAGACCCACGGGGGCTGGATGCCGCCCCAGGAGCCGTCCGCCTCCTGACGGCGGAGCACCCACTGCTCGGCCTTGGCGAGCGCGAGGCGGCGCAGCGGGCGCAGCGGGCGGTGCTCGTAGCGGCGCCCGAGCGCATCCGCGCGCTCGAGCAGCCCCGTCCAGCTCGAGAGCGGGCGGAACCTGCGCCGCGGCGCGGGCACGCGCAGCTCGTCGAGCGTGAACGGGAGCGGCCGGACCGGGCGGTAGGAGCGCACGATCGTGAGCGCCGCGATCGTCTGCCGCGCCCAGCAGGCGAAGTCGTAGATGTTGAGCGGGAACCAGCTCGGCAGGAACATCAGCTCCGGCGGCAGGAACGGCACGTCGTCCCAGTCCCAGAGCCCGAACAGCGCGAGCCAGATGTGCGTGAACACGCGTGCCTGCTCGATGCCTCCCTCGGCGCGGATGCGCTCGGCCGCTCGCAGCATGTGGGGCGCGTCGACCGGGTCGCCCGCCAGTCGCAGCGCCGCGTAGCACTCGATGTTGGTCGAGAGGTTCGACGGGCCGCCGTAGAAGTTCGACCAGCTCCCGTCCTCGCGCTGCTGGGAGCGGATCCAGCGCGCCGCCCGCTCGAGCTTGCCCTCGTCGCGGATGCCGAGGAACTCGCGCAGCAGCAGGTCCTCGGCGTCCATCGTCGGGTTCGACTCGAGCTCGGCCCTCCAGAAGCCGTCCTCGTGCTGGAGCGAGAGCAGGTGCTCGCGGGCGCGCTCGAGCGCACCTCTCGCGTCCGCGTGCGGGCGCGGCTCAACGCTGATCGCCATCGCTTGGCCCCGCGCTGTCGCTTTCGTTGCTCAGCTGCTCCGCCTTCCCCGAGTCGCCGACAGACTAGAGACTGGGTACACCGCCGGACGCCTTTCGATAGCCCCCGGTCCGGCCCCTGACGAGCGCCCTTGCGCCCGCCGGGCTCGGTATTAGCATTTCGGGGGATGCAGACTCAGGTCCGACCCCCTGCTCCCGAGCTCGAGAACCTCAGCCGCGCGGAGCTGCTCCGGGCGTCGCCGCCGATGTTCGAGTCGAAGCTGCTCGACAAGCTCTCGCGCGTGCATCCCTCGGTGCCGGTGATCATCTTCCTCCCGGCGATCGTCGCGCTGCTGGTGCTGGCGGCGCGCGAGATGGCCGCCTGGCCGGTCGTCGGCTTCGTGCTGCTCGGCTACGCGATCTGGTCGCTGTCCGAGTACTGGATCCACCGGGTCATCTTCCACTTCGAGCCCGAGGAGGGGTTCGGCGCGCGGCTCCACTGGATCATCCACGGGGTCCACCACGACCACCCGAACGATCCGCTGCGGCTCGTGATGCCGCCCGCGGTGAGCGTGCCGCTCGCGGCAGGATTCTTCTTCGCGTTCTGGGGGATCTTCGGGCTGCCGCACGCGTACGCGGTGGGGTGCGGGTTCTTCGCGGGCTACCTCGCGTACGACATGACGCACTACCACCTGCACCACCACACCTCGAAGACGCGGCTGGGCAGGCTCCTGCGCGAGCTCCACATGCGGCACCACTTCCAGGACGACACGCGCGGCTACGGGATCAGCGCGCCCTACTGGGACAAGGTCTTCGGCACCTGGCTCGACCGCCGTCGCCGCGCCGAGCGGGCGGCTGAGTAGGCCCGGTTCGCGCCGGCACGCGGCGGGTGACGTCGAGCCGTCGCCGGGTCGCCGCCGAGACCGTACGAGCGCTGCGTTCTCGGCTATCCTCGCCTCCGCCAACGCGGATGTGGCGGAATTGGCAGACGCGCACGGTTCAGGTCCGTGTGGGGGCAACCCCGTGGAGGTTCGAGTCCTCTCATCCGCATCGGAGAGCTTTAGTTCTCGTTGCAATACGTGACCG
>JADGHQ010000083.1 GCA_019683805.1 Thermoleophilaceae bacterium
ACGGCGGGATCCTGCAGTTCGTGCTGCGGCAGCTCGCGTCGCGCGCGTAGGCGAAGCGAGCGACGCGGCCGAGGGCGCGCGGCGCAGCCGCGCGCCCGCCGCGGGCTAGCTAGCGCGCCTGCGCGTCGGCCGGCGCGTCCGGGCGCGGCTCGAGCACGACGAGCGGGATCTCGCGCCTGGTGCGCGCCTGGTAGGTGGCGTAGCCGCCGTAGGTGTCGACGACCTTCGGCCAGAGCCGCCTGCGCTCCTGCGGCGACGCCACCCGCGCCCGCACGGGCAGCCGCTCCCGGCCGATCTGCACGGTCGCGTCGGGGTTCGCCTTGAGGTTGTGGAACCAGGCCGGGTTGCGCGGGTAGCCGCCCTTCGACGCCACGAGCACGATGTTGTCCCCGTCCTCGATGTAGACGAGCGGCGTGGTGCGCCTGGCGCCGGTCTTCGCGCCCACGTGGTCGAGCAGCAGCATCGGCGGCAGCCCCGGGAAGCGATGGCCGAGGCGCCCGCCCGACGCGCGGTAGAGCCTTGCGTGCAGGTTCATGAGCCTGTTCAGGACAGGCCACGTGCGGTCCGCCAGGTCAAGGTGGTTCAAGCCCCCTCCTCCGGGTCGCGGTCGAGCCGCTCCTGCACGGAGCGGACCTTGTCGTCGAGCGTCTGGCCGGGCTTGTCGCGGCGCTCGTCGAGCTTGAGCACGGTGTAGACCCGCGGGACGCCCTGCTCGAACGGGACCGCGTGGAGCTCGGCCACGATCTCGAGGATGTCGCGCGTCGGGCCCTCGAGCGAGGTGCCCATCGCGTGCATCCGGTAGCGCACCTTGTCCTGCGCGGCGAGCCGCCGCTGGATCTCGGCGACGTACTCGCTCGCGCTCGCGCTCGCGCGGCCGAGGGCGATCACCGTGAGGTCCGCGGTCGCCATCTCAGGCGAGGCTCGTCCAGACGGTCTTCACCTCGAGGTAGGCGTCGAGGTTCGCGTGCCCCATCTCGCGGCCGATGCCGGACGCCTTGAAGCCGCCGAAGGGGGCCGCCGCGTCGCTCGGACCCCAGACGTTGATGTAGACCGACCCGGCGCGCAGCAGCCGCGCGAGCCTGTGCGCGCTCGCGACGTCGCGCGTCCACACCCCGGCGGCGAGCCCGTACTCGGTGTCGTTCGCGCGCCGCGCCACCTCGTCGAGGTCCTCGTAGGGCATCGCCACGAGCACCGGTCCGAAGATCTCCTCGCGCGCGATGCGCATGTCGTCGGTCACGCCGGTGAACAGCGTGGGCTCGATGAAGTAGCCGGGCCGCCCGTTCGCGCCGGACCCGCCGGCGACCACCTCGGCGCCCTGCTCGCGGCCCGACTCGATGTAGCCCATCACGCGCTCGTACTGCTCGGCCGACACCACGGGGCCGAGCTGCGTCGAGGGGTCGAGGCCCGGCCCGAGCTTCGCGCCACGCGCGGCGGCGGCGAGCGCCGAGACGACCGTGTCGTAGTGGTCCTTGTGTACGAACAGCCGCGATCCCGCCTGGCAGGCCTGGCCGGTGTTGAAGTAGATCGCCTGGAAGGAGCCGTTGATCGCGGCGTCGAGGTCGGCGTCGGGGAGGATGATGTTGGGGCTCTTGCCGCCGAGCTCGAGCGTCACGCGCTTGAGGCTGCGCCCGCACTTCTCGCCGATCTCGCGGCCGACGGCGGTCGACCCCGTGAAGGCGATCTTGTCGACGCCCGGGTGGTCGACGATCGCGGCCCCCGTCTCCCCGTCGCCCGTGACGATGTTCACGACGCCCTCGGGGAAGCCCGCCTCCTGGACGAGCTGCCCCAGCCGCAGCGCGGTGAGCGGCGTCTGCTCGGCGGGCTTGAGCACGACGGTGCAGCCGGCCGCGAGGGCGGGGGAGAGCTTCCACGCGGCCATCAGCAGCGGGAAGTTCCACGGGATGATCTGCCCGCAGACGCCCACCGGCTCCTTGAGCGTGTAGGTGAACATGCTCGGCCACGAGACCGGGATCGTCTCGCCCTCGATCTTCGTCGGCCAGCCGGCGTAGTAGCGGAGGTGGGCGACCGAGAGCGGCACGTCGACCGCCGCCGCGATCGTCACCGGCTTGCCGTTGTCGAGCGACTCGAGCTGCGCGAGCTCCTCCGCGTTCGCCTCGATCAGGTCGGCGAGCCTGCTCATCAGCAGCGAGCGCCCCGCCGCCGGGAGCTGCGACCACGGCCCCTCGAAGGCGGCCCGCGCCGCGCGCACCGCGCGGTCGACGTCCTCGGCGCCCGCGTGGGCGACGGCGCAGATCGGATTCCCGGTGGCGGGGTCGATCGTCTCGAAGGTGCGGCCGTCCGCGGCGTCGACCCAGTCCGCACCGATCAGCAGCTTGTGCGGGGCGGACGCTATGAACGAGCGGGCTGCGTCGCCCAGGCTCTCGGGCGCTGTGGTGGACATCGGCTCTCCTCCTCGGCTGCGGAATGCGGCTGCGCGCGAGCATATCCGCGCGCCGCGCGGCATCGCGAGGGCAGCGATCGCTGAGGCCCCCCGGCGCGGGCCGCGTCGTCGCGTGCGCGTCAGCCGATCGAGGCGCCCGTGGCCACCGCCCGCCGCAGCAGCGGCGCGGCGCGGTAGCGCTCCTCGCGGCGCTCGGCCCACAGGCCGTCGACCGTCGCGAGCACGTGGTCGAGCCCGATCGCGCGGCCCCACGCGAGCGGCCCGCGCGGGTGGTTGAGCCCGAGCGTGACGCCCGCGTCCACGTCCTCGGGCGAGCCCACGCCCTCGCCGACGGCGAAGCAGGCCTCGTTCACGAGCTGGCACACGATCCGCCCGAGCACGAGCCCGGGCGCGTCCTCGACCCACTCGTGCAGCAGCCCGAGCGCGCTCGCGAGCTCCTCCGCCGCCGCGGCCGCCGCCGGCGAGGTGGTCGGGAGCCGCGTCAGCTCCATCAGCTTCGCGCCCTCGAGCGGCGGCAGCAGGTGGAAGCCGCAGGCCTCGGGCCGGCCGCGCTCGGCGAGCGAGCGGTCGGCGCACAGCACGAGCAGCGGCGGGCCGCCGGGCGCCCCGCCGAGCAGGTCCTCCCCGGCGAGCGGCGCCGGGCACTCCGCGTCGACGACGAGCCAGGGCGCCTGCGAGCCGAGCTCCGCCGGCTCGCGCACGTCGAAGCCCGCGCGCGCCGCGCGCTCGCGCAGCTCCCGGGCGAGCACGCCCGAGCCGTCGATCGCCACGACGCGCCCCGCGCCGCCGCCGGGCGCGGGCGGGTCCTCGTCGTCCGGCCTGTGCGGCCCTCGGTCGTACGAGTACCAACCGCGACCGGTCTTGCGGCCGAGCCGCCCGGCCGCGACCATCTGCGCCTGCAGCGGGCTCGGCCTCCAGCGCGGCTCGCCGAAGCTCTGCTCGGTGAACGACTTCGCGACCTCGAAGCCCACGTCGATCCCGACGAGGTCCATCAGCTCGAACGGGCCCATGCGGAAGCCGCCCGCGAGCCGGCAGATTCGGTCGATCTGCTCGACGGTCGCAACCCGCTCCTGGAGCAGCCGCAGCGCCTCCCCGGCGAACGGGCGGCCGCAGCGGTTGACGAGGAAGCCGGGGCCGTCGCTTGCGACGATCACGCGCCTGCCCATCGCCTCGCCGACGGCGCGCGCCATCGCGAGCGCCCGCTCGCCGGTCTGGGCGGCCGCGATCACCTCGAGCAGGCGCATGAGCGGCGGCGGGTTGAAGAAGTGCATCCCCACGACGTTCTCGGGCCGCGCCGCAGCGGCGGCGAGCGAGCTGATGAGGATCGAGGACGTGTTGGTGGCGAGCACCGCGTCGTCGCCGCAGATCTCGGAGAGCCGCGCGAACAGCTCGCGCTTGAGGTCGGGGCGCTCGGGCGCCGCCTCGATCACGAGCCCGCAGCCCGCGAGCTCCTCGAGCGAGAGCGCGAGCCGCAGCCGCTCGCCCGCGGCCCGCGCCTCGTCCTCGCCCCAGCGCCCGCGCTCCGCGCCCTTGCGCAGGCCCTCGCGCAGACGCTCGGCGCCGCGCTCGAGGGCGTCGGCGAACGGGTCGTGCAGCCACGTCTCGATGCCGGCGAGCACGCCGAGCTGGGCGATGCCCGAGCCCATCGTGCCGGCCCCGACCACGCCGAGGCGATCAGGTACCTCGGGCGCCGCCATCACCTGCCGCGGAAGCGGGGCTTGCGCTTCTCGATGAAGGCGCTCATGCCCTCCACGCGGTCCTCGGTCGCCATCGCCAGCTCGAACAGCCGCCGCTCGTAGGCGAGGCCGGCCGAGAGAGCGGTCTCGTCGGCTGCGAGCACCGCCTGCTTGGCGAGCTGGACGGCGATCGGGGGCCGGCGCGCCACCAGCTGCGCGAGCTCGACCGCCGCGTCGAGCCACTCCCCCTCGCGGGTCACGCGGTTCACGATGCCGAGCTCGTGCGCCTCGGCGGCTCGGATCCGCCGCCCGGTCAGCACGAGCTCCATCGCCTGCTGCTTTCCGAGCACGCGCGCGAGCCGCTGCGTGCCCCCGCCGCCCGGGATGATCCCGAGCGTGATCTCGGGCTGCCCGAACTCGGCGGTCTCCGAGGCCACGATCATGTCGCAGGCGAGCGCCAGCTCGCAGCCGCCCCCGAGCGCGAAGCCCGAGACGGCCGCGACGAGCGGCGTGCGACAGGCCGCGAGGCGCGGCCAGAACCGGGCGCTCGGCTGCGTCATCGCGTCCTGGAAGCTGCGATCGCGCATCGCCTTGATGTCGGCGCCGGCGGCGAACACCTCGTCGGAACCGGCGATCACGATGCAGCCGATCCCGGGGTCTGCGTCGAAGCGGTCGATCGCCTCGCCGAGCGCCTCGAACACCTCCGGCGAGAGCGCGTTGCGCGCCTCGGGGCGGTCGAGCCGGACGATGCCGACGCCGCCCCTCGTCTCGACTGTGACGGGCTCGCCGGCCACGTCAGGTCATCGCGTTCACGCCCGTCGCGGCGCGGCCGATGATCAGCTTCTGGATCTGGGAGGTGCCCTCGTAGAGCGTGGTCACGCGCGCGTCGCGCAGGTAGCGCTCGACCGGGTAGTCGTCCACATACCCGGAGCCGCCGTGCACCTGGATCGCCAGGTTCGCGCAGCGCACCGCCGCCTCGGTCGCGTACAGCTTCGCGATCGATGTCTCGGTCGTGCTGGGCCTGCTCATGTCCTTCAGCCAGGCCGCGCGCCAGCACAGCATCCGGGCGGCCTCGGTGTCGAGCGTCATGTCGGCGATCATCTCCTGCACGAGCTGGAAGCTCGCGATCGGCCGGTCGAACTGGATGCGCTCCTTCGAGTACGACACCGACGCGTCCAGGCAGCCCTGGCAGATCCCCACGCATCCGGACGCCACGCTGAGGCGGCCGGAGTCGAGCGCCGACATCGCGATCTTGAAGCCGTCGCCCACCTCGCCGAGCAGCGCCTCGTCGCCGACCTCGACGCCGTCGAGCGAGAGCTCCGCCGTGTCGGACGCGCGCAGGCCGAGCTTGCCGTGCACGGCGCTCGCGCTGAAGCCGGGGGTGTCCGTGGGAACGAGGAACGCCGCGATCCCGCGGTGCTTCAGCTCCGGGTCGGTCTGCGCGAAGATCAGCGCCACCTTTGCCCTCGTGCCGTTCGAGATCCACTGCTTGCGGCCGTTGATGCGCCAGCCGCCATCGATCCTGGTGGCGCGCGTCCTGAGGTTCGCGGCGTCCGAGCCCGTGTCCGGCTCGGTGAGTCCGAAGCAGCCGAGGATCTCGCCGCTGCAGAGCTGCGGCAGCCAGCGGCGCTTCTGGTCCTCGTCGCCCCAGCGCAGGATCGGCGTGCACACGAGCGACGTCTGGACCGACACGACCGTGCGGATCGACGAGTCCCCGCGGCCGATCTCCTCGACGATCAGGCAGTAGGTGCGGTAGTCGATCCCGCGCCCGCCGTACTCCTCGGGCACGATCGCGCCGAGGAAGCCCATCTCGGCGAGCTTCCGCACGAGCCCCTCGTCGAAGCGCTCGTTGCGGTCGTTGTCGCGCGCGACCGGGATGACCTCCCGGTCGACGAACTCGGCGGCGGTCTCGCGGACCAGACGCTGCTCGTCAGTGAGCTCGAAGTCGATCACGGAGGCGCAATCTACCGGGCGCTGCGGCCCGTGCCGTCCGGGTCGGCCGACGCCGCGAGCGCGCGCCGCTCGTACTCGGCGCGCTCGCCCCGGTTCGAGAGCCTGACCTGGTTCGGCACGAGCGCGCGCGCCAGCGCGTCCCGCAGCCGCGGCGGGGACGCGGCGTAGAGGCGGGAGAGCGCGGCCAGGCCGGCAGGCACGTACACCTCGAAGCGCGGCCTGCGGAGCGCGTCGAGCACGGCGTTCGCCACGTCGTCCGGCTCGAGCCTGCGGGCGCGCCCGTGGCTTGTCCCGCGCGCGAGCTCGGTCTCGACCACCGCGGGCATCACCACCGAGATCTCGACCCCGCGGCCCTCGATCTCTGCCCGCACCGCCGCGCTGTAGCCGTACACGGCGTGCTTCGAGGCCGCGTACGTGGCCTCGCCCGCGGGCGTGACCTTGCTCGCCATCGACGCGACGTTCACCACGTGGCCGCTGCCGCGCTCGAGCATGCGGGGGAGCACGAGCCGCATGCCGCGCGCCGTGCCGTGCATGTTCACTTCGAACTGCCTGAGCGCCGCGGCCTCGGGCTCCTCCTCGAAGGGGCCGACCCACATCACCCCGGCGTTGTTGACGAGCACGTCGAGCGACCCGTGGGCGCGCTCGGCGGCGTCGAGAAACGAGCGGAACGACTCCGTGCTCGTCACGTCCAGGTCGAGGCCGATCGCGCCCGCGCCGGCCGCGGCGGCCGTCCGCTCGGCCGTCTCGCGGTCCAGGTCGCCGATCGCCACGCGGGCGCCGGCGCGGACCAGCTCGCGCGCGATGGCGGCGCCGATGCCGCGCGCTCCGCCCGTCACCGCGGCCGAGAGGCCGCGCAGCTCGCGCATCGTTCTCACAGCGCCTCCACCACGGTCGCGACCCCCTGCCCGACACCGACGCACATCGTCGCGAGCCCGTAGCGCCCGCCCCGGCGGCGAAGCTCCCAGACGAGCGTCGCGAGGAGCCGCGCGCCCGAGCAGCCGAGCGGGTGCCCGAGCGCGATCGCGCCGCCGTTCACGTTGAGCTTCTCGTGCGGGATGCCGAGCTCGCGCGCGCACGCGAGCGCCTGCGAGGCGAACGCCTCGTTCAGCTCGACGAGGTCGAGGTCGTCGATCGCGAGGCCGGCCCGCGCGAGCGCCTTGCGCGTCGCGGGGATCGGGCCGACGCCCATGTAGGCGGGGTCGACGCCGGCCGCCGCGCAGGCGACGACGCGCGCGAGCGGCTCGCGCCCGAGCCGGCCCGCGGCCTCCTCGCTCGCGAGCACGAGGCACGCCGCCCCGTCGTTGATCTGGGAGCTGTTGCCGGCGGTGACCGTGCCTCCCTTCCGGAACACCGGCCGCAGCGCGGCGAGGCGCTCGAGCGTGGTGTCGGGGCGCGGCCCCTCGTCCGCGCGCACGGTCACCGGCGGGCCCTCCGGCCGGGGGGCGTCGACGGGCACGATCTCGTCGTCGAAGCGCCCCGCCTGCGCGGCCGCGACGGCCCTGCGGTGCGACTCGAGCGCGAAGGCGTCCTGGTCCTCGCGCGAGACGCGGTAGCGCTCGGCGACGTTCTCGGCCGTCTCGCCCATCGACTCGGTCGAGTGGAGCTCGCGCATGCGCGGGTTCACGAAGCGCCAGCCGATCGTCGTGTCGACGAGCTGCGCGTCGCCGCGCGGCAGCGCGCGCTCGGGCTTCAGCATCACGAACGGGGAGCGGCTCATCGACTCGACGCCGCCCGCCAGCATCAGGTCCGCGTCCCCGACCGCGATCGCGCGCGCCGCCTGGTTGACGGCCTCGAGCCCCGAGGCGCAGAGGCGGTTGACGGTCACGCCCGGCACCTTGACGGGCAGGCCCGCCAGCAGGGCTGCCATGCGCGCCACGTTGCGGTTGTCCTCGCCGGCGCCGTTCGTGCAGCCGAAGATCACGTCCTCGATCTCGCCCGCGGGCAGGCCCGAGCGCTCCACGGCGGCCGCGATCACGCGCGCCGCGAGGTCGTCCGGGCGCACGCTCGACAGGGCGCCGCCGTAGCGGCCGATCGGCGTGCGCAGCGCGTCGACGATGTATGCCGCCGTCACGAGCGAGGATGCTACCCGCGGCCCTAGACTGAGCCGGTGGAGTTCGCGCTCCTCGTCACCG
>JADGHQ010000084.1 GCA_019683805.1 Thermoleophilaceae bacterium
AGATCCGGCTGCTGCCGCGCCCGGCGGGAGAGCCGGCGGGGGGGCGGCGGGTGGAGGAGTCGCTGTGAGGCGGGCGGACCGCCGGCGCGGCGGGCCCTCGGCTCGGCTGGCGGCGACCCTAGACGACCGCCGCCGCCCCGCGCGCGGGCTCGCGCGGCCGCTCGCGCCGCTCCGCCACCACGGCGCCCGCGCCGCGGCGCGGGGCGAGCACGATCGCGCGCCGCCGCGTGCCCTCGTCGGCGGGCCGCTCGGGAGCGAGCCTCACGCGGGAGAGGATCGCCTGGAGCACCACTCGCATCTCGAACAGCGCGAAGCTCGCGCCGAGGCAGCGCCTGATGCCGCCGCCGAACGGGATCCACGCATAGGTGTCGGGCTGGACGTCGAGGAAGCGCTCGGGCCGGAGCTCCTCGGGATCGGGGTAGATCTCCTCGCGCCGGTGCGTGAGGTAGATGCACGGCGCGACGATCACGCCCGGGGGAAGCTCATAGCCCGCGAGCTCGAACGGGGCGCGCACGTGCCTCGCCACGAGCGGAATCGGCGGGCGCAGACGCAGGACCTCGCGCGCCGTGGCGTCCGCGTAGCGCGTCTCCTCGCCGGCGGCGGCCTCCGCGGCGAGCCGCTCGAGCACGCCGGGCGTGCGGAACATCCGCTCGAACGCCCATGCGAGCGCCGTCGCCGTCGTCTCGTGGCCCGCGAGCAGGAGCGTCATCAGCTCATCGCGGAGCTCGACGTCGGTCATCGGCTCGCCGTCCTCGTCGCGCGCGAGCATCAGCATCGAGAGGATGTCCTCGCGCTCGTCGAGCCCGGGGTCCGCGCGGCGGTCGTCGATCAGGCGGTAGATCTCGCGGTCGACTGCGGCCTTCGCGCGCATCGCCGCGCGGAACGGCCCCGGCACGTCCTCGCGCCGCAGCCACGGCACGAGCGCGATCGGCCGCGTGGCCACGCGCAGGAGGTGCTTGAGCAGCCGGCGCAGCTCCTCGAGGCGCTCGCCCTCGGCCATCCCGAAGACGACGCGCAGGATGACCTCGAGCGTGATCGCCTGCATCTCGTCCTGGAGCTTCAGTGGACGCCCGACCTCCCAGGAGTCGACCACGCGGTCCGTGATCTCGCGCATCAGCTCCTCGTAGCGGGCGAGTCGCTCGCCGTGGAAGGGCGGGAGCATCAGGCGGCGCTGGCGCAGATGCTCGCGGCCGTCGAGCAGCAGCACCGAGCGCTCGCCGAGCACGGGCTCGAGCGACGCGTTCGCCTCGCCCGCGCGCAGCGCGTCGGGGTCTGCCGTGAACACGCGCTTGTGCTCGGCCGGGTCGCAGCTGAACACGAGCGTCCCGACCTGCGCCAGGCGCACCGTGAACACGTCGCCGTAGCGGCGCCGGCAGGCGCGCATGAACGCCTCCGGGCGGACGACCCAGTTGAGCGTCTGGAGCGCGGGCGGGATGCGCGGTCCAGGGGGCAGCGCCATGCCCTCGATGCTAATGGAGGGCGGCCTGCGGTCGCCACGAACGCGGGCGCGCGCGCCGCGCGCGCGGACTTGCCGGCCGCGTGCCGCATCGAGGCCGCCACCGGACCGGAGGGGGAAGCTCACGCCTCCCCCTCCGGCTGGGGGAGTCGGTGGCGGCGCCGGCCGAGGGCCGGCGCGGAGGCTCAAGCCGCCTCGCGGAAGGAATCGAGCTCGCCGCTCGCCGCGAGGTGGGCGAGCGCGCGCTCCTCGAGCTGGCGCACCCGCTCGGCGGACAGGCCGAGCAGGCGGCCGGTCTCGCGCAGCGGCGTGGGCTCGCCGTCCACCCCGAAGCGCAGCTCGACGACGTCGCGCTCGCGCTCGGGCAGCGACGCGATCGCGCGTCGCACCGCCTGCGTGCGCATGTCGTCCGCGATCTCGTCCTCGGGCGAGGGGCGGTCGGCGGGCAGGAGGTCGCCGAGCGCCGTGTCGCCGTCGTCGGAGACGGTCTGGTCGAGGCTCGTGGTCGGCTGGGCCGCCTTGCGGATCTCGATCACCTCGTCGAGCGGGAGCTCGGCTGCCTCGGCGATCTCCTCGTCGGTCGGCTCGCGGCCGAGCTGAACCGAGAGCTCGCGGTCGAGGCGCGCGATCTTGCGCTCGCGCTGGGCGATGTGGACCGGCAGGCGGATCGTCCGCGCCGAGTTGTGGAGCCCGCGCTGAATCGACTGCCTGATCCAGAGCGTCGCGTAGGTCGAGAACTTGAAGCCCTTGCGCCAGTCGAACTTCTCGGTGGCGCGGATGAGGCCGAGCATGCCCTCCTGGATGAGGTCGCCCAGGCTCAAACCCTGGCCCTGGTACTTCTTCGCGATGGAGACGACCAGCCGCAGGTTCGAGTTGATCATGCGGTCCTTGGCCTCCATGTCGCCACGCTCGATGCGCTTTGCCAGCTCGATCTCGTCGGCGGCGGTGAGCAGCGGGTAGCGGCGCGCCTCGTTCAGGAACTGCTGCAGCGAGTCGACGCTGCCGTCGTTCTCCCAATCGGCGCGCTGAGCGCGGAGCTCGTCCGGCTCCCTTACGGCCTTACGGGCCGTCGCGGTCTGTCGCTTGGTCGTCAGGATGCTCCTTTGCTTGGAAAGTTCGATCCGAATCAAATATTAGCAGGATTTGTTGATCCTGCAACCTTCTTTACGCCTTCTTTACGGTCGACGCTTTGGCTCGAGTCTTTCTTCCGTCCGGGCGGCGCGCACCCGGGAAGTCGGCGCCTGGACGCGCCTCTTGCTACAACCCTCGTTGGCGCCGGAAGAAGCGCCCTACGAGGCGACCTTCGCCGCCCCGAGCACCGACCCCAGGAGACCTGGGAAACGCTCCTCGAGCTCCTCGGTGCGGAGCGACACGAGCCGCTGGGTACCTTCGACCCTCGTCCACGTGAGTCCTGCCTCGCGGAGGACCTTCAGGTGGTGGGAGAGGGTGGACTTCGAGATCGACCCATTCCCAAGGGTACCGCAAGAGCGTTCCCGATCCACCGAGAGCGTCTCCACGATCCCCAGGCGCACGGGATCGCTCAGGGCGTGGAGGACGTCGGGGAGCGTGATCTCCTCCGGTTTGGGGTGATGGATCTCGCGCAAGCCGCTGGTTCGACCTCTGACGAACTTACGAACGACTATAGCGGGCGGCTCGCGAGGGGTCCGTCCAATACGTAGTTTGCCCCGATGCCGCGCCCGCTCCGCAGCGGGATGATCGCTGCACGGAAACGATCATCGCGAAAGCGGTGATACGCCCTGGGAGGGCTGCTCTACGGAGCGGCTCTTCCCTTTCCTTGGCGATCCGCCCAAGTCGCCCGGCGCGATCGGAACGGGCGCCGGGAGCGCTTCGCCCCCGCACGCACGCGCCGCCGGCCGAGATGGGCGACCATGTGATCGTCGGTGAGGCGAACGTGAGCCGTGTCAAGCAGCAGAAGCGGGTCCTGATCGCCGGCGGCGGGGTCGCCGCCGTGGAGATCGTGATGGGCCTCAACGCCCTCGCGCCGCGCCTGGTCGACGTCGAGCTCGTGTCGCCCGACCCCGATTTCACCTACCGGCCCCTGGCTGTCGCCGAGCCGTTCGGGCTGGGGGAGATGACCCGCTTCGACCTGGGCAAGATCGCCGCCGACCACTCCGCGCACCACCGCTACGGCGCGCTCGCCTCGGTCGAGCCCGACGAGCACGCGGTCGTGCTCGCCGACGGCCGCCGGCTCGAGTACGACCTGCTCGCGATCGCGATCGGCGCGCGCCCGGTGGACCCCTTCCCCGGCGCGCTCACGTTCGGGTCGGCCGAGCAGCGCCGCGAGCTCTCCCAGCTGCTCGAGGAGCTCGGGCGCGAAGGCGCTCGCACGCTCGTCTTCGCGGTGCCGCCGGGTGTCGTCTGGGCGCTCCCCCTGTACGAGCTCGCGCTGCTGACGGCCGCGTTCGCGGCGCGCCGCGGCGTCGAGGACATGAGCCTGGCGCTCGTCACCCCCGAGGACGCGCCGCTCGGCGTCTTCGGCCGTCAGGCGAGCGAGGGCGTACGCTCGCTCCTCGAGAACCGCGGCATCGAGATCCACACCGGGCTGTACCCCGTGGAGGCGCGGCCCGGGGGGCTAGTGGTGTCGCCCGAGGGCAGCGTGCCCGCCGACCGCGTGATCACCCTGCCGCGGCTCGTCGGGCCCGAGATCCCGGGCCTGCCAGCCGACGGCGCCGGCTTTCTCCCGGTCGACCGGCACTGCCGCGTCGAGCGCCAAGAGGACGTCTACGCCGCGGGCGACTGCACGAACATCCCGGTCAAGCAGGGCGGCCTCGCCGCGCAGCAGGCCGACGTGGTGGCTCACGCGATCGCCGCCGACGCCGGCGCGGACGTCGAGGTGCCGGAGTACCGCCCGGTGCTCCGCGGCCTGCTGCTCACGGGCGGCAGCCCGCGCTATCTGCGGGCGGAGATCACCGGTGGCCGCGGTGAGGCGTCGGAGCTCGACGTCGAGCCCCTCTGGTGGCCCCCGGGCAAGATCTCCGGGCGCTGGCTCGGCGCCTACTTCGCGACGCTTGCGGCGGCGGAGCCGCCCCCGCACGGCATCGCCGTCGAGATCGACGATCTCGGTCAGCTGCTCGGGTAGCCGTCAGGCGCGCAGCGCGCGCAGCGCGTTCAGGATCACCGCGACGTCGATCCCCTCCTGCAGCAGCGCTCCCGCGACCGGCGACAGGTAGCCGGCGGCGGCGAACCCCATCCCGATGACGCTCAGCCCGATCCCGGCGACCACGCTCTGGCGCGCGATGCGGAGGGAGCGGCGGCCGATACGCACCGCGTCCGCGACGCGGCTGATCCGCTCGATCGTGATCACCGCGTCGGCGGTCTCCGACGAAACGGTCGCGCCCGCCGATCCCATGGCGATCCCAACGTCGGCGAGCGCCAGCGCGGGCGCGTCGTTGACGCCGTCGCCGACCATCACGACAGGCGCTGCGTCCGGCTGCCGCTCGAGCTCTCTGACCAGCGCGAGCTTCGACTCGGGCGTCTGGTCGGCGTACACCTCGTCGATGCCGACCGCCGCCGCCACCGCGCGCGCCACGCGCTCGCGATCCCCGCTGACGAGCGCGACCCTTCGCACGCCGGCCGAGCGCAGGCTCTCGACGAGCGCCCTGGCGTCGGGGCGCAGGCGGTCGCTCATCGCGATCTCGCCCTCGAGCCGGCCGTCGACCGCCACGAGGATCCGCGCGCGACCGTCCAAGCCCGAGCCCGTGACCGCCATCCCGCGCAGGTCCACGCCGCGCTCGGCGAGCCACGACGGGGCGCCGGCGCTCACCCGGCAGCCGGCGACCTCGCCCTCGACCCCCCGGCCCGGCGACTCGACGACCGCGGTCGGCGGCTCGAGCCCGAGGCCGCGCCGCTCGGCGTCATGCACCACCGCCTCGGCCAGGACGTGCGCCGAGAGCTGCTCGAGCGAGGCCGTCAGCCGCAGCAGCTCCTCGCTCGACAGCTCGCCGAAGCTCGTGATCCGCTCGACCGCCGGCTCCCCGATCGTGAGGGTGCCCGTCTTGTCGAGCAGCACCGACCGGGCCTCTCCGAGCTTCTCGATCGCCGCGCCTCCCTTCACGATCACGCCGGCGCGCGCCGCGCGGGAGAGGCCCGAGACGATCGCGACGGGCGCGGCCAGGATCAGGGGGCAGGGCGTGGCGATCACGAGCACCGCCACCGCCCGAACCGCCTCGCCGCTGAGCGCCCAGGCTCCGCCGGCGATCGCGAGCGTGAGCGGCAGGAACACGAGCGCGTAGCGGTCCGCGAGCCGCACGAACGGCGCCCGCCGGCGCTCCGCCTCGCGCACGATCCGCACGAGCGCGGCGTAGGCGCTCTCGCTGGCGGGCCGCAGGGCGCGCAGCTCGAAGGGGTCCGCCGCGTTCGTCGAGCCCGAGCGCACCAGCTCGCCGCGGCCGCGCTCGACCGGCAGCGGCTCGCCGGTGAGCGTCGACTCGTCGAGGACCGCCGCCTCGCCTGCCACCTCGCCGTCGACCGGCACGACCTCTCCGCTGCGGACCACCACGAGGTCGCCCGGGGCGACCTCGTCCACGGGGACCTCCACGATCGCGCTGTCGCGGCGCAGGTGCGCGATGCGGGGGGCGCTCTCCACGAGCCTGGTCAGGTCGCGCCGGGCGCGCCCGGCGGCGGCCGCCTCGAGCGCGTTGCCGCCGGACAGCATGAGCGCGATCACGGCGCCCGCCAGGTATTCGCCGAGCGCGAGCGCCCCCGCCATGGCGAGCAGCGCGATCAGGTCCACGCCCACGTCGGCCCGCAGCAGCGAGCGCAGCGCCGACCAGCCGAGCGGCACGAGCATCGTGCCGGCACAGGCGGCCCACACGGCGTCTCCGCCGGTGTCGGCGCCCGCCAGGTGCAGGAGGCCGCCGGCGGCGATCGCGACGAGCACGCCCTCCGCGAGCAGGCGCTGGAGCCGCTCGCGCGGCACCGCGATCACGCCGCGTCGGCGCCTGCGCGCATGTGCGAGCGCGGGGGCGGGCTCGTGCATCGTGAGGCAAGCGTAGGGGCGGGCGCCCGGAGCCGCGGCGCCCGGCCGCCCCGGCGAGGGGGGCGAGCTCGGCCGCCCCTGAGCCTTCCCAGGGCATGCAGGCACTCGACGAGCTGGCGGCCGCGCTCCGGCGCGAGCTGATCGAGCGCGCGCGCAGCGGCGGCGCGCGGCCCGGCTCGCTCGGCTCGCAGGTGCGCGAGCTCGTCGACCGCGAGGCGGCGGCGCTGTCCGAGTCGGAGCGGGCGGACCTCGCCGAGCGGGTGGTGCGGCTCGCGACGGGCCTCGGGCCGCTCGAGCCCCTGCTCGCGGATCCCGAGGTCGACGAGGTGATGGTCAACGGGCCGGAGTCGGTCTGGGTCGAGCGGCGGGGGCGGCTCGAGCCGGCGGGCGTCTCGTTCGCGGGCGAGGCCGAGCTGCGCGACACGATCGAGCGCGTGCTCGCCCCGCTCGGGCGCCGGGTCGACGAGGCCTCGCCGCTCTGCGACGGGCGGCTGCCCGACGGATCCCGCGTGAACGTCGTGATCCCGCCGCTTGCGATCGACGGGCCCTGCATGACGATCAGGCGCTTCCGCCGGCGGGGCTTCTCGCTCGAGGAGCTGGTCGCGGTCGGCACCATGCCGGAGCCCGTCGCCGAGCTGCTCGCCCGCTGCGTGGCGGCGCGCGCGACGGTGCTCGTCGCGGGCGGCACGAGCTCGGGCAAGACGACGACCCTCGGCGCGCTCTCGGGCGCGATCGGGCCGCAGGAGCGGATCGTGACGATCGAGGACGCGGCCGAGCTGCGGCTGCGCCAGCCGCACGTGGTGCGCCTCGAGGCGCGCCCGGCGAACCTCGAGGGGCGCGGCGAGGTGACGATCCGCCAGCTCGTTCGCAACGCCCTGCGGATGCGCCCGGACCGGATCGTGGTGGGGGAGGTGCGCGGCGGCGAGGCTCTCGACCTGCTCAATGCGCTCAACACGGGGCACGAGGGGTCGCTCGCCACCATCCACGCGAACTCGCCCGACGACGCGCTGCGCCGGCTCGAGACGCTCGCGCTGATGGCTGACGTGGCGTTGCCGCACGCTGCGGTGCGGGAGCAGGTGGCGGCCGCGCTCGACGTGGTGGTGCAGCAGGCGCGGCTGCCCGACGGCGCGAGGCGGGTCACCGCGGTGGCCGAGGTGGTGCGCGCGGCCGGCGGCGCGGCGGTGCGAGAGCTCTACTCGGCGCGCGGCGGCGGGGTCAGGTGCCGGGCGCCCGAGGGGTCGCCGCTGGCGCGCAGGCTCGAGGAGGCGGGCGCGTGACCGCGGCTCTGGCCTGGGCCGCCGGGTGCGCCGCCGCGCTGGCCGGGGCCGACGTCTGCACGCTCGCCGCGGGCGCGCTCGCGCGCGGCGCGCCGCGGCTCGCGCGCGCGGTCGGGGCGCTCGCGCGCGCGGGCGCGGGCGGGCGCGCCCCCGGGGCCGCCGGGCGCCGCCGGCTGCTTCTGGCGGGCGCGGGAGCCGCGTT
>JADGHQ010000085.1 GCA_019683805.1 Thermoleophilaceae bacterium
TCCCGCCCCCGCCTCCTCCCCCGGCGACCGGCGAGCTCACGCCCGTGCCGGGGCCGCGCGATCCGGGCGGCCCGCAGCTCGAGACGGCGATCAGCTCGAACAAGGCGTTCGCCGGCTCGGCGAGCGGGATCGTCTTCGCCTACCGAGCGCTCGCGCCGTCGCCGGTGGACATCGAGGTCGAGGTCGTGCGGCTCGACGACGGCGCCGTCGTGAAGTCGTGGGCCGTGCAGGAGGTCGAGCCCGGGGTCGTCAGGAAGGTCTCGTGGAACGGCACAGCGGGCGGCAAGCCGCAGCCGGAGGGCCGCTACGCGTTCCGCCTCGCCGCCAGGACGCCGCAGGGCGCGACCGCCCGCAGCGCCCAGGCGCCGACCAGCGAGCGCGACTCGTTCGACCTCTACCAGCGGATCTTCCCCGTCCGCGGCCGGCACGATTTCGGCGGGGCGGGCGCCCGCTTCGGCGCGGGCCGCTCGGGACACTCGCACCAGGGGCAGGACGTGCTCGCGAGGTGCGGCGTGCGGCTCGTGGCGGTGGAGGGCGGCACCGTCGAGTTCAAGCAGTACCAGTCGGCCGCGGGGTACTACCTCGTGATCCACGGCGACGCGTCGGGCTACGACTACGCCTACATGCACCTGCGGGCGCCGACGCCGTTCTCCCCCGGCGACCACGTCTCGACGGGCGAGCAGATCGGCAACGTGGGCGACACCGGCGACGCGACGGCCTGCCACCTGCACCTCGAGATGTGGACGCCACCGGGCTGGTACGACGGAGGCCACCCGGTCGACCCGCTGCCCTTCCTCAAGGCCTGGGACCAGTACTCATAGGCGGGCGCAGCGCCGGGACCCGCGACGACCCCGCGGCGGGTCAGCCGTGCGCCTCGCGCCGCCTCGCGACGCCCTCCCAGATCGCGAGCAGGAGGAGCGACGTCCCCACGGCGATCGCGAAGCTGCCCAGGTCGAACTCGTCGCTGTCGGCTATGTCGAGCACCTCGGTCGAGACGAATCCGCCGATGAGCGACCCCGCGATGCCCAGCGCGATCGTCATCACGAACCCGATCGCCTGCCGTCCCGGGTGCAGCAGCCGTGCGACGGCGCCGACGACCAACCCCCAGACGATCCACGACAGGATGCCCATGCGGCAAGCGTACCCGTGCACGGCGCATGCGGCGCGCGGCGGCTCGGGATCGGGCCGAGCGGTCCGCCGAGCGGCGTCCCGCCGGGCTCACTCCCACTCGATCGTGCCGGGCGGCTTCGAGGTGATGTCGAGCGTCACCCGGTTCACCTGCTGGATCTCGTTGATCATCCGCGAGGCGACGCGCTCGAGCAGGTCGTAGGGGAGCCGCGCCCAGTCCGCGGTCATCGCGTCGTCGCTCGTGACGGCCCGGATGACGATCGCGTAGCCGTAGGTGCGCTCGTCGCCCTGCACGCCCACGCTGCGCAGGTCCGCGGGCAGCACGCAGAACGACTGCCACAGCTCGCGGTAGAGCCCGGCGGCGCGGATCTCCTCCTGCAGGATGAAGTCGGCGTCGCGGAGGATCGCGAGGCGCTCGGCCGTGACCTCGCCGCTGACAATGCGGATCGCGAGCCCCGGACCGGGGAAAGGCTGGCGCCACACCAGGCGCTCCGGCAGCCCGAGCTCCTGGCCCACGACGCGCACCTCGTCCTTGAAGAGCGTGCGCAGCGGCTCGACCAGCTCGAACTTGAGGTCGTCCGGCAGGCCGCCGACGTTGTGGTGCGACTTGATCGTCGCAGCGCCCGTGCCGCCGCCCGACTCGATCACGTCGGAGTAGAGCGTGCCCTGGACGAGGAACTTCGGGTTGCCGAGCTTGGCGGCCTCCTCCTCGAACACGCGGATGAACTCCTCGCCGATGATCTTGCGCTTGCGCTCGGGCTCGGTGACCCCGGCGAGGCGCGCGAGGAAGCGCTCCTGCGCGTCGACCGCCACGAGCGGAACGTGGAAGGTGTCGCGGAACGCGGCGATCACCTGGTCGGCCTCGTTCTTGCGCATCAGGCCGTGGTCGACGAACACGCAAGTGAGCTGGTCGCCGATCGCGCGGTGCACGAGCAGCGCCGCGACGGACGAGTCGACGCCGCCGGAGAGACCGCAGATGACCCGCCCGTCGCCCACCTGGGCGCGGATCCGCTCGACCTGCTCGTCGATCACCGACTCGGCGCTCCAGCGCATGTCGCAGCCGCAGACGTCGTCGAGGAAGCGGCGCAGCACGTCCGTGCCGTAGGGCGTGTGCACGACCTCGGGGTGGAACTGGATCCCGTACAGCCCGCGCACGCCGTCCTCGAACGCTGCGACCGGCGACTCGGTCGACGAGGCCAGCGCGGTGAACCCGGGCGGCGCCTCGTAAACCGTGTCACGATGGCTCATCCAGCACGTCTGCGCGGTCGGCAGCCCCGCGAACAGCCGGCCGGGCTCGGTCACCGTCAGCTCCGAGCGGCCGAACTCGCCGACCGGCGCCGACTCGATGCGGCCGCCGAGCTCGAGCGCGATCGCCTGCATCCCGTAGCAGATGCCGAGCACGGGGATGCCGAGCTCGAGCAGCTCCGGGCGCAGCCGCGGCGCGTTCTCGGCGTACACCGAGGCCGGGCCGCCGGAGAGGATCAGGCCCCGCGGCCTGCGGCCGCGGATCTCGTCGATGCCGACGTGGTGCGGCAGCAGCTCTGAGAAGACGCCGCACTCGCGTACGCGGCGAGCGATCAGCTGCGAGTACTGGCCGCCGAAGTCGAGGACGAGCACCTCGTCGTGGCGGCGCTCGGCCGCGATCGCGTTGCCGGCGGCTCCGCTGTCGCGGACCGCTGTGCCCTGCGCGATCGCGTCCGTCACTCGCCCACGAGAGCCGGATTCGGCGACGCGCCGTTCGAGGCGTCGGCGCCCTCGCTCGGCCGCGGAGCCGCAGCCGCCGCAGCGGTCGCGCCCATGCCGATCTCCTGGCTGCGCTGGAGCTGCTTGCCCTCTGTCTGCAGCGCGGGCGCGACCATCACCTCGGCCCGGTGGAAGTCCGGGATGTCCTCGTAGCCGCAGGTGGCCATCGAGGTGCGGAGGCTGCCCATCAGGTTGAAGGTGCCGTCGTTCTCGTGAGCCGGGCCGAGCACGATCTGCTCGAGCGTGCCGTTCTGCGTGGTCTTGACGCGGGCTCCGCGCGGCAGCGTCGGGTGGAAGGTCGCCATCCCCCAGTGGTAGCCCCGCCCCGGCGCCTCATAGGCGCGCGCCAGCGGGGAGCCGATCATCACGGCGTCGGCGCCGCAGGCGATCGCCTTGGCGATGTCGCCGCCGTTGCGCATGCCGCCGTCGGCGATCACCTTCACGTAGTCGCCGGTCTCGAGCATGTGCTGCGAGCGCGCGGCCGCCACGTCGGCGATCGCGGTCGCCTGCGGGACCCCGATGCCGAGCACGCCGCGCGTGGTGCACGCCGCCCCGGGGCCGACCCCGACGAGCACGCCCACCGCGCCGGTGCGCATCAGGTGCAGCCCCGTGGAGTAGGAGGCGCAGCCACCGACGACCACCGGCACCGGCACCTGGCGGATGAACTCCTTGAGGTTCAGCGGCTCGCTCGTCGTGGAGACGTGCTCGGCCGAGATGACCGTGCCCTGGATGACGAGGACGTCGAGCCCGGCGTCGAGCGCCACCTCGTAGTACTGGCGCACCTTCTGCGGGGTGAGCGACGCCGCGCAGACCACGCCCTGCTCCTTGATCTCGCGGATGCGCTGGGCGATCAGCTCGGGCTTGACGGGCTCGCGGTAGATCGCCTGCATCTCGGCCGTGGCGTGCTCGCGCGGGAGGCTGGCGATGCGCTCGAGCTGCGCGTCGGCGTCCTCGTAGCGGGTGAAGATGCCCTCGAGGTTCAGGACGGCGAGTCCGCCCAGCTTGCCGAGGATGCCCGCGGTCCGGGGGGACACCACCCCGTCCATCGCGGACGCGAGCAGCGGGAGCTCGAAGCGGTAGGGACCGAGAGTCCAGGTGATGTCGATGTCGTCGGGATCGCGCGTCCTTCGGGACGGCACGATCGCGATGTCGTCGAAGCCGTATGCGCGACGGCCCTTCTTACCTCGGCCAATCTCTACTTCCATGGCGGCATCCTATGGTCGGCGACGGACCGAACGGACGATATCAACGGCCGCTCGAACCTCCTCCGGCGCCGCCCACTCACCGCTCGGAGCCCCCCTCGGGCGGCCGCCCGCTCACCCCGAATGCGCGGACGCCACCACCCGCAGCCGGTCGAGCGTGCGCCGGATCAGCCGCGACACGTGCATCTGCGAGATCCCGAGCCGCTCGGCTATCTCGGACTGCGTGAGCCCTTCGGTGAAGCGCAGGTAGAGGATGATGCGCTCGCGCTGGGGAACGGCGGCCATCGCGCGCGAGAGGATGTCCCCCAGCTCGACCATGTCGTACTGGTCGTCCGTGCCGCCGACCGCGTCGGCGTAGGTGCCCGCGTCCGGGTCGTCGCCGCCGACAGGCGCCTCGAGCGAGATCGTGTTGTACGCGCCGCCGGCCTCGAGCGCCTCGAGCACGTCCTCGAGACGCTCGTTGAGGTGGTCCGCCGTCTCGGCTGGCGTCGGCGAGCGGCCGAGCTCCGGCGACAGCTTCCCGATCGCCTGGTTGACCCGCAGGACGCGCTCCTGCACCCCGCGCGGGACGTGGACCGACCAGCCGGAGTCGCGGAAGTAGCGCTTGAGCTCGCCCAGGATCGTCGGCACCGCGTAGCTCGCAAACGCCGTCCCCTGCTCGGGCTCGTAGCGGTCGATCGCCTTCACGAGGCCGACGCAGGCCACCTGCAGCAGGTCGTCGAACGGCTCGTTCATGCGCTCGTACTTGCGCGCCAGGCGGCGCGCGAGCGGCAGGAAGCGCTCGCAGAGCTCCTCGCGCGCCTCCGTGTCGCCGTAGCGCTGATAGCGCGAGAACAGCAGACGCTCGCGGACGCGGGAGTCCGCTGCGTGGGAGGTGCGGAGTGGCGGTGGGGCGATCGTCATTGCCGGCTGCCCTTTCGTCGACGGTGAACGCGACGCGGAGATCCGCCCGACGACCTTGTCGGTCGCGGCCGCCTCGCCCTGCGGGGTGCCGCGCTTGTCCTCCGCCACCCCACGTGCCGATCCGCGGGATGACCGAGAGCGCATGTAGAGAGCGTTCCCCGCAGCGGCGAGGCGAAACGTGCCCGGGCGCAGGGCGCGCCTAGCGGCGCGCCTCGACGGCGGGCAGCTCGACCTGCTCGACCCGCACCTCGGGCAGGAGCCGCTCGACCTCGCGCGGGTCGAGCACGCCGGCGCCGAAGTGCTGGGTCGACTCGGCGCCGCAGGCGACGGCGAAGCGCAGGCAGTCCTCGGGCGGGCTTCCCACGTAGCGCGCCGCCACGTAGCCGGCAAGGAAGGCGTCGCCCGAGCCGACGGACGAGACCGGCTCGAGCGGCGGGAGCGTGACGCGGTAGGTCTCGCTCGTCGCGGCGCCCTCGGCGCCGTCGCTCGGCAGCAGCGCCACGCACCCGTCGGGCCGCGTCATCAGCACCTCGCGCGGGCCGAGCTCCGCGACCTCCGCGACCGCCCGCAGGCGATCCAGGTCGTCGGCGAACTCGTGCCCCACGAGCTCCTCCGCCTCGAGCTCGTTCGGGCTCACGACGGTCGGCTCGGCGCGCGCGGCGAGGCGCAGCGCGTCGCCCTCCGAGTCCACCACCGTAGTGACGCCCAGCTTGTGCATCTCGCCGATCAGCTCGGCGTAGATCTCGGGGTCGACCCCGCGCGGGAGGCTGCCCGCGAACACGCACACGCCGGCGCCCTTCGCCAGGTAGAGGAGCTTGTCGACGAACAGCTCGAGCTCCGCCTCGGCCACGAGCGGGCCGCGCTCGTTGATCTCGGTCTGCTCGCCGGAGGTCGGGTCGACGACCGCCGTGGAGGTGCGCGACTCCTCGCGGATGCGCACGAAGTCGTTGAGGATCGCCTCGTCGGTGAGCTGCTCGATGATGCGCGTGCCCGTGGGCCCGCCGGCGACGCCGGTGGCGATGACCGGCTGGCCGAGCGCCTTCAGCGCCCGCGCCACGTTCACGCCCTTGCCGCCCGGCATCGAGGTCTGCTCGACAGCCCGGTGGCGCCGCCCCAGCGTGAAGTTGGGGACCGCGAGCGTCTTGTCGATCGCGGCGTTGAGGGTGACGGTGATGATCATCGGCTCGTCGTCCTCGATCTGCGGCTTCGCATCCTCACGGCGCGCACCCGCAGCAACACCAGCGTAGCGGCGAGCAGCGCGGCGAGCACGAGCATCGCCCCGAGCACCGGCCCGAGGCCGGACCAGAGCCTGCGCAGCGGCCCCGCTCCGGGCACGCGCTCGGCGGTCACGAGCGGCACGGTGCGCAGCACGCGACCGTCGGCGACGACCCGGGCGCGCCCCACGACCCGCCCCCGCGGGAGCTCGCCCTGGAGCCGGCGCGGGAGCTCGAGCCGAAGCTGCGGCCGCTCGCCGCGTCGCACCGTCACGCGCACGGGCGCGGGGGGCGCCACGCCCACCCGCTCGTCGCGCCAGCTCACCGGGAGGCGCGCGACCGGGCGGGTCGGCGTCATCGCCGTGACCCGCTCGTACAGGCCGAGCCCGTAGCGGAGCAGCTCGAGCGTGTCGGCGTCCCTCGCCGCCTCGCTCGGCTCGCCAAGCACGACGCTGATCACGCGCGCGCCGCCGCCGCTCGCCGACCCCACGAGGACGTAGCCGGCCTTGCGGGTGTGGCCGGTCTTGACGCCGTCGACGAACGGGTAGCGCCACACGAGCAGGTTGCGGTTGCGTACGACGCGCGGGTAGGCGCCGCTCGTGAGGCGCGCCTGGCGCCGGTCGACGATGCGTGCGAACGCGGGCTCGCGCATCAGGAGCCGCGCCAGCCGGGCGAGATCGGCGGCGCTCGAGCGGTTGTCGCCCCGGTCGAGGCCGATCGGGTTCGTGTAGTGCGTGTGCCCGAGGCCGAGCCGCGCCGCCTCGGCGTTCATCTCGCGCACGAACGCGCCCACCGACCCCGACACGCCGACCGCGAGCGTCTCCGCGGCGTCGTTCGCGCTCTCGAGCAGGAGCGCGCGCATCAGGTCGCGCACCGTCATGCGCTCGCCCCTGCGCAGCCCGATCTGGGACTCGGCCGGCGCGGCGTCGTACTCGGGCGCGGTCAGGACCTCGCCCGGCCGGGTGCGCTCGAGCGCGAGCCGGGCGGTCATCAGCTTCGTGGCGCTCGCGATCGCGAGCTCGGCGTCGGGCCTCTGCGCGAGCAGCGTCTCGCCCGTGCGCGCGTCGACGAGGATCGCCGCCCGCGACTCGAGCCGGGGGAGCGGCTGCGGCGCGAGCGCGGCCGCACGCGCGGGCGCGAGCGCGACCAGCGCGGCGACCGCCGCGACCAGGGCGGCGACCCGCGCGAGCTGCGTTGCGAGTTCGCTTCCGCGTGCTCCCCGAGGGCTCACTCGCGCAGCTTGATCCTCTGCCCGGCCACGAGGCTCTGCGGGTCGAGCTCGGGGTTCAGCTCCTCGATGCGCGTCACCGGGACACCCGTCTTCCGCGAGATGCTCACGAGGGTGTCGCCCGGCCTTACCGTGTACGCGCGGCGGGCCGGGCGCTGTGCGCCGCCCCCCGACGACCGCGTGGAGTCGCTCGCCCCCGCCGCGTTGGGCCGGGCGCTTTCGTCCACGCCCGAGGAGCCGATCACGACCGCGAACGCGATCAGGGACGCGACGAGCGCGGCAGGCGCCAGCAGGCGCAGCGAGCTCCGAGGACGCGGGGCCATCGCGGCCCCGATGGTAGCCGCGAGCGCGCCCGCGGCCACCGCGGATGCGCGGCGTCAGGACGCAAGCGCCCAGGCTGCCGCGCGCAGCTCCTCGGCGGCGGCGGGGGGCCCGGCCCGCCGGGCGCCGCCCCCGGCGCGGGGGGGGGGCCCCCCCGCGCC
>JADGHQ010000086.1 GCA_019683805.1 Thermoleophilaceae bacterium
TGGGCTCGGGGGGGGGGGGCCGGGGGCGGGGGGGGGGGGCACCCCCCCCGCGGGCCCCCCGCCGCCACCGGCCCGGCTAGGAGCCGAGCGCTGCCTTGATCTGGGACTTGCTGAGGTGGCTCGAGAGGAACGCGTCGCCAGGGAGGGACTTGTCGCAAGTGACCGGATGCGGCTGCTTGCCGATCGAGTCCTCGAAGGGCTTCTGCGGAACCTCCGTAGAGGCGGGCACCTGACCGCCGCTCGCCTTCGCGACCGCGAACTGGATCGCCGTGCGGACCATCCAGTTCTGGGAGTCGACCGTGAAGAGCTGGAAGTCGGGGTTGCTCTTCCGCTTCTCCATCCAGTCACAGGAGAGCTGGTTCGAGTCCTCCGTGGCGACCGCCGGGATCTTGCGGCCGGCCTGCGCGAAGGCGCCGAACGAGCTCGCGAGCGCCGCGCCGAAGTCGGTGGTGAACGCGTCGATCTTCGGGTACTTGGCGAGCAGCGCCGTCACCACCTTCTGGGTCTGCGCCGGATCCCAGTTGGTCACGTTGTACGGCGTCTGGCCGACGAACTTGATGCCCGGGTACTTGGCGAAGATCCGCTTCATGCCCTCGTACTCCGCGAGGCTCTGCGAGTTCGCCGGGGGTCCGCCGAGGTTCGCGATCAGCCCCTTGCCCTTGAGGGCCTTGACGATCCACTTGCCCCAGAGCTCGCCCGCCTTCGAGAAGTCGGTCGAGATGTAGTAGTCGTAGTCCTGCCCGGCCTTGCCGCCAGGGAAGACGCGATAGGGCACGGTCACGACGCCAGCCTGATGAGCCTGCCGCAACGCGGGCAGGACAGCCTTTCCGGCGTCGGGGAAGACCACCATCGCGTTCACGCCCTGGGCGACGAGACCGCGGATGTCGGAGATCGCCTTCTGCGTGTTGCCCTGGCCGTCGGTGTAGACGAACTTCTTCACGCTCGGGCACTTGTTGGCCTCGTCGCGGGCCTCCGCGGCGGTGATTCGCCGCCAGTTGTTGTCGCCGAAGCCGTCGGCGAGGGCCAGCGTGATCTCCTTGTCGCCGCACCACGACGGCTTGCTCCCGCTCCCGGCGCCGCCCGCCGTCGCGCTCGAGCCCGACCCCGAGTCGGAGCCTGAGCCGCAGGCGGCCACCGCCGAGACCATCCCCACCGCGGCAAGCACAGCCGCGGATTTCCTGACATTGGAACCGAGACGCATCAGCGTCGTCCTCCTCTCATCAGCCGTTGCGAGGCAGAGCTCTCGCATCACTCGAATCGATCGCGGTCGTCGGTACCGCTTCTCGTCTCGCAGCACGTCACTCCTGGAGCGCCGCGCCTTCGCCGCGACGCCTTGGCTCGCTGCGCAACCACTCCCGCAGACGGCTCCACGGCACGCTGTAGATCGCGATGCCGATCGCGAGCACGCCGGCCTGGACCAGGTTCTGGACGGCGTCCTTCGCCCCCGTCGTCAAGACAAGCTGATCGAGCTGGCTGACGAACAGCGCCGCCACCGCGCTCGCCACGACCGACCCGCGCCCTCCGAGCAGCGAGGTGCCCCCGAGCACGACGGCCGCGACGGACGGAAGCAGATAGCTGTCGCCCTGGAACGCGCTCGGCGTCGAGACGACACCGGCGAGCAGGACCCCGGCCACCCAGTACATGAGCGTGGCTCCCACGTACGCGGCGACCTGGTGACGATGGGCCTCGATGCCCGCGGCACGGGCGCCGACGAGGCCGGCGCCCACCGCCTCGAAGCGCCGCCCTCCGACCGTCTTCTTGACGAGGAAGGCGACGGCGGCGGTGACGACGACCGCGATCACGACCGTGGTCGGAATGCCCGCCACCCTGCTGCTCGCGAAGCTGTGCAGCGCGCGCGTCGTGGTGCGCGGCGTGCCACCCGAGATCTCGAGCACGCCTCCGTACAGGAGCGCGTTCATGCCGAGCGTCGCCACGATCGGCGTGATGCCGATCCTGCTGACGATTAGGCCGGTGACCGCGCCGGCCGCGATCGCCACCGCCAGCGAGAGCAGGAGCGCCGCGAGCAGCTTCCCGGAGTCGCCGTTGGGGTAGCGCGTCACGATCACGACCGTGAGCGAGATCAGGCCGGGAACCGAGAGATCGATCCCTCCCTGCTGGATCACGAGCGTCTGCCCGATGGCCGCGATGGCCAGGACAGCGGCGAACGGCAGCATTCCGAGAAGCGAGCTGTGGCTCACGCTCTGGGGCTGCACGATCCAGCTGACCAGGAAGAGGAGGCCCGTGGCCACCCAGATCCCGGCCGAAGCCGCGGCGCGCGAGCTCACCACCCGGCCGAAGGTGCGTCTGATGCCATCCGGCTCGAAGGCGCTTGTCTGGTGCTCGGCCGACTCGGCGTCAGCCGCTCGCGCGGGAGGAGATGAGTAGGCCGCCGGCATGCCGACGGCGACGGTCTCAGGAGGCTGGCTCGACTCCGGCATATGACTCTGCGAGGGGTTGAGATGATCGCCGCAAGAACGGGACGAGTTAAATGCTACTACACGTCCCGGCCCCTCTGTCAAGCGTCAACACACGCTCTTGCGCATGCCCCGGCGCTTTCGCAGCGCGAACTGTTCAGTGATACTGAGCAGGTGGTTGATTGGGGTACACTGGCCCCATGTCCACTAACGATCCCGGGCAGACGGCGGCGCCCCGCGGGCCTTCGCCGTCGGCGGTGGGCGAGCGTGTGCGCCAGCGCAGGCTCGACCTCGGCCTCTCCATACGCGAGCTGGCACGGCGGCTCTCGGTCTCGCCGAGCCTGATCTCCCAGATCGAGCGTGGAAAGGCGACTCCATCCGTCGGCACCCTGTATGCAATCACCAGCGAGCTGGGGATCTCGCTCGACGCGCTCTTCTCGGAGCCGGGCGACGGTCCGATCACCGGCCTGGCGACAGACGGATCTCACCCGCCGGCGAGCGGGCTGGATCCGGTCGTCCGCCCGGGAGAGCGCAAGCGCATCGCCCTTGCGTCAGGAGTCCGCTGGGAACGGCTCACCCGTTCCGCGGACCCCGAAGTCGACTTCCTCTACGTGACCTACGAGCCCGGCGGCGCCTCGTGCGAGGAGGGCGTGCTCATGCGGCACGCCGGCAAGGAGTACGGGCACGTGCTGAGCGGCAGGCTGGCTGTCACCGTCGGGTTCGACGAGTACCTGCTCGGTCCGGGGGACTCGATCTCCTTCGAGTCCACCTCGCCGCACCGGCTCGCGACCGTCGGCCACGAGCCGGTGCACGCGATCTGGATCGTGGTGGGCCGGCTGGGCGACCCCCGGTTCGGCGACCGCGACCAGCGCTCCGCTTAGCTGGCCGGAGCTATCCGGCGGCCGCAGGTGCGGGCGCCGCGTCGGGGCGCGCCGACGACGCCGCTCCGGTCGGCCGACCGGAGTCGACGAGGTCTGCACCGCGGACGTAGACGCGGCCCGCGACGAGGAGCTCGTCGGCCGGGAACCGCGTGAGGATACGGTTGCCGTCGCTCGTGACGAGCACCTCCTCCTCGATGCGCGCCGCGGAGACGCCGTCGCGCGCCGCGCAGTAGGTCTCGAGCGCGAACACCATGCCCTCCTCGATCCGCACCGGGTGCTCGAGGCTGTGGAGGCGAGAGATCATGGGGGACTCGTAGAGCCCGACCCCCAGGCCGTGGCCGAACTGGAGCCCGAAGCAGGAGGCCTCGTCCGCGAAGCCGAGCTCCTCCGCTGTCGGCCACACCGAGGCGATCTCGTCCGTCGTCGCGCCCGGCTTGACGAGCGCGATGGCCTCGTCGAGCCACTCGCGGCACTGCTTGTACGCGTCGATCTGGGCCTGGTTGGCCCCGCCCACGTTGAACGTGCGGTAGTAGCACGTCCTGTAGCCCATGAACGAGTGGATGATGTCGAAGAAAGCCTGGTCGCCCGGCCGCAGCAGCCGATCGGAGAAGACGTGGGGATGGGGGTTGCAGCGATCGCCGGACACCGCGTTGATCGCCTCTACCTGCTCGGAGCCGAGCTCGAAGAGCAGGCGCTGTGCCTCCGCCACCACCTGGCGCTCGGTCACCCCAGGCCGCAGGATCTCGTAGATGCGCTCGTAAACGGCGTCGACCATGGCCGCGGCGTGGTCGAGCAGGGCGATCTCCTCATCGGTCTTGATCGCGCGGGCCGCGAGCATGACCTGGGAGCCGTCGGCGGTGGAGACCCCCGCCCGGTGCAGCGCGTGGAGCGTCACCATGTCGGTCATGTCGATGCCGAGCGGCTCGCCCTCGAGACCCCGCTCGCGAAGCTCGTGGGCGATGGCCGCCGCCAGGGAGTCGGGCACGCCGGTCTCGTCGGGCATCGCGCCGCGCATGGGAGCCACGCCGGCGCGGAAGCTCTCCGGCGGGAGCCAGGGCGCATAGAGCTGGTGATGGCGCGCCGCGGAGCCGAAGTCCCACAGCAACGGGGCGCCCTCTCGCGTCAGGAGCGCGAAGCGCGCGTTCTTGTCGCGGGACCACTCGCCCAGGTGCGTGCTGGTGACGTAGCGGATGTTGTTCGGATCGAAGAGCAGAAGCGCGCCCAGGTCGGAATCGGCAAGCGCCGCACGCGCTCGCTCCAAGCGATCGGTGCGCAGCTTTGCGAAGTCGATCCGCTGCTCCCAATCGACCGCCATCGTCGCTCCCCGCGACGCAATTTGCGCCATAGCAAGTCCTTTCGTGCCGCTGCCTTGTACAGTCTCATTTAACAGCGGGCAAGGCGTCGCGTCAACGCTTTTGACGTCGATGCACAGCGCCCCCTGCGAATCGGGCATCTTAACGCCAGGAACCGGCGAACACGCCATTGGCGTGTACAGTTATGGTTTCGGCCCGCGTTTGGCTTTGCTGCACACCCCTGGTGTGCGACCCGACCCCGGCGAACCGGCGTGACCGCGCGCCGTCTACTTCGCCTCGAGCCAGTTCCGGCCCACGCCGGCCTCGACGGCGAGCGGCGGGTCGAGCTCGAAGGCGTCGACCATCTCGCGGCAGACGATCTCGCAGGCGCGCTCGACCTCCGCGTCGGGCGCCTCGAACAGCAGCTCGTCGTGGATCTGGAGCACGAGCCGGGTCTTCAGGCCCGCGGCGGCGAGCGCGTCGTGGCAGCGCACCATCGCCACCTTGATGATGTCGGCCGCGGTGCCCTGGATCACCGTGTTCACGGCGATGCGCTCGCCGAGCTGCCGCGTCTGGCGCTGGCGCGCGCGCAGCTCGGGAATCCGCCGGATGCGCCCGAACAGCGTCTTCACGTAGCCCTCGTTCGTCGCGCTCGCGATCGTGTCGGCGATGAACCGCTGCACCTTCGGGAAGCGCGCGAGGTAGCGCTCGATGAACTCGGCCGCCTCCTCCTGCGGGATGTTGAGGCGGTCCGCGAGTCCGAACGCCGACAGCCCGTAGACGATCCCGAAGTTGATCATCTTCGCCTTCGAGCGCGTCGCCGGGTCGACCTGGTCGGGCGCCACGCCGAACATCTCCCCCGCCGTCGCGGCGTGCACGTCCTCGCCGCGCCGGAAGATGTCCTTCAGCACCTCCTCGCCCGCCACGTGCGCGAGCACCCGCAGCTCGATCTGCGAGTAGTCGACCGAGATCAGCCGCGCGCCCTCCGGCGCTACGAAGCAGGCGCGGATCTCGCGCCCCTCCTCGCTGCGGATCGGGATGTTCTGGAGGTTGGGGCTCGTGCTCGACAGCCGCCCGGTCGCGGTCGCGGTCTGGTTGAAGGTGGTGTGCAGCCGGCCCTCCTCGGAGACGAGCTCGGGCAGGGCGTCGAGGTAGGTGCTCTTGAGCTTCGTGAGCTCCCGCCAGCGCTCCACCTTCTCGACGATCGGGTGCTCGTCGCGGATCGCCGCGAGCACGCGCGCGTCGGTCGAGAAGCCCGTCTTGCCGCGCCGCTTGCGCGAGAGCTGGAGCCGCTCGAACAGCACCTCGGCGAGCTGCTGCGGCGAGCCGATCGTGAACTCCGTGCCCGCGAGGTCCCAGATCTCGCGCTCGAGCTCCGCGATGCGCTCGCCGAAGCTCATGCCGATCTGCGCGAGGCGGCGGGTGTCGAGCATCACCCCCGCGCGCTCCATGTCGACGAGCACGCGCACGAGCGGCAGCTCGACCTCGCGCAGCAGGCGCGTCAGCCCCTGCCGCTCGATCTCCTCGCGCTGCCGCTCGGCGAGCGAGCGCGTGACGAGCGCCGCCTCCGCGAGGCCGTCGCCGCCGTCGACGCTCGCGCTGATCGACAGGTCCTCGGCGAGCTCGCGCAGCGGGTACTTGCGGCGCGCGGGGTCGATCAGGTAGGCCGCGACCATCGTGTCGTGCTCGAGCGGCGGCGCGTCGCACGGGCCCTCGCCGCTCGCGATCGACTTCCAGTCGTGCGCCACGACCGGACGCGGGCCCCAGGCGAGCATCAGCGCGGCGAGCGTCTCCGCCTCGCCGACGAGCACCTCCGGCCCGCCCGCGTACGCGGCGAAGCGAAGCGGCCCGCTCGGGCGGCCGTCGTCCGAGCGGTCGCGCTCGGCCGCGAGCGTCGCGGGCTCGCCCTCGAGCCGCCCCACCTCCGCGGCCGGCACGGGCGCCGCCCGCGCCGTCAGCTCGACCGCCGCCGCCTGGCGCGGCGCCGCCGCGTCCTCCCCGCCGAGCGCCTCCTCGAGCCGCCGCAGCGGGTCGCGCAGCTCGAACTCGCGGAAGACCTCGCGCAGCCTTGACCGGTCGGGCTCGTGCGCGACCAGGCGCTCGACGTCGATCTCGACGGGCACGTCGCGGATCGCGGTGGCGAGCAGCTTCGACACGCGCGCGTCGTCGGCGTGGTTGCGCAGGTTCTCCCGGCGCTTGGCCCCCGAGATCTCGTCGACGTGCCCCAGCACGCCCTCGAGCGACCCGTACTCGTTCAGGAGCTGCGACGCGGTCTTGTCGCCGATCCCGGGGACGCCCGGGATGTTGTCCGAGGTGTCGCCCTTCAGCCCGTAGAAGTCGGGGATCAGCCTCGGGGGGATGCCGTAGCGGTCGACGACCGCCTGCTCGTCGTAGACCTTCGTCTCGGTGATTCCCCGGCTCGTGGCCATCACGCGCACGCCCGGCTCGACGATCTGGAACATGTCGCGGTCGCCGGTGACCACCATCACGTCGATGCCCTTCTCGCGCGCCAGGCGCGCGATCGTCGCGATCACGTCGTCCGCCTCGTACCCCTCGACGCGCACGTTCTCGTAGCCGAACGCCTCGACCAGCGGCTGCAGGTGCGGCCACTGCTCCGACAGCAGGTCGGGACGCGGCCGGCGCTCGGCCTTGTAGGCGTCGTAGTGCCGCTCGCGACCGGACATCCCAGCGTCCCAGGCCACGAGCGTCGGCTTCTGCCCGTAGTCGGTGAGGATCTTCACGAGCATCGAGGCGAAGCCGAAGATCGCGTTCGTCGGGAAGCCCTTCGAGGTCGCGATCGTCTCAGGCAGGGCGAAGAACGCCCGGTACGCGAGGCTGTTCCCATCGATCAGGAAGAGCTCGCGGCGTTCTTCGGGCATCGGAGCGCATCCTAGTTCGCGGCGCCCCTCGAGCCGCGCCGGGGGCGCGCGCCGGGCGCGGGGGCCGCCGCCGCCGCGCGCCGCGGCCGCGCGCCGCAGGGCCCGCGCTTGCAGGAGTTTTCCGGGCGAGGCGAGGGGGCGTCTATATGATGGGCGGCCTTCGCGGCGGGGGGGGGGCCCCCCCGGCCCCGGCCGCCGCGCCCCCCACCCCCCCCCGCGCGCGGCCCCGGCCCCCG
>JADGHQ010000087.1 GCA_019683805.1 Thermoleophilaceae bacterium
GCCCCGCCGGCGGCCGCCCCGCCGCGCTCTTCCGCTTCCGCTCCCGCGAGCTCGAGATCACGGACGCCTTCGCCGTCCTCCGCCCGCCGGGCCGCTAGCTATGGCTCGCTCGCGGGGAGCTGCTCCAGCCGCCGACGTCCCCGCGACGCGCGACTCCCCCAGCCGTGTAAGGGACGGCCTTCACAGCACCGGCGGAATAGCCCTGGAGGAATGCCCCGGAGATCACTAGGATCTCGCCGACGTTGCCCTGTGGACACGAATCCGAAGATGAGACGGACGGAAGGAGGACAGCGGGCAGCGCGACGCGGCCTAACTTCGCCGGCCGCAGCACGTCTTTAGTGAAGCTGAGGGCGGATATCCGGCGCAGTGGCAGCCCGAGGGTCGCGTTGTCGGCGGCGTCCCGAGGACCACAGATGTGACCGGGGGACGCCCAGGGCGATTCCTCAACGGGAGGGAGGAAAGAACGGTAATGCGGAAGAAGGGGACTTTCTGGGGCGGCATCGCGCTGGCCCTGGCCCTCGTGGTCGCAGGATCCGCCTACGCGGCGACGGCGACGTCGCACAAGAAGGCGGTCCTGAACATGTCGGTCGGTGCCGAGCCACCGTCGCTGGATCCGGGCCTTGCCACGGACACGACGTCTGCGTTCATCCTGAACCAGCTCATGGATCCGCTGATTCGACTCGGGCCGCCGCCCGCGCTGAAGCCGGAGCCGGGCCTCGTGCAGAGCTGGCAGGTCAAGGGTACCGACGTCACCCTGCACCTCCGCCACGACGACAAGTGGACGAACGGCAAGCCGGTGACGGCGAACGACGTCGTCCAGTCGTGGCTGCGGACGATCTCGCCGGAGCTCGCGGCCGATTACGCCTACCAGTTCTACGGCATCGTCGGCGCTCAGGCGTACAACTCCTGCGACACGAGCAAACAGGACTGCAACGCCCTGCGCGCCAAGGTCGGCGTCTCGGCTCCCGACAAGTGGACGGTGAAGGTGAAGCTCGTCTCGCCGCAGCCGTGGTTCATCCAGCAGCTCTCGCACACCTCGTTCCTGCCGGTGTACCTGCCCGCCGTGCAGAAGTACGGGAACAAGTGGACGGAGCCGGGCAACATCGTCACCGACGGCCCGTTCAAGCTCGCTGCGTGGAAGCACGACGCGAAGCTCACGCTGGTCAAGAACCCGCAGTGGCGTGACGCGAAGAACGTGAAGCTCGACGTCGTGAACATGCCGATCATCACCGACGCCTCGACGGCGCTCAACGCGTACAAGGCCGGCAGCATCGACGTCGACACCACGGGCTTCAACCCGACCGACATCCCGAAGCTGAAGAAGATGCCGGACTGGCACGTCTACAAGGCTCTCGGGACGTACTACTACGGGTTCAACGTCAAGGCAATCCCGGACGTGAACCAGCGTAAGGCGATGGCCGCGGCGATCGACCGGCATGCCATCGTCAAGTACATCACCCAGTCGGGCCAGGTCCCGGCGAAGGCGTTCACGCCGATCGGCATCTCCGGCGGTGACCTCATCGACAAGAACGGCTGGCTGCCGCAGGGAGGAGTCGACACACCTGCCGGCTTGAAGCTCGCCAAGTCGTACATGGCCAAGGTCGCCAACCCGGTCAAGGACATCAACCTGTACATCAACAACTCGCCGGGCCACATCCAGATCGCGCAGGCGATCCAGAGCTTCTGGCAGAAGCTAGGCATCACCGTGAACATCAAGGTCCAGGAGTGGAAGCAGTACCTCCAGTTCCTCGGCCCGCCGCCGAACTCGTCGGTCGGCGCCTACCGACTGGGCTGGATCGCGGACTATCCGGACGCGTACAACTTCCTCTCGCTCTGGACGTGCGACTCCGGGAACAACAACACCAACTGGTGCAACAAGAAGTACGACGCCCTGATGAACAAGGCGATCCACACCCAGGACGCCGAGAAGCGGACGAAGATCTACCAGCAGGCCGAAGATCTCCTCACGGGCAAGAACGGCGACATGCCGATCGCGCCCATCTACTGGTACACCTACACCGCGCTCGTGCGCCCGAAGGTGAAGGGGTTCTTCATCACCCCGATGGACAACGTCTTCCTCGACAAGGTCAGCATCTCGTCGTAGCGACCTGAGGACGGGGGTGGGATGCCGGACGGCATCCCATCCCCGATCTTCTGCCCTCCGCTTCATCCCGCATACATGGCCGCATTCGTCGTCAGGCGTGTCTTCTGGACGATCCCCGTGATCCTCCTCGTCATCCTCCTCACGTTCGGGATGATGCGCGCGATCAAGGGAAATCCGTTCCGGAACACCGAGCGGAACATCCCGGCCTCGATCCAGAAAAACCTGGAGCGAAAGTTCCACCTCGACAAGCCCTGGTACGTTCAGTACGCCCTCTACGTAAAGGGCGTCTTCACGTATGACCTCGGACCGTCGATGCTCCAGCGCAATCAGACGGTCAACGACATCATCAACGAGCACTTCCCGGTTTCAGTGCAGCTCGGGGTTTTCGCGATGATCTTCGCAGTCGTGATCGGCGTTCCGCTGGGGATCCTCGCAGCGCTACGTCAGAACTCGCTGTTCGACTACCTGGCGATGGCGTTCTCGAACATCGGCTTTGCGATCCCGAGCTTCCTCACGTCCACCCTGTTCCTCTACTTCTTCGCGCTCAAGCTCGGCAAGTACACAGGCTTCCCCACCTTCGGCTGGTCGGGCTGGCGCTCGTGGATCCTCCCGTCGATCGCGCTCGGGCTCGGGCCGATGACGTACTTCGCGCGGCTCGTGCGCGGAACGATGCTCGAGACGCTGCAGCAGGACTACATCCGCACCGCGAAGGCGAAGGGACTCCGTTGGCGGCGTGTGGTCGGCGTCCACGTCCTTCGGAACTCGCTCATTCCCGCGGTGACGGCGGCGGGCCCGCTGCTCGGCTACATCATCACCGGCTCGTTCATCATCGAGACGATCTTCGCGATTCCGGGAATCGGGAAGTACTACGTCACCTCGGTCAGCTCCCGGGACTACTCGGTCACGATGGGGATCACCGTGCTGCTCTCAATCCTCATCATCATCGCGAACCTCGTTGTGGACATCCTCTACGGCGTGCTCGACCCGCGGACGCGAGACCAGAGAGCGTGACGATGAGCACTACGGACCGCCAGGCGCGCTTCAACGCAGCGTTGGTACAGGCTGCCGAGGCTGGGCAGCTCCACGACGCCGGCGCGGCACTGACACGTTCGTCGCTCTGGCGCGACGCGCTCCACCGCTTCTCGAGCAACCGCGCCGCCGTGATCGCCAGTGCCGCGTTCCTCGTGATGCTCGCCTTCGTCGTCATCGTGCCGCTCGTCAAGTCCGAAGACCCGTACGCCGTCGACTTCTCCCAGGCCTATCAGCCGCCCAGCGCGGCGCACCCGTTCGGCACCGACCAGTTCGGGCGCGATCTCCTCATCCGCACCGCGCTCGGAGGCCGCCTGTCGATCGAGATCGGCTTCGCCGCCACGATCGCGATCATGGTGATCGGAATCCTCTACGGCTCGATCTCAGGCTTCATCGGCGGCTGGGTCGACAACGCGCTGATGCGCTTCCTCGATGCGCTCTACGGGCTCCCCTATTTGCCCTTCGCGATCATCACGCTCGCGATCTTCGGCACCGTGAACTTCTGGACGATGGTGGTCGCGCTCACGATCGCCTCCTGGTTCACCACGGCGCGGGTGATGCGGGGGCAGATCATCTCATTGAAGGAGAACGACTACGTGCGCGCAGCCCGAGCGATCGGCGCACGCTGGTACCGGATCCTCTTCCGTCACCTGCTCCCGAACACGCTTGGGATCGTGATCGTCTTCGTCTTCCTCGAGCTCCCCGGCGTCATCCTGGGCGAGGCGTTCCTCTCCTTCATCGGACTCGGCATCAACCCGCCGAAGGCCTCCTGGGGCTCGCTCGCCCAGGACGGTTACACGGCGTATCAGACCCACCCATACATCATCGTCGTCCCAAGCATCGCGATCGCGTGGCTGATCCTGAGCGCCTTCTTCGTCGCCGACGGTCTGCGCGACGCTCTCGACCCCCGCACCCGCGTGACGAGAGAGGCGTAGCGAGTGGCCCTCCTCGAGGTCAGGGACCTCCAGACACACTTCTTCACGCGCGAGGGGGTGGTCCGCGCCGTCGACGGCGTCAGCTTCTCGGTCGAGACCGGCAAGACGCTCGGGATCGTGGGCGAGTCCGGTTGCGGCAAGTCGGTCACCGCGCTCTCGATCATGGGCCTGATCCCGCAGCCGCCGGCGCGAATCGTCAACGGAACGATCGTGTTCGACGGGCGTGATCTGACGAAGCTCTCGAACCGCCAGCTCGAAGACGTGCGCGGCCGTCAGATCGCGATGATCTTCCAGGATCCGATGACCTCGCTGAACCCAACGCTGACCATCGGGACGCAGCTCACCGAGACGATCCGCCGGCACCTCGGCCTCGCACGCGACGAGGCGCGCCGGCGAGCGGTCGAACTGCTGGAGGAGGTGCACATCCCGAACGCCCGGCAGCGGCTGGACGACTACCCGCATCGCTTCTCGGGCGGGATGCGCCAGCGTGTGATGATCGCGATCGCGCTCTCCTGCAACCCTCGCCTGCTGATCGCGGACGAGCCGACCACCGCTCTCGACGTCACTGTCCAGGCCGGGATCCTCGACCTGCTCGACGAGCTGCGCGCGGAGCACGAGATGGCGATGATCCTGATCACCCACGACATGGGCGTCATCGCAGAGGCCACGGACGACGTTGCGGTCATGTACGCCGGCCAGATCGTCGAGCACGCGCCGGTCGAGGAGGTCTTCTACCGACCGGAGCACCCCTACACCGAGGCGCTGCTCGGCGCGCTGCCGCAGCTCGAAGACGAGGGCGTGCGGGAGCGGAGGCTGACCGCCATCCCCGGGCGCCCGCCAGACCTGATCGACCCGCCGCAGGCGTGTCGCTTTGCCCCGCGCTGCCCGCACGCGGGCCTCGGCGACACCTGCACCACCGAGCCGCCCGAGCTGCGCGAGATCCGCCCCGGTCACTGGGTCCGCTCCGCCCATCCGGCCTCGGAGCGCTCGCCGCAGACGCAGGAGGTGGGCGCCACGTGAGCGGACAACCGCTCCTCGTCGTCGAAGGGCTGAAGAAGCACTTCCCGGTTCGCCGCGGTTTCCTGTTCGAGCGGACGAGGGACTGGGTGCGTGCGGTCGACGACGTCTCGTTCGAGATCCACGAGGGCGAGACGCTCGGCCTCGTCGGCGAGTCAGGCTCGGGCAAGTCGACAACCGGCTACTGCGCGATCCGGCTGCTCGAGGCGACGGCCGGCAGGATCTTCTTCGAGGGGAAAGACATCACGCGCCTGCGCGGCGAGTCACTGCGCCGTATGCGCCGCGAGATGCAGATCGTCTTCCAGGATCCGTATGCGTCGCTCAACCCCCGCATGACCGTCGGCGACATCGTTGCGGAGCCGCTCATCGTCCACTCGATCGGGACCCGCAAGTCGCGTGCCGCGACCGTCCGCGAGCTGCTCAACATCGTCGGCTTCGACCCGAGCTACGTGAACCGTTACCCGCACGAGTTCTCCGGTGGGCAGCGGCAGCGGATCGGGATCGCGCGGGCGCTCGCGGTCAACCCCCGCCTCATCGTCTGCGACGAGCCGGTCTCCGCGCTCGACGTCTCGATCCAGGCGCAGATCCTCAACCTGCTGAAGGACCTGCAGCGCGACTTCGGTCTCAGCTACCTCTTCATCGCTCACGACCTCGCCGTCGTACGGACGATGAGCGACCGGATCGCGGTCATGAACAAGGGGAAGATCGTCGAGACGGGGCCGGCGGCCGAGGTATACACGGACCCGAAGGACGACTACACGAAGGCGCTGCTCGCGGCGGTCCCGGTCCCCGATCCGCGCCGGATGCGCGAGCGCAAGCGGAAGCGGCACGAGCTCCGGCACGCGCTCGCCGAGCCGGTGTAGCGCACGCGTGAAGCGAGCTCTCGTCGTCGCCGCAGCGGTCGCGGTCGCGATAACGGCATCCACCGCGGCGAGACCGAAGCGGCCGCACCTCTCCCCCGCTCCCGAGCGGGCGGCGTGGAGGTTCGCCCCGCCGATGCCGCACCGCCGCAGCTACACGGCCGCAGCCGAGATCGACGGCAAGATCTACGTGGCCGCCGGGATGGTCGGGAACACCGGGCGTCCGCTTGCGCTGTTCGAGCGCTTCGACCCCATCCGCGGCACGTGGACGTCGCTGAAGCCGCTGCCGCTGGCGTTCAGCGCCGCCGCGGGCACGGCGGTGGGCGACCGGATGTACGTCGTCGGGGGCAACTCGAGCGTCGCCGACGGCCGGCAGGCGCTCGCCTACGACGTCCGCAGACGGGAGTGGAGCCGACTCGCTCCCCTCCCCGCTCCGCGCACGAACCTCGCACTCGCTCCCCTCGGCCACACGATCTACGCACTCGGCGGGCTCGACCCGCTGCACGCGTCGCGGACGGTCTTCGCCTACGACGTCCGCGCGAACCGCTGGCGGAGCGTCGCGCCGCTGCCGACGGCCCTGCAGGCGCTCGCCGCCGTCACCTTCCACGGCGAGATCTGGGCGCTCGGCGGCCGCAACCGCGACGGCGCCGTCGTCCGGAAGGTCTGGATCTACGATCCGAGCGCGAACCGCTGGCGGCTCGGCCCGGCGATGCCCGCGCCGATGGAGACCTTCGGCGCCGCCGTGGTCGGCCGGAGGATCTACGCAGTGCTCGAGTCGAAGACCTTCGTCTACGACGCACGAACGCACCGCTGGAGTCGCGGCCCCGCGCTCGAGGTGCCCCGCCACGCGCTTGCGCTCTTCGCCGCGAACGGGCGGCTCTACGCGATCGGCGGCTGCACCGTCGATCTCGTGGACAGCTCCGTAGTCGAGTCGTTAACACTCGGCCCTCGGAGAGCACGGAGCTAGGGGCCGACGCTCGGGTCGGGGCCGCTCGGCGCGTCCGCCGGGCGCTGGGTCGAGGTCGGTGCAGATGCGAGCGCATTCATCTGCTGTTCCTTCAGCTTGAGCTGCTGGTAGAGAGGCGGGCCCGCAACGGCAACCGTGCGACTCGTGAACGACCCGCCACCGGCCGAGAGCGCGACGATCGCCACAGCTGCTGCCACAGCGGTCGCTGCCGCCGCCGACATGCCGTTGAGGCGCCAGTATCGGCGCCTTCGAGCCGGGATCGCCACGGAGAGCTTCGGGACGACCAGCGCGGCGCTGCGAAGCTCGCTCGTCAGCGCAGCCAGCTTCGTCGCGTGCTCGCGGCACCCCGGGCAGACGGCGAGATGCGTCTCGAGAAGCACCTCGTCGAGGGCGGAGAGCTCGGAGTCGAGACGGACCGAGATCAGCTGCCGCGCCTCGAAGCAGTCACCGGTTGGAAGGCCGGGAGATTCCATGGTCTTGAGTTGAGACGCGCGCGGCAACCCGTGGTTAGGGCTTGGGCGCAACGGGTTGTGCCGGTTCGCTGCCACGGTAGGCGACTGCGAGACGCCGGTAGCACCTGCCGAGGCTAGACGCGGGGGCCGGCCGCGGCGATCTCCGGGGCGGCGTCCGCGTGCTTGGCGAAGTTGTCGCGGAACATCCGCGCCAGCTCCACCGCCTTGCGG
>JADGHQ010000088.1 GCA_019683805.1 Thermoleophilaceae bacterium
CATGTTCGGCCCGAGCGCGAGCTCCTCGTGGCGCGGCCCCATGCTCACGATCACGCGGTGCGGCGAGCGCGCGAGCACGTCGATCAGCCGCTGCATCAGCTCCACGTCGGCGCCGCCGAGCGAGCCGAGCGAGAGGTAGACGAGCGCGCCGTCGCCCTCTGCGACCTGCGGCGGCAGCTCGAACGGCTCGTCGGTCGCGCGCACGCACGACTCGAGCCGGTGCCAGACCGGCGCGAGCGGCCGCGAGCGCCGGTAGTCGGCCTCGCGCGGGTACACGTAGAGGTCGAGCCAGGGCGACTCGTGGATGAACTCGAGCTCGGGCAGGGGGTCGGCCCCCTGCTCGCGCACCCACTCGGAGAACCCCGCGTGCAGCTCCGCGTGCGTGCGCGCGTACTCGCTGCGGAACTCCTCCCAGCCCGAGCGGTCGTCGCTGCGGTAGCCGGAGAAGCAGGGCGGGAGCTCGGGATCCCGCAGCTCGAGCGGGTTGCAGGAGACGATCCGCACCCAGGGCGCGCCGTGGGTCTCGACGGCGGGAAAGGCGACGACGTTGTCCTCCACGATCGCGTCCGGGCGCAGCTCGTCGAAGATCTCGCGCAGCCGCGGCTCGACGTAGCGCGCCCCCTCGATCAGCGCCTCCCAGGTCGGCTTGATGAAGCCCTCGAGCTGCTCGATCGTCGGCCGGCGGAACACGGGCGCGATCTCCGCGACGTAGTCCTTCCAGAACTGGCCGGGCGCCTCCTCGCGCTCGGGCGGGGGCCCGAGCCGCATCAGCCGCTCCTCGAAGCCGAGCGCCTCGAGCCGCCCCGCGAACGACTCCTCGACCACGAACACGACGCGGGCGCCGCGGCGGCGGAGCACGTCGGCGATCCCGACGCAGTTGTTCGTCGGCCCGAACGCCCCCTCGGGGAAGAAGACGACCGTCGGCGCCGCCATCGCGCGCATAGTCGCGGCGCGCGCGGGCGCGCGCAAGTGCCGCGGCGGCGAAGCGCGCCGGCGCGCATCGGCCGGAGCGCACAGGAGCGCCCGATGGGCCGGCCGCGCGCCGTTAGGATCGGCTCGCGCCCCAAGGAGGAGGATCCGACATGCGCTACCTCGTGACCGGAGGCTCCGGCTACATCGGCACGCGGCTCGTCGAGCGCCTGCGCGACCGCGACGACACCGAGCGGGTCGCGATCGCCGACGTGCGCCCGCCGCGCACGCCCCACCCGAAGGTCGCCTACCTCGAGCTCGACGTACGCGACAAGCGGAGGGTGCGCGAGGCGATCGAGCGCGAGCGCCCCGACGCGCTCGTCCACCTCGCCTTCGTCCTCAACCCGATCCACGACGAGCACGCGATGTACGAGATCGACGTGGGCGGTACCCAGAACGTGCTCGAGGCCGCCGAGGAGCTCGGGACCGGCCAGGTGCTCGTCACCTCGTCGACCACCGCCTACGGCGCCTTCCCCGACAACCCGGTGCCGATCCCCGAGGACCATCCCGTGCGCGGCGTGCCCGACTTCGAGTACGCGCGCGACAAGGCCGAGTGCGACCGCCTCTGCCAGCTCTGGGCGCTGCGCAACCCCGACCGCGTGATGACGATCGTGCGGCCCTGCATCGTGATGGGCCCGAACGTCGACAACTACATCGTCCGGCTCTGGACGAGCCAGCCCTTCCAGGCGGACTTCGGCCTGCCCCCGGTCCCGCTCCAGTTCGTGCACGAGGACGACGTGGTCGAGGCGATCGTGCGGCTCCTGGACGGCAGGCACGGCGGCGCCTTCAACGTCGCGGGCGACGGGACCGCCACCGCCGATGAGCTCGCGGAGATGATCGGGATGCGGCGGCGCAGGGTGCCGCTTCGCCTCTACTGGCGCCTCGCCGCCCTGATGTGGAGGCTGCGGCGGTCGGAGACGCCGCCGGGCAACCTCCACTTCGCGATCCATCCTTGGGTCGCGTCGAACGAGAAGATCAAGCGGACGCTCGACTGGCAGCCCCGCCACACGAGCGTCGAGGCGTTCCAGGAGGCGATGCGGGCGCGCGGGAAGCTGCCGCCCGAGCCGGGTCGGCCCGGCGCCGAGGCGGGCGCCGCGGTGGGCGCCTGAGCGGTCGCTCAGCCCCGCCTGTCGTTGCTATGCTCGCCCCGCGACAAGGGCCGTTAGCTCAGTTGGGAGAGCACCAGCTCGACAAGCTGGGGGTCACTGGTTCGAGCCCAGTACGGCCCACCTCGAGAAGCCCCGCCGCGGCGGGGCTTCGTCGTTCGGCGACGGCCGCCGGGCGCGGGATTACAGTTCGGTCGGGGGCGGAGCCGCCTCGCAGTGATGGCCACCAAGCGCGAAGCCCGCATGATCCCGCTCGGCTACGGCAAGTTCGTACGCGCCGACCGGGTCTTCGCGCTCGTCCCGCTCGAGCCGGGCGAGCGCGGCGAGGGCCGCCGCACTTACGTCCACGTCGAGGGGCTCGGCGAGCCGATCGTGGCGTCGCGCTCGGCCCGCGCGATCCTCGACGACGTCGAGGCGGCGCTCGTCGAGGCCGCCGGCGTGCCGCGCACGCGCCGGCGCGGCGCGCGCGCGGGGGAGACGCTTTTCTAGGGCCGTGCTCGCCGTGCTCTACGACATCCACGGCAACCTCCCGGCGCTCGAGGCCGTGCTGGCGGACGCCCGCGCGGCCGGCGCGCAGCGCTGGCTCCTCGGCGGGGACTACTCGGGGTTCGGGGCCTGGCCGCGCGAGTGCGTCGAGCTCCTGCGCGAGCTGCCGCACGCGACCTGGATCCGCGGCAACTGGGAGCGCTGGCAGGCGAGCCCGCGGGACGCCCCCGACGTCGAGCTCGTGCAGCGCTCGATCCGCTACGCCTGCAGCGCGCTCGGGGACGACCTCGTCCGCGAGCTCGCGGGCCTCGACCAGTGCGTCTCGCTCGACGGCGCGCTCTTCTGCCACGCCTCGCCGCAGTCGGACATGCGCGGCTTCCTCTTCGAGCCCGCCGACGACGAGGACGAGCTGCTTGCCGGGGTGGGCGTCCGGCGGCTCGTCGTCGGCCACACGCACATCCAGTTCAGCCGCACCGCCGACGGGCAGGTCGAGCTCGTGAACCCCGGCAGCGTGGGGCTGCCGTTCGACGGCGACCGGCGCGCCGCGTACGCGCTCGTGCCCGACGCGGGGCCGGTGGAGCTGCGCCGGGTCGAGTACGACGTGGAGGCCGCGGCCGCCGCCGTGCGCGAGCGCCTCGGCGCGTTCGCGGAGCCGACCGCGCTCAGGATCGAGCGCGCGGCCTTCGAGGTCTAGGCTTCCTGGCGGAGCTGGGGGTGGCAGCCGCTATGCTGCCGCCGGCCGGGCCGTGAGGCGCCGTCCCGTCGCGCCCGTACCGCCGCCGACCAGAGAGATACGCACATGCCACGCCTTTCGCAGGTCTTCATGCCGCGGGACCGGGAGTTCTTCGACCTCTTCGAGGAGGCCGGCGGCAACATCGCCCGCGCGGCCGAGCTGCTCGAGCAGATGCTGCGCGACTACCCCGAGCACGCCGAGCTCGCGCGCGAGATCCTCATCTGCGAGCAGCACGGGGACCGCATCACCCACGACATCATCCAGCGGCTGAACAACACCTTCGTCACGCCGATCGACCGCGAGGACATCCACCAGCTCGCCTCCGCGCTCGACGACATCCTCGACTACACCGAGGAGACGGCCGACTTCCTCGGCCTCTACAAGATCGAGGCCCCCATGGAGCCGGCCCAGCGGCTCTCGCAGGTGCTCGTGCAGGCCTGCCGGCAGATCGCCGAGGCTATGCCGCGGCTGCGCGGCTTCAAGGACATCTCGCACTACACCGTCGAGATCAACCGCCTCGAGAACGACGGCGACCGCATAACGCGCGAGGCGCTCGCGTCGTTGTTCGAGAACGGGACCGATCCGATGGTCGTGGTGCGCTGGAAGGACATCTACGAGCGCCTCGAGGCGGCGATCGACGCCACCGAGCAGGTCGCCTACACCCTCGAGGGCATCGTCCTCAAGAACTCCTAGCCGTGGGCAACGACCTGATCGTCGTCATCGTCGTCGCCACGGCGCTGGTCTTCGACTTCACGAACGGCTTCCACGACACGGCGAACGTCGTGGCCACCTCTGTCTCGACGCGCGCGCTGCCGCCGCGCCTCGCGGTCGGCTTCGCGGCGCTGCTCAACTTCGTCGGCGCGTTCGTCTCGCTCCAGGTTGCGGCGACCGTCGCGAAGGGCATCGTCGACTCGGCGGTCGTCACGCCGACGGTCGTGTTCGCCGGCCTGATCGGCGCGATCGCTTGGAACCTGATCACCTGGTACTTCGGGCTGCCCTCGAGCTCGTCGCACGCGCTGATCGGCGGGGTGGTCGGCTCCACCTTCGCCGCGAGCGGGGCCGGCGCCATCGACGGCGAGGGCCTGCTCGGCAAGGTCGTGGTCCCGGCGCTCGTCGCTCCCACGGTCGCGTTCGTCGCGGCGTCCGTCGGGATCGTCATCTGCTACCGCCTCGTCGGGCGCCTGCGGCCGGGGCCCGTGTCGAGCGGATTCAGGCTCGGCCAGATCGCGTCGGGCGGGCTGCTCGCGCTCTCCCATGGCACGAACGACGCGCAGAAGACGATGGGGGTGATCACGCTCGCGCTGATCGCGAACGGCACGCTCGGGCCGGACGCCGGCGTGCCGACGTGGGTCGTCGTCTCGGCCGCCACGGCGATCGCGCTAGGCACCTACTCGGGGGGCTGGCGCATCATCCGGACGATGGGCAGCCGCATCATCAAGATGGATCCGGCGCAGGGCTTCGCGGCGCAGGGAGCGGGGGCGGCGGTGATCCTCGCGTCCTCGCACTTCGGCTATCCGCTCTCGACGACGCACGTGATCTCGGGCGGCGTGATGGGGGCGGGCGCCGCGAAGCGCATCTCCGCCGTGCGCTGGGGCGTCGCAGGCAACATGGTCGCCGCCTGGCTGCTCACCCTGCCGGCCGCCGCCGCGATCGGCGCGCTCGTATACGGGATCACGCGCATCTTCGGCACGGGGGCGGTCGGCCCCGTCGTCGTGTCGGCGCTGCTGATCGTCGCGCTGCTCGCCGGCTTCCTGCGCCGGCTCCAGCATGGGTCCCCGCTGACCGCGGAGGCCTGAGCGATGGTCGCGACGATCGTCGAGTGGGCCACGCTCGGGAAGGCGATCCTGTATTCGCTCCTCGGCGGGGTGGGCGTCACCACGGCCTTCTCGGTCGGGATCGCGGGGGCGACGCGCTCCCTCGAGCACGCCCGCGACGGGCGTCACCGCGAGGCCGTAGCGTTCGGCGTGCTCGCGGCAGCCGGGCTCGCTGTCTGCGCGGGGGCGATCGCCGTGGGGATCTACTACACCGTCTCGAAGGGCTAGGCTCCGGCGAGCGCCGCGAGGCGCTCGAGCTCCTCCTCGCTCGACCAGGCCCCCACCGACGCCCGCACGACGTCGAAGCCCGGGATCGACCGGACGACGATCCCCTCCGCGGCGAGGCGCTTCACCGTCGCGGCCGGGTCGGCGTCCCGCCACGAGACGAGCGTCGAGGCGCCCCGCGGCGCCACCTCGAGCCCGCGCTCGCGCAGGCGCTCCGCGAGCCTCGCGGCGAGCGTGCGCGCGCGCTCGTGCATCCAGTCGAGGCCGTAGTCGAAGAAGAGCTCGAGCGCCGCGAGCGACCAGGCCGCCGAGGTCGATGCGAGCGTGCCCGTGTCGAGCCGCTGGGCGTCCGGGCGCATCCGGCTGTAGAGCGCGCGCGCCGGGTCCTCGACGGACGCGTACTGCGGCCAGGGCGTGGCGAGCGTGTCGAGCGCCTGGCGGCGCACGTAGAGGCAGCCGCTCGCGACCGGCCCGCAGAGCCACTTCTGCCCCGACCCCGCGTAGAAATCGCAGCCGAGCGACCGGACCTGCGCTGGGACCGCGCCGATCCCCTGCGCGCCGTCGAGCAGGAGCGGCGGCTCGGCCGCGGCGAGCGCCTCGACGTCGGCCACGCGCCCCGAGACCCACGACACGTGCGAGCACGCGACGAGCCTCGTCTGCGGCCGGATCTCGGACGCGAGTTCCGCGAACGGCGCGACGCGCACGCGGATCCCCCGCCGCCGGCGCGCCTCGTTGAGCGGCGCGAGCAGGCCCGGGTGCTCCTCGTCGCTTGTGAGGATCTCCTCCCCGGGGCGCAGGTCGAGCGCCGAGAGCACGATGTTGCAGCCCTCGGTGGCGGAGCGGGTGAGGGCGAGCTCGGCGGGGTCGCAGCCGAGCACGCGCGCGTAGGCGTCGCGGAGGCTGCCCGTGAGCGAGAGGAGCGTCTCCCACTGGCGCTCGCCTGCGCGGCCCTCGAGCAGCTCGTGGTCGAGCCGCCGGCGCGCCGCCTCGGCAGCCCGGCGCGGCACGGGCCCGACCGTCCCGGCGTTCAGGTAGGCGACGCGCTCGAGCACCGGGAACTCGGCGCGGAAGGCGTCTGCCAGGGAGCCCGACACGGGGGCGGATCGTAGTCGGGGCGCAGATGCGTCATGCTTGGCGCGTGATCGTCGAGCGCTCGATGCACCCCGACTGGCTCTCGAACTCATACCTGGTGGCCGACGAGCCGGGCGGCGCCGCGGTGCTGATTGACGCGGGCGGCCCTTCGCAGCCGCTGCTCGCCGCGATCGAGCGCCACGGCGTGCGGCCGACGCACCTGCTGCTCACGCACCACCACGGCGACCACGTGGCGGAGGCCGGCGTTTACAAGGAGCGCTTCGGCGTGGAGATCCTGGCCCACCCGCTCGAGGCCGAGCGGCTCTCCGGCGTGGACCGCACGCTCGACCCCGGCGAGGTGCTCGAGCTCGGGGGGCTGCGGATCGAGGCGATCCACACCCCCGGGCACACGGACGGGATGCTCAACTTCGTCGTGAACGGCGCCGAGGTCTTCACGGGCGACACGCTCTTCAAGGGCTCGGTGGGCGGCGTGCGCGCGCCGGCGTCCACGACCTTCGAGGACCTGCGGCGCTCGATCATGGAGGCGCTGATGCGCCTCCCGCCCGAGACGGTGGTGCGCCCGGGCCACACCGACCCGACGACGATCGGCGACGAGTGGGAGCGCAACGCCTTCGTGCGCGTCTGGCGCGGCCTCGACCCCGAGTCGAGCGACCGCTGCGTCGTCTGGGGCGAGCCCGCTACGCTCGTGCTGTGGGCGCCCGACTACGACGGCGGTCACAAGGCGTGGGTGCGCTGGGACGAGTCGGGCAGGGACGACATCGTCCCCGGCAGCCAGGTCGAGCGCCCCTGACGGCGGGCGAGAGCCGGCAGATCGACCGCGAGCTCCTCAGGCTCGCCGCGCCCGCGCTCGGAGCGCTCGCCGCCGAGCCGCTGTACGTGCTCGTCGACACCGCGATCGTCGGCCACCTCGGGACGGCGCAGCTCGCCGCGCTCGCGGTCGCGGCCACGCTGCTCACCGGCAGCTCCACGATCTTCAACTTCCTCGCCTACGGCACGACGGCGCAGGTCGCGCGGCTGCGCGGGGCGGGCGAGGAGGTCGCCGCGGCCCGCATCGCCGCCCAGGCGCTCTGGCTCGCGCTCGCGATCGGGGCGGTGCTCGCCGCGCTGGCCGCGGCGCTCGCGCGGCCCGCCGTCGAGCTGATGGGCGCCGAGGG
>JADGHQ010000028.1 GCA_019683805.1 Thermoleophilaceae bacterium
CCCCGTCGCCCCAGCCGTCGCGGCGGCGGCGCTGGCCCTGGCTCCTGCTCGCCGTCCTCGTCGCCGCCGCGGCGGCGGCCGGCGCGATCGCCCTCGTGCTGGGGAGCGACCGCGTCACCGTTCCGAGGGTCACCGGCGAGACGATCGAGCAGGCCTCCGCCGACCTCGCGCGCGCGGGCTTCGAGCTGCGCACGCGGCGGACGACGAGCGAGCAGAGCGCCGGGATCGTGATCGCCCAGGACCCCGAGGCCGGGGCGAAGGTCGACAAGGGCTCCACGGTCACCCTCGTCGTCTCGAGCGGGCCCGGCAAGCGGACCGTGCCGGACGTGCGCTTCCTCACCGAGGCCCAGGCGACGCGGAGGCTGTCGCGGCTCGGCTTCCTCGTGGAGGCCCATGAGCGCCACTCCTCCACCGTGGAGAAGGGCATCGTGATCGCGACCGACCCCCTGAACGGCACGCGCCAGCCCGTCGGGACCCGCGTGCAACTCTTCGTCTCGAGCGGGCCGCGGCAGGTGAAAGTGCCCGACGTGACCGGCCTCGACGTCGACTCGGCGAAGACCGCGCTCAGCGACAAGAGGTTCACCTACACGACGAACGAGGTGACCTCGGACGAGCCGAAGGGCCGGGTGGTGTCGCAGCTACCGGCCGCGGGGACGAAGGTCGACGAGGGATCGCGCGTCACGCTGGACGTCTCGAAGGGGCCGGCGAAGGCGGAGGTCCCGGACGTCCTGGGGCTCCCGCCGGCCGACGCCCGCCGCGAGCTGGCGGCCGCCGGCCTCGGCGTGCAGGTGCGCGAGAAGGCCGTCGCCACCGAGGACCAGGACGGCGTGGTGGTGCTGCAGCGGCCGGCGCCGCAGACCCGAATCCAGAAGGGCCGCACCGTGGTCATCTACGTGGGCCGCTTCCAGCCGCCGGACGGGGGCGGCGACATGACCACGCCTCCGGGGGGCACCGGGTAGTGCGCGTCGCGCTGCTCTGCGGCGGGCGCTCCAGCGAGCATGAGGTATCGCGGGCGTCCGCCGCCTCGGTGCGCGCCGGCCTCGAGCAGGCGGGCCACGAGCCCGTCCTGATCGAGATCGCGCGCGACGGGCGCTGGTCGCTCGACGGCGAGCCGGTGGCGCTGCGCCCGGGCGAGCCGGTCGCGGGCGCGGAGGTGGTGTTCCCGGTGCTCCACGGCCCCTATGGCGAGGACGGCACCGTGCAGGGCCTGCTCGAGACGCTCGGCGTGCCGTACGTCGGCGCGGGCGTGCTCGCCTCGGCGCTCTGCATGGACAAGGCGATGTTCAAGGCGCTGATGGCGCAGGCCGGGATCCCGCAGGTCGACTACGAGGTGCTGCGCCGGGGCGACGACCTCGCCCGCGCCGCCCGGCTCGGCATGCCGGTGTTCGTGAAGCCGGCGCGGCTCGGCTCCTCGGTGGGGATCTCGAAGGTCGCCGCCGAGGCCGAGCTCGAGCGCGCGCTCGAGCTGTCGTGGCGCCACGACCCGGTAGCGCTCGTCGAGGCGTTCTCGCCGGGGATGGAGGTGGAGTGCTCGGTGATCGGCAACGACGAGCCGCTCGCCTCCCAGCCCGGCGAGGTCGTCGCGCACGCCGAGTGGTACGACTACGAGGCGAAGTACACGCCGGGCGGGATGGAGCTCGTCGTCCCGGCCCGGCTCGACGAGGGCGTGCGCGAGCGCGTGCGCGAGCTGGCCGTGGACGTGTACAGGCTCGTCGGGTGCAGCGGGTTCGCGCGCGTCGACTTCTTCGTCGAGGACGGGACCGAGGTGCTGGTGAACGAGCTCAACACGATCCCGGGCTTCACGGCCACGAGCGGCTTCCCGAAGCTGTTCGAGGCCTCGGGCATCCCCTACCCCGAGCTGCTCGACCGGCTGCTCGCGCTCGCGCTCGAGCGCTTCGAGGCGGAGCGCGGCTACCGCTTCTGAGCGATCCGCAGCGAGACCTCGCCGATCCCCGCCCGGCCGCCGCGCGGCAGCTTCGTGATCCAGATCAGGTAGTCGCGGTACCTCGCGCCGCCGGCGCTGAGCCTGAACTGCGCGCTCCCGCCGACGAGCTGGGATCCGCTCAGCTGCCTCCAGCCCTCGACCGAGCTCGGCACGGGGCGGGCGCTCGTCGCGTACACGGCGGCCTCGAAGCCGCCGGGATCTGCGGTTAGGTCGAGCTCGCGCGCGAGCACGGGTCGGCCCGCGTCGACGTAGAGGCCCACACCGGTCTTCTCCGGCGGGAAGGCGCCGTTCTCGTACTGCTCGGTCGTCCAAGCTGTCGAGGGGTTGCCGTCGAGCACGTTCGCGACGTCGTCCGGGTGCTCCTGGCCGTCGCCCCCGGGAGCGGGGTCGTAGTCGTGGACCGATCCGCCGCGGAAGGTGGCGAGCTCGAGCTGCGCGCTCTGCTTCGAGGGCCGTGCGCCGCCGGTCGAGCCGGGGTGCGTCTGGGTGAGCAGCAGCGCCAGGGCCAGCGCGGCCGCGCCGACCAGCAGCGTGCTCAGCACGAGCGCCCGGCGGGGCGCGCGCAGCCGCCACGGGAGGAAGCGTTCGGCGGTCGTGGGTGGGAGCGCGCGCAGCACGGTCGTGGCCTCGCCCGAGGTGTGGCCGGCCCGCGCCACCTCGATCGCGAGCGCCTGCTCGAGGTCGGCGATCATGTCCGCCGCCGTGGAGTAGCGGTTGCGCATCTCCTTGCAGGTCGCGCGGTCCACGACCGCCGCCGTCGCGGCCGAAACCTCGGGGCGCAGGCGGCGCACGTCGGGCATCGGCTCGCGCACGTGCTTCATCGCCACGGCCACGGGCGCGTCGGCCTTGAACGGCACCTCGCCCGTCAGCATCTCGAACAGCACGATGCCGAGCGAGTAGACATCGGACTGCTGGGTGACCTGCTCGCCGAGCGCCTGCTCGGGCGACACGTAGTCGGTCGTGCCGAGCACGCGGCCGGCGGCGGTGAGCCCCTCGTCGGCGAGTGAGCGGGCGATGCCGAAGTCGGTCACCTTCGCACGCCCGTCGCTGTCGATCAGGACGTTCTGCGGCTTCACGTCGCGGTGGACGAGCCGCTGCGCGTGCGCGGCCTCGAGCGCGCGGCCGATCTCGATCGCGTAGGCGAGCGCCTCGGTGATGGGCAGCCTCCCGAGCCGCCTGATGCGCTCCTTGAGGGTCTCACCGGCGACGTGCTCGAACACGATGTACGGCTGGCCCTGGTCCTCGCCGGCGTCGATCACGGTGACCACGTGCGGGTGCGAGAGCCGCGCCACCGCGCGCGCCTCGCGGCGGAAGCGCTCGATCTGGTCGCTGTCGGAGGAGATCTCCGAGTGCAGCAGCTTGATCGCGACCCAGCGCTCGAGCGTCTCGTCGAACGCCCGGTAGACGGTGGACATGCCCCCGGCCCCGATCTTCTCCTCGAGCCGGAAGCGGCCGCTCAGCAAGGCGCCGATCACTGGTTCTCTATTTTGGTTGCCCGCATGGCGGTCCGCATCCGTTACTTCACCGATCCGGCCTGCCCCTGGTCGTGGGGCAACGAGCCGAACGTGCGCCGGCTCATGGTGGAGTTCGGCGACAGCCTCTCCTGGTCCTGGGTCATGGGCGGGCTCGCCCGCTCCTTCTCGAAGGAGGACTACCCGGATCTCGTGGCGGAGTGGCTCGAAGTGGCCGACCGCACCGAGATGCCGCTCGACCCGCTGATCTGGCGCGAGGGCCCGCTGGCGACGACCTACCCCGCCTGCATCGCGGTGAAGGCCGCCTGCGAGCAGGGCTCCGAAGCCGCCTACCGCTACCTGCGCGCGCTGCGCGAGGGGATCCTCTGCCTGCGCCGCAAGCTCGACACCGCCGAGGCGCTCGTCGAGGAGGCCCGCCGCGCCGGCCTCGACGTGCAGCGCTTCCGCATCGACCTCGACTCGCACGCCATGGTGGAGGCGTTCGGGCACGACCTCGACCTCGCCCGCGACCCGCCCGAGGAGGCGCGCCGGCAGGGGAAGGTGCGCAAGATCCAGACCGGCGAGCGCGTCGCCTTCCCGAGCGCCGCCTTCATCGGGGAGGACGGCTCAGAGCACTGGGTGCTCGGGCCTGAGCCCTACGAGGCCTACGCGGCGGCCGCGCGCGCGGCGGGAGCGCAGCCCCTCGGTGGCGAGCCGCCGTCGCCGCTCGAGGCGCTCCGCCGCTTCGGGAGCATGGCGACCCGCGAGCTGCAGGAGGTGTGCGACCTGCCCGCGCCGCGCGCCCACGCGAAGCTCTGGGAGCTCGCCTGCGACTGGCGCGTGAAGCCGGTGCGCGTGCTGACGGGCCATCTTTGGGAAGCGGCTTAGCCACCGAACCACTTGACCGCCCGCTCCCCGTGGGTCGACAATGGCGTTTCGGGCACGACGCGAGGAGGGCAGCATGGCGGAGCAATGGCGCATCGCGGGCGATTTCCTCGACTTCTGCAAGTGCCGCGTTCCCTGCCCCTGCACTTTCGGTCAGCCGCCGACGGAGGGGGATTGCGACGGGATCATCGCCTACCGCATACGCGAGGGGAGCTACGGCGACGTCGACCTCAGCGGCCTGAACGTGGTCGGCGTCGCTCGCTTCGAGGGCAATATCTGGGACGAGGACGTGCGCGCCGACTTGGGCATGATCATCGACGAGCGCGCCGACGAGCGGCAGCGCGAGGCGATCCAGACGATCTTCGGCGGCGAGGCCGGCGGCTGGCCGAAGGTGTTCGCCGACGTGCTGCTCGGCAACATGCTGGGTCTCGAGTTCGCCCCCATCGAGCTCGAGATCGATGACGATCTGAACTCATGGCGCCTATCGGTGCCGGGCAGGGCGGAGGGGAGCACCGAGCTGCTCACCGGCCCGACGAGCCGCCCCGGCGCGCGCCTCGCGGTGCTCAACGCGCCTGGAAGCGAGGCGGGACCGGGTCAGGGGGCCGTCACCTACGGGATCGCCACGACCGACAGGGCCGACATGTTCGGGTTGAGCTGGGAGCGCTCGGGGCGCTCGAGCAAGCACATCCCGTTCGAGTGGTCGAGCGAAGACGAGTTCTGAGGCGGCTGCCGTGACGGGACGGTCGGCGCGCGAGCTGCTCGCTCCGCGCAGCGAGGGACGTGCCCGCGCGCCCAGGCGGCGCGGGCACGCCTGGTGGCCGCGCGAGATCCAGCTCGGGCTGGTGGCGCTGCTCCTGGGGCTCGCCGCGGTCGGCTGGCTCGTGGCCGACGATCGGATGCGGGGGATGGACATGGGGCCTGCCACCGACCTCGGCTCGCCCGGCTTCTACGTGAGCGCCTGGGTGGCGATGATGGCCGGGATGATGTTCCCCTCCGCCGCGCCGATGGTGGTCGTCTTCGCGCGGGTGCAGCGGGCGCGACGGGAGATCGACAGCCGCCGCGCCGCTGCGACGGCCGTGTTCGTGGCGGGGTACCTGCTCGCCTGGACGGCGTTCGGTCTCGCCGCCTACGGCGTCCTCGAGCTCCTGCGGTCGCTCTCGATCGACGCGTTCTCCTGGGACGCGGGCGGTCCCTATCTGGCGGGAGGCGTGATCCTCGCGGGCGCCGTCTACCAGCTCACGCCGCTGAAGGACGTCTGCCTGTCGAAATGCCGCAGCCCGCTCGCCTTCGTCACCGGACACTGGCGCCGCGGCGTCGGCGGGGCGCTGCGGATGGGGTTCGAGCACGGCGCCTACTGCGTCGGCTGCTGCTGGGCCCTGATGGCGTCGCTGTTCGCGCTCGGCGTCATGAGCCTCGGCTGGATGGTTTTCGTCGCGGCTCTGATCGCGGCCGAGAAGCTGCTGCCGTGGAAGCGCGCGGCGGGTGGCGGGATCGCGCTGCTGCTCCTCGTCCTCGGCCTCGCCGTCGCCCTGGCGCCCGAGCGGGTGCCGGGGCTGACGCTGCCCGACCACATGCAGATGACGGCGCAGGGGGAGTAGGCAGGCGCCGCGGCGGATCCGCGAGCGGGCGGCGTCGGCGGCTAGGTGGCGCGGAAGCCGGCGCGGGTGCCGGCGATGCCCGCAACGGGAACCTCGACCACGCCGGCGTCGCCCGTGACCGTGCCGATCACCGCGCTGCCGGGATGGCGGCGCGCCGCGATCTCGACCGCCCGCTCCGCCTGCCCCGCCGGGACGATCGCGCAGAAGCCGATGCCCATGTTGAACGTCTCCCACATGTCCGCCGCGCTCACGCCGCCGCGCTCGGCGATCAGCTCGAACACCGGGGGCGTGGGCAGCGGCCGGTCCACCAGGAACCCGACCTCGCCGTTCAGGCGCAGCAGGTTCAGCAGCCCGTCGCCCGTGATGTGGGCGAGGCCGCGCACGTCGAGCTCCGACCGCAGCAGCTCGAGCGCGGCGCGCACGTAGATCGCGGTCGGCTCGAGCAGCGTCTCGCCCACCGTCCTGCCGCCCAGCTGCGCCGGAGCCTCGCGCAGGTCGGCGAGCACGCGGCGGGCGAGGGTGTAGCCGTTCGAGTGCAGGCCGCTCGAGGGCAGGCCGACGAGCGCATCGCCCGGCTCGACCCGCTCGCCCGAGACGATCGCGTCGAGCCTCACGATCCCGAGCGCCGACGCCGCCAGGTCGAAGCCGCGCGGCGAGGGGTGGCCGCGGATCAGCTCGGGGAGCTGCGCGAGCTCGCCGCCGGGGATCTCGATGCCTGCCTGCTCCGCGCCCGCCTTCAGCCCGGCGCCGACCTGGCGCAGCATCTCCGGGTCGGCCCGCTCGACCGCGATGTAGTCGACCAGCGCGATCGGCTCCGCGCCGACGCACACGAGGTCGTTGACGTTCATGGCGACGCAGTCGATCCCGACGGTGTCGAAGCGGCCGAGCTGCTCGGCCACGATCACCTTCGAGCCGACGCCGTCGGTGCAGAGCGCGATGCCGGTCGAGTCGTCGAGGCGCAGCACGGCCGCGTAGTGGCCGGCCCCGACCACGGAGCGGGACGGGCGGCCGGGATCGATCGAGCGGAGCACCTCGACGAGCCCCGCCACGGCGGCCTCGGATCGGGCCGTGTCGACGCCCGCCCTCGCGTATGCGCCCTCGCTCATGCGGCCATTCAATCAGCGCGGCCCCGGATCAGCACGGCCGCGCCGAGCGCGATGCGGTACGCCGCGAACGGCGCCAGCGTGCGCGAGCGGTCCACCGCACGCGCGAGCGGCGCGGCGGCGAGCGACGCGGCGAGCGAGGCCGAGGCGCCCGCCGCGAACGGCGCCCCGAGCCCGCGCGGCAGTCGCGACGACGCGAGCCGCAGGCCCTTCAGGCCGCACGCGCCGGCCAGCACCGGCAGCGCGGCGCGGCGGGCGATGCGCGCGGCGGCGTCGCGCCTGAAGCCGAGCAGCCGGGCGGCGGTGAGCGCCGCACCCATCCGCGACACCCCGGGCACGAGCGCGACCGCCTGGGCGGCGCCGACGGCGAGGTGGTCGAGCGCGCCCGCGTCGCGCTCGAGGCGCTCGGCGGGCCGCAGGTCCGCCAGGGCGAGCGCGGCGCCGGCCGCGATCTGCGCGACGGCGAGCTGGCGGACGGAGCCGAGCCGCGTCTCGATCGCGCGCTCCAGGGCGAGCCCGGCGAGCGCCGGGGGGAGCGTGGTGAGAGCGGCGGCCCGGACGTCGCAGCGCCGCGGCTCGGCGCGCGTCAGCCAGGCGAGGGCGACGGCGGCGCCCGCGTGCGCGGCCACCTCGAACGACTTGCGCACCTCGGGCGCGAGCGCGGCGTAGCGCCAGCCGAGGAGCTGCGGCACGAGCGCCACGTGCCCCGAGCTCGACACGGGCAACAGCTCCGCCGGCCCGTGCAGCGCCCCGAGCGCCGCCGCCTGTCGAACGCTCAGCCCGGCCAGCGCCCTAAACCGTCTCCGCGGCCGGGCGGCCGCGCCGCCTGCGCCGCACCAGGAGATAGACGATCCCCGCCACGATCAGCGCCAGCACGCCGTAGTCGACGTAGTGGAGGCTGTTCTTCCAGCTCTCCCAGTGGCTGCCGGCCTGGTCGCCGACGAACGCGAGCATGAACACCCAGGGCACGCAGCCCGCGAACGTGAACACCGTGAAGCGCCAGAACGGCATGCGCCCCACCCCCGCCGGGAGCGAGATGAACGTGCGCACGACCGGCACCATGCGCGCGAAGAAGACCGTCGCCTCGCCGTGGCGGGCGAACCAGCGGTCCGCCCATGCGAGGTGCTCGCGCTTGACGTGCAGCTTGCGGCCGTGCTTCTCGAGCAGGTCGATGCGGCCGTAGTAGCCGATCGCGTACGCGATCCACGACCCGACGACGTTCGCCACGACCCCCACGAGCACCGCCGCGAACAGCGAGTACCTCCCCTGCGAGACGTTGAAGCCGGCGAACAGCATCGTGGCTTCGCTGGGGACCGGGACGCAGGCGCTCTCGGGCACCATCAGCAAGGCGATGCCCGCGAGCCCGAGATCCCCGACGACGTTGGTCGCGAGCTCGACCAACTTGTCCGTTAGGGAGGCGAGGGCGAGCATGGCGGCGGAGCGAAGTAGGGTAGCGGCCGTTGCCTGTCCCGCTCTTCAAGAGCTCGCTGAAGCCGTACGAGCCGCGCATCGCGAGGCGGCTCGCGGACGTGGTCGCCTCGGGCCGGTACATCCTCGGCCCGCAGGTGAGCGCGTTCGAGGAGGAGTTCGCGCGCTATCTCGGCGCGCGGCACTGCGTGGGCGTCGGCAACGGGACTGACGCGATCACGATCGCGCTGCGGGCCGTCGGCGTGGAGCCGGGCGACGAGGTCGTCGTGCCATCGTTCACCTTCTACGCGAGCGCGGAGGCGATCGCGAGCTTCGGCGCCGTCCCCGTCTTCTGCGACGTCGATCCCGCCACCTTCAACGTCACGCGCGAGACGGTCGAGCGCGCGCTCGGCCCGCGCACGCGCGCGATCGTCGCCGTGCACCTGTTCGGCAACCCCGCACCCGTGCCCGAGCTGCTCGAGCTCGGCCTCCCGGTCGTCGAGGACGCGGCGCAGGCGGCCGGGGCGACGCTCGACGGCGTCAGGGCGGGCGCGCTCGGCACGGCCGCGACGTTCTCCTTCTACCCGAGCAAGAACCTGCCGTGCCTCGGCGACGGCGGCGCGCTCGTGACGAGCGACGACGGCGTGGCGGAGCGCGCGCGACGGCTCCGCTTCCACGGCTCGCACGACAAGGTCACGTTCACCGACGTGGGCTTCAACTCGCGCCTCGACGAGCTGCAGGCGGGGGTGCTGCGGCTGCTGCTGCCGGAGCTCGACGGCTGGGTCGAGCGCCGCCGCGCGGCCGCGCGCGCATACGCGGACGCGGGGCTCGGAGAGCTCGTGAGCCTGCCGGAGCCGGCACCGGGCGCCGAGCACGCCTACCACCTGTACGTGATCCGCTCGGGGCGCGCCGACGGGCTCGCCTCGGCGCTCGCCGCGCGCGGCGTGCAGGCCCGGCCGTACTACCGCCGCCCGGTGCACCTGCAGCCGGCTATGGAGCGCTACGGCGGCCGCTCCCTCGAGCTGCCGGGCACAGAGGAGGTCGCGCGCACCCACCTCGCGCTGCCGATGGGGACGGACCTCACGCGCGCCGAGGTGGCCGAGGTGGTCGCGGCATGCCGCGCCGCCCTTTCCTGACCGCTGTACCATCTTTTCTCGGCGTCCGCCCGGGACGTTTCGGCTTGCCTGCCGCTGGACTTTCCCCGGACACCAACCCCAGCCGGCTTTGCACCCCCTGAGGACACGCCTCGAGACGTCCGTGGCCGCCCGCCGGGTCGGCCAGGTGGGCATCGACGCGTGCGCCGTGGGGCTCGCCTGGTGGCTCGCGTTCCTGCTGCGCTTCGACGCGGGCATCCCGCACCGCTACGACGAGTTGCTGCGGGGCACGCTCCCGTTCGTGATCCCGGGCAAGGTGCTGGTCTTCGCGCTGTTCGGGCTCTACCACAAGCTCTGGCGGTTCGTCGACCAGCGGGACTTCGAGGCCACCGTCCGCGCGGTGCTCGTCGCCGACCTGCTGCTCGTCGGGGCGCTGTTCGTGCTCTCGCCGGGCGGCACCGACCCGCCGCGCGGCGTGATCGCGCTCGACCTCCTGATCACGCTGGCGCTCGTGGGCGGCACGCGCCTGCTCGTGCGCTCGCTCGTCGAGCGGCGCTTCCGCGCGCCCCTCGCCCGCGACATGCGCGAGGTGCTCGTGGTGGGCGCCGGCAACGGCGGGCAGTCGGTCGTCTGGGAGCTGCGCCGCAACCCGCAGCTCCGCGAGCTCCCGATCGGCTTCATCGACGACGACCCGCGCAAGCGGGGCATGCGCGTCGCCGGGCTCAAGGTGCTCGGCTCGACGGACGAGATCGGACGCGTGCTCGACGACGCCGAGCCCGACGAGGTCATCATCGCGATCCCATCGGCGCCGGGCGTGGTGCGCCAGAAGGTCGTGACCGCCTGTCGCGAGCGCGGCATCCCGGTCCGCACGCTGCCGACCGTGTTCGAGCTCCTCCAGGGCGGCGTCAACCTGATGCGCCAGGTGCGCGACGTGCGCGTCGAGGACGTCCTCGGCCGCGAGCCCGTCCGCGTCGAGATCGACCGCGTGGGCGCCTACCTCGCGGGCGAGGTGGTGCTCGTGACGGGCGCGGGGGGCTCGATCGGCGCGGAGCTGTCCCGCCAGATCGCGCGCGTCGGGCCGAAGCGGCTCGTGCTGGTCGAGCACGCCGAGCACGCGCTCTTCGAGATCCGCCGCGAGCTCGAGGAGGACCGCCACTTCCGCGCCGCGGTGTCGATGCTGGCGGACTGCAAGGACGCCGTGCGGATGCGCGAGGTGTTCCTCGAGCAGCGGCCCGCGTTCGTGTTCCACGCCGCCGCCTACAAGCACGTCCCGCTGATGGAGGAGAATCCGGTCGAGGCCGTGCGCAACAACGCCGTCGCCACTCGCATCGTCGCGGCCGCAGCCGGCGAGGCGGGCGCCAAGCGCTTCGTGCTCGTGTCGACCGACAAGGCCGTCAGCCCAGCGACGGTGATGGGCGCGTCGAAGGCGCTCGCCGAGTGGGCCGTCGAGGGCGCGCAGCACCGCTTCCCCAAGACGCGCTTCACGACGGTCCGCTTCGGCAACGTGCTGGGCTCGTCGGGCTCGGTCGTGCCGATCTTCCGGCGCCAGATCGCCGCCGGCGGGCCGGTCACGGTCACCGATCCCGCGATGACCCGCTACTTCATGACGATCCCCGAGGCCGTGCAGCTGATCATCCGCTCCGGCGCGCTCGGGTCGGGCGGCGAGATCTTCGTGCTCGAGATGGGCGATCCCGTGAAGATCGTGGACCTCGCGGAGAACATGATCCGGCTGTCCGGGCAGGAGCCGGGGGTTGATATCGCGATCGAGTTCGTGGGCCGCAGGCCGGGCGAGAAGCTCCACGAGGAGCTGTTCAACCCCGACGAGCGCCCGCAGCCGACTCCCGCCGAGAAGATCCTGGCCGCGGTCCGCGCCCCGCTCGACCCCGAGTGGGTCGACGAGGCCTTCTCGCGCATCGAGGAGCTGACCTACCAGGGCGACGCCTCGGCGCTCGCGGAGGCCGTGGCGGAGCTCTCGCGCGAGCGCATGGAAGGCGCGGCTGCGCGATTGGGGCGACCGGGCCCCGAGCCGCCAGGGCGCGTCTAGGTCGAGCGACCGAGGTTAAGGTTCGAGCGGATGCACCTCGTGCAGGAAATCGGCTCGTACGCCGGCTTCGCGGCGGTCGTAGGGCTGGCGGTGCTCTCGGCCCTCTACTTCTCCCAGGCGCGGGACGTGAAGCGGTTGCGCGAGTGGGCCGGTCGGGCGCCGGAGCGCGCCGCCGAGGAGGAGGCGCGCATCAAGGCGGCGGCCCAGGCGCAGGCCGTGCGCCAGCAGCCCCCGCAGCGCGCCGCCGCCGTGGGGCAGCAGCGCCCGGCGGTGATCGTGCCCCGGCCGGGTGTGCCGGCGGGCACGCAGCCGCCTCCTGGCGTGCCGGCGGGGGGCGGTGGCGACGCGCACCGGCCGCCGCAGCTGCAGACCTCGATCCTTTCGCCGGGGGCGCGCCCGCGCGACCCGTGGTATCGCAGGCTCGAGCCGAAGTACATGGCGCTGATCGTCGCCGGCGTGCTGGTGATCGGCGGCGGCGCCGCGTACGGAGTGACCAGGCTCACGGCCTCCGACAGCGGCGGCGCGGAGAGCGCGTCCCCCCACTCCGCCAGGTCCGCCGGCCAGGTGAGGCAGAGGCGCCCGACGCGGGTCGTCCCGGCGGAGGTGACGTTCGCGGTGCTCAACGGCACCACGGTCAACGGCGCCGCGAACCGCGTGGCGGACCAGCTCGAGGCGAAGGGCTACGTGCGCGGCAACGTGCTCACCTCGACCGACCAGGGCCGCGCGGAGTCGGTGGTCGAGTACTCGGACGGCAACATCGCGGCTGCCCGGGCGATCGGCCGCCAGCTCGGGATCGCGCAGTTCGAGAAGGTCGATCCCCAGACCCAGCTCCAGGCCGGCGACGCGACCGTCGTCGTGATCCTGGGAGCGGACAAGGCGAGCCAGGTCGCCGCGGGCTGAGCGACGGCCGCCGACGCGGCTCCGGCGCCCGGCGCAGCGCTACGCCTGACGCGCGCGCTTGAATCACGGCCTCGGATGCGCGTACAGCTCGTCGACCCGCCCGCCTACACGCCGCCGTACGACCACTCGCTCGCGGCCGCGCTCGCGCGCGCCGGGGCGGACGTCGAGCTCGTCACGAGCCGCTTCCAGTACGGGCCGCCTCCCGCGCTCGGCTCCGGCTACCGCGTGTCCGAGCGCTTCTACCGGCGCAGCGACGCGCTCGGCGGGCCCGGGCGCCTGAAGCGCGCGGCCAAGCTGCTCGAGCACGCCCCGGGCATGCTCGCGTACCGCCGCCACGCGCGCGAGGCGGACATCGTGCACTACGAGTGGCTCACGCTCGAGCCGATCGACCCGTGGCTGCTGCCGCCGACCCGGCCGCGCGTGTTCACGGCCCACAACGTCGTGGCGCACGACGCGCCCCGCGGCTACGAGCGGGCGCGCCGGCGGCTCTTGCGCGCGATGGACGCGGTGGTTGTGCACTCGGAGTTCGGCGCGGCGCAGATGCGCGAGCGGCTCGGGGTGCCGCCCGAGCGGGTGCGGGTGATCCACCACGGCGCCTTCGACTACCTCACGCGCCTGCGCCAGGAGCGGCCGCTGCCGAGCGAGCTGGGTGGCGCGGAGGGGCCGGTGGCGCTCTTCTTCGGCCTGCTGCGGCCCTACAAGGGCGTCGACGTGCTGCTCGAGGCCTGGCGGGCCGTGACCGGCGCCGAGCTCTGGATCGCGGGCATGCCGCGCATGCCGCTCGAGCCGCTGCGCCGGGCGGCGGCGCGCGCCGCGGCGCCGGTGCGCTTCGTCCCGCGGTTCGTGACCGATCCGGAGATCCCCGCGCTCTTCCGGCGCGCCGACGTCATCGTGCTCCCGTACCGCGAGATCGACCAGTCGGGCGTGCTCTACACCGCGCTCGCGTTCGGCAAGCCGATCGTGGCGTCCGCCGTCGGCGGCTTCGTCGAGGTCGCCGAGCGGCACGGCGCGGCGCGGCTCGTGCCACCCGGGGACGCGGAGGCGCTCGCGGCCGCGCTCGTCGAGCTGCTCGGCGATGGCGCGGCGCGCCGGCGACTCGCCGCCGCGGCCGCCGCCGCGGCCGCGGGCCCGTACTCCTGGGACGCCGCGGCGGCCGGCCACCTCGCGCTCTACCGGGAGCTGGCCGGCCGGTGATCGTCGTCGCGCTCGCGTTCTGGCTCGCGGTCGCGCTGATCGTGCACACGCACGTCACCTACGCCCTCTCGCTCGCCGCGCTCGCGCGCCTGCGCGGCCGGCGCCGACGGCCGCGGCGGGCTGCGCGCGACCGGGCGCTGCCGAGCGTGTCGCTGATCGTCCCCGCGCACGACGAGGAGGCCGTGATCGCTGCCAAGGTCCGCAACGCCCTCGCGCTCGACTACCCGCGCGAGCGCCTCGAGGTGATCGTCGCGTCCGACGGCTCGGGCGACCGCACGGTGGCCGAGGCGCGCGCCGCGGGCGCCGACCTGGTCCTCGACCTGCCGCGGGCGGGCAAGCACGCGGCGCAGGACGCGGCGGTCGAGCGCGCGCGCGGCGAGCTGCTCGCGTTCTCGGACGCCAACTCCCTGTGGGCGCCGGACGCGCTGCGCGCGCTCGTGGCCGCGTTCGAGGACGAGGAGGTCGGCTACGCCTGCGGGCAGGTGCGCTTCACGCGCGCGGCGGGCGGCGACAACCAGGAGGGCGCGTACTGGCGCTACGAGCTGTGGGTACGCTCGCTCGAGTCGCGGCTCGGGGGGATCACCGCCGGCAACGGCGCGATCTTCGCCGTGCGCCGCGACGCCTACATGCTCGACCCCGTGCGCGGCGACCTCTCGTTCCCGCTCTCCCTCGAGCGCCACCGGCTGCGCTCGGTGTACGTGCCGGAGGCGCTCGCCGAGGAGAAGATGGTGCCGACGATCGAGGGCGAGTTCAGGCGCAAGCGGCGGATGATGAGCCGCGCGTTCGGCACGGTCGCCGAGGCGGGGATGCTGCGCCCGCGCGGGTGGTCGCCGCTGTTCGCGTACGAGATCTTCAGCCACCGCGTGCTGCGCTACGCCTCGCCGCTGCTCCACGTCGTCGCCTTCCTCGCCAACCTGGCGCTGCTCGAGCGCGGGGCGGTCTACGTCGCCACCTTCGCGGCCCAGTGCGCGCTGCTCGCCGCCGCCGCGCTCGGCGTGCGCGTGCGCGCCCGCCCGTTCGCGGTCGCCCGCTACTACGTGACCATGACCGCGTCGATCGGCGCGGGCTTCTGGGACTGGCTGCGCCGCGGGGCGCCGCGCACCTGGGAGAAGCCGGAGGGAACCCGTTGATCGGACGCGCCTTCGACGTGGTCGTCTCGACCGTCGCGCTGATCGTGACCGCGCCGCTGATGCTCGCAGCGATGATCGCCATCCGCCTCGAGACGCCCGGCTCTCCAATCTACCGCCAGTGGCGCGTCGGCAAGGACGGCGAGCCTTTCCGGATCTACAAGCTGCGGACCATGCACGTCGGGTCCGACCGCGGCCCCGACCGCCCGATCCCCAAGGACGACCCGAGCATCACGCGCGTCGGCGCGTTCCTGCGCCGCACGTCGCTCGACGAGCTGCCGAACCTCGTCAACGTGCTCAAGGGCGAGATGGCGATCGTGGGCCCGCGCCCCACGATCCAGGTTCAGGTCGACCGCTACACCGAGCGCCAGCGCCGGCGGCTCGAGGTCAAGCCCGGGATCACCGGCTGGGCGCAGGTGAACGGCCGGGCCGGCCTGCCGTGGCCCGAGCGCATCGAGCTCGACATCTGGTACGTGGACAACCGCTCGCTCTGGCTCGACATGCGCATCCTGGCGCGCACCGTCTGGCTGCTCGCGACGGGCCACGGGCTCTACACGGGCTGATCTACGATTCCCCGCGATGGGCGAGGTCTCGCTGCGCCCCTTCGAGCCGGGCGATGCCGCCGCGGTCGAGCGCTGGTTCGGCGACCGCGAGGCGGTCAGCGGCCTGGTGGAGCAGCGCGCGTCGTTCGGCCCGGACGACGCCCGCCGCTGGGTCGAGGCGGCCGCGCGCGCCGAGGGGCCGGACCGCAAGTGGGCGGTGCTCGTCGCGGGCGAGCCCGTCGGGTTCACGGGCCTCTACGGGCTCGGCCGCGCCACGGCCCCCGAGATCGGCATCCTGCTCGGCGAGGCGGAGGCGCGCGGCCGCGGCGTCGGCCGGCGCGCCTACGAGCTCACGCTCGCGAAGGGCTTCGGCGAGCTGGGCGCTTGGCGCATCGTCGCGCTCGTGCCCGCCTCGAACGAGCGCTCGCGACGGCTGCACGAGGCCGTGGGGTTCGTCTACGAGGGCACGCTGCGGCGACACATCCGGCGGCCGGACGGCAAGCTCGTCGACTGCGAGGTGTTCGGGCTGCTGCGGGAGGACTGGAACCGCGATCGCTGAGGCGACGCTGCTCGAGGACCGCGGCGAGTCGGCGGTGAGCGCCGACTTCTTCCGCTCGCGCGAGTTCCACTCCGCCGAGGGCGTGACGCACACGCTCGCCGTCGGCGACGCGCTGCGCGCCGCCGTGATCGTGCGCGAGGTGCCGGGCGCGCCCGGCGCGCGCGACGCGGTGTCGGCCTACGGCTACCCCGGGGCGCTCGCCGACGGCCGCCTCGACGCCGCGGCGGTCGACTGGCGGCCGACGGGGCTTGTGAGCGCGTTCCTGCGCGACCGCCTCGGCGCCGCGCCGTCGCTCGGCGGCGCGAGGCAGCGCTCGCTCGTGCAGATCGCGGACCCCTCGCGGCCGCTGCGCATCCGCGAGCAGCACCGGCGGCACATCCGGCGCAACCGGCGCGAGGGCTGGCGCGCGCGAACGCTCCAGGGGCCGGCCGCCACCTCCGAGGAGCGGGCGGCATTCCGGGCCGCGTACACGGAGACCATGACCCGCACTGGCGCAGCGCCGCGCTACTTCTTCGACGACCGCTACCTCGAGCTCGTGCTCTCCACGCCGCTCGCCTGGCTCGTGCTCGTCGAGTCGCCGGACGGCCGCGCCGAGGCCGGCGCGATCGCCGTCGAGAGCGACGGCTTCCTGCACTACTTCCTCGGCGGCACCCGCGACGAGGCGCTTCCCGCGTCCCCGTTCAAGAACGCCGTCGAGGCGATGATCGAGCTCGCGGCCGAGCGCGGCATGCCGCTCAACCTCGGCGGTGGCGTGCGGCCGGGCGACTCGCTCGAGCGCTTCAAGCAGGGCTTCGCGAACGCCGTCTCGCCGTTCTGGACGCTCGAGCTCGTCTGCGACGCGGACGCCTACGCGCGGCTCAGCGCGGGCCGGCCCGACAGCGGCTTCTTCCCGCTCTACCGCGCGCCGTAGCTCAGCGCCCGCGGGAGGCGACCGCGCGCACGTACACCCCGGCCGAGCTCGCGGCGAGATGCGCCCGGTCGCCCGCGAAGACGGCGCGGTAGCGGTAGAGGCCCGGCGCGGGCAGCCGGAAGGACTTGCGGAAGCGGCCGTTGCGCACGGCCACCCGCAGCGCCGCCACGCGCCTGGCCGTGCGGCCGACGCGCCGCTCGACGACGATCGTCAGCGTGCGCTTCGCGGGCCGGATGCGCCCGGCGATCGTCGGCGTGCGCCCCACCGAGGCCCGCGCGACAGAGCGCTCCAGCGAGATCTCGGGCCGCACCTGCACGACCACCTGGCGCGAGCTCGACGCGAGATACCCGGGGCGGCCGGGGAACTGCGCGCGCAGGATGCGCTTGGCGCTCGGCTCGAGCTGGAGCGACCAGCTCCCGTCGGAGCGCGTCGTCGTGCTCGCGATCGTCTTCCAGGCTCCGCCCGAGAACATCTGCACGTTCACGGGCGCGCCAGGCAGCGCGGGGCCCTTGAGCGTGCGCAGCGTGCCGCTCAGGCGCGTGGCGGCGCCGTAGGTCAGGACGGACGGGGACAGCGACACGCCGATCCGCGTCCGCGGGGTGCGCGGCTCCACGCTGCCCACCCGGTCGCGCAGCACGGCGAGCTGGGAGTAGAGGGCCGAGCCCGGGCATTCCGTCGAGTCCACGTCGCGGTGCCCCGACACCCGCTGCACCGTGATCTTGGTCCCGCTCGGGAAGCGGTTGCTCGCGCCGCCCGCCGAGGTGAGCTGGACCGTGCCCGTCGTGGGGGCGCCGCTCAGCGGCAGCTTCCAGCGGATCAGCCGGGCCATCGCGTCGAGCGCGGCGTCGGTGACCGGCGTCGAGTCGTAGGTCCCGAGGTTCGCGATCCCGGTCGACTGCGCGTTGTAGCCCTGCGCCTGCGCACCGACCACCGGCTCGTCGACGCCGCCGGCGCGTCCCTCCCAGATGCGGCCGAACTTGTCGACGAGGAAGTTGTAGCCGATGTCGTTCCATCCGTTCGCGTTGCGGTGGTAGCGGCAGATCCCGAGGATCATCGCCGGCACGTCGCCTGACGTGTAGTCGTCGATCGTCACGGTGTGGTGGACGAAGGCGACCTTCACCTCGCCGTAGTCGGGCTTCGCCCGCGGCGGGCACTGGTCGGCCCCCCACGCGGAGCGCGGCATGATCTCGGGCTCGCTCGCCTGCGCGTGCGCCGAGGGCGGGCCCACGAGCGCCAGCACGGCGGCGCTCACGGCCCGCCGGATCGCGGTCCTGGCGCGGTCGGCGACAGTGGCCGTGCCGGTGGTGTTGAGGAAGTGCAGGCGCACGCCGGCGGCCGGCCTCGACAGCCTGTACTGCACCCAGTCGGCCTGGCCGGCCCATGCCGGGGCGGTCGAGGTCGTCCCGCCGCGCTCGCGGCCGCGGTCGGGACCGCTGTCGGGCCCGTCGCCGACGCTCGCCCAGCGGCTCCAGCCCCCGCCGTCGCGGCGGACGCGCAGGCTCACCTGCGGGTGCGAGCGGCCGCGCCAGCTCAGGCCGACGAGGTTGAAGCGCCTGGGCGCCCGCAGCGGGGCTGAGATCACCGCGCCGCCGGCCGAGCGGTGCGCCGCGCCGGGCGCCGGCGCCAGCTCGAACTCGACCGCCTTGGGGCGGTACGGCTGAAGCGACACGGCAGGGGCGGCGACCACGGCCAGGCAGGCGGCCAGGATCGCGACGAGCGTGAGCAGGACGCGCGCCATCGACACTCGAACACCGTGGCAGGCGTGGGGGTGCGGCGTTGCAGATGACGTTGCAGCCGGCGCCGGCGCAACGGCGCCTGCGCGGCCCCCGCGCTCAGGGCGGCGCTAGGGGAGCCGCTCGGGGGCCTGGTCGCGGTAGGCGTCGCGGAACGCGCGCAGCGCGTCCCACGTCTTGTCGTTCACGCTCTTGCAGCCGATCAGGTGCGTCCAGGCGGTCGCCGCCACGACGTAGGGCATGCCCGTGTTGTTGGGCATCAGCAGCATGTGGTAGGGGTCCTCGTCGAAGAGCGCCTTGAGCTGGCCGCGCAGCTTGGCGGGCGCCCCGGGCCTGAACTGGAGCTCGATGCGGCCGTGCTCGAGCGTGTGGACGTAGTTCTCCTTCTGCGGCGCGGTCGTGTACACGCCGTCGCCCGCCGGGGTCGGGTTGTGCGGGCCGGAGGTCGGCGGGTTGGTGTGGTAGGTGACCGGCCCGGTCACGTGCGTGTTGCCCTCGTCCTTGGGGTCCTTCACGACGCAGCCGGCCGCCTGGGCCGCCTCGGCGAGGCCGACCTTGTGCGGCGCCGGGATCGACTCCTTCGGGTAGAGCGACGCCTGGCCCGCCGAGCCGCCGTCGCCGCCGCCCGCGGCGACGACCGCCAGCACGGCGATCACCGCCGCCACGACGAGCACCGTGGCGGCCACCATCCCGAGCCGCCGCCGGCGCCTCGCGGCGCTGTCGGCCGCCTGCTGGCGGGCCAGCCGCTCGCGCCGGAGCGCCTCCTTCTCCCCCCTCTTCGAAGCCATCTGATTTGCGAAAGACTACTTCACCGTGCGGCGGCGCGACGCCCCCTCCGCAAGCTCTCCTGCGCGGGCTGCCAGCAGCCGTCGACGAAGCGGGCGATCTCGTCCGTCAGCCGAGCGGGCGCCAGGCGCAGCTCGAGGATCGAGCCCGCCTGGAGCAGGCGGGCGTGCGGCAGCTCGCGCACGAGCATGTCCGAGTCCGAGAAGGGATGGATCGGGTCGCGGGGATGCCCGATCACAAGCGCCGGGGCCTCGATCGCGCGGCGCTCCTCGCGCGGCGGCGCCACGCGCCCGAAGAAGAGCCCCTGCAGCACCGCCGCGGACGGGCCCGGGTCCTGGCTGCCCCAGTCGAGGAGCGCGTCGGCGAGCGGGTGCAGCCCGCGCGGCGCGCGCCTGAGAGCCGCGGCGGCGAGCCGCGCCAGGGGCTCGCCGAAGGTCAGCCCCACGAGCAGGGGCGTGAACGCGATCGCGCAGCCGAGCAGCGCGTTGTCGAGCACCGGCATCTCGATCACGAGGCCCTGCATCCGCTCCGGCGCGAGCACCGCCGCCTCGAGCGTCACGTTCGCGCCGAGCGAGGTGCCGCCCACCACCGCCCGCTCGATCTCGAGGTGGTCGAGCAGCGCGATCAGCTCCCGGCCGAACGCCGTCATCGAGTACTTCCACATGTCGCGCGGGCGGTCGGAGTCGCCGTGGCCGAGCGGGTCCATCGTGATGACGCGGTAGCCGCGGGCGGCGAGCGACTGCGCGAGCGGCTCCTGCAGGCGGCGCGCGAAGAGAAGCCCGGGGAGCAGCACCACCGGCGGGCCCTCGCCGTACTCGCTGTACGCGAGCCGGTGTCCGTCGTGGAGGAAGCGGCCCGTGGCTGGACGCATCTGGCGCCCAGCATAAAGCGTCCGGGGGGCGCGTTTGCCCCGCGCTCGGGGCCGCCGGGGCGCGTGCGCGGGCGTCGGAGAGCCGCCTGCGCCGCCCGGGGCTCAGGCGCCGTCGGGCAGCGCCCGCTCGAGCCACGGCCGCAGCTCGAGCAGGAAGCGGGGGTCGACCGAGTGCGGCATCGGCGTCTCGCGCCAGGCCACGCTCGCCCCGGCCGCCTCGAGCCGCCGGCGGGCGTCGCGGCCGAAGTCGACGGAGATGACGGGGTCGTAGCTCCCGTGCCCGATCGCCACCGGCAGGCCGGCGGCGCGTCCGAAGTCGAGCTCGAGCCCGTCCACCGAGGGAATGAAGCCGCTGAGCGCGATCAGCCCGGCCGGGCGCGGGCGGCCGGGGGCGAGCGTGAGCGCGTGCGCCATCACGCAGCCCTGGGAGAAGCCGCCGATCACGACGCGCCCGCGCGGGACCCCGGTCTCCTCGGAGAGCGCGTCGAGGAAGGCCGCGAGGCGGCGCAGGCTCGCCTCGAACGTGGGCGGGTCCGGGAAGCCGACGCGGCGCACCACGTACCAGTGGCGCCCGGGCTCGCCCGGCAGCACGAGCGGCGCGCGCGGGACCACGCCGAGCAGGCGGCGCCCCGGGTCGAGCTCGTCGAGCAGCGGGAAGACGTCGCTCTCGTCGACGCCGCGCCCATGCAGCAGCACCAGGAGGCCGCGCGGGTCGTCCGCCGGCTCGCGCACGCGGTGCTCGAGGAGCTCGGCTGCGGCGCTCAGCTCCGCGGCGCTCCGGCTCGCGGGTTGACGAGCGGCGTGAGGGTCGCTCGAGTCGCGCGCGCAGGTGCTCGTGCTGCGGCGGCAGCTTGAGCTCCGTTCCGCGGCGCGTCGGCGGCGGTGGCCGTGATGTGGTGGATGCCCTCTAATCTCACGGCGCGCTCGCTCCACAGCGTAACGCGGGGGCATTTGGAAGCGCCGCCGGCTCAGGCTAGAGTTGGTTGCAGCCGCAACGACAGGGGGCCCCCCACGATGGCGATCGACACCGCGACCAAGACCAGCGCGGAGCGGCGGCTCGGCGAGCTCGAGCTCGCCGCCTGGCGCGGCTTCCTGCAGGCGCACGCAGTCATCAGCCGGCGGCTCGACAGCTCGCTCGAGACCCGTCACGGGCTCTCGCTGAGCTCGTACGAGGTGCTGCTCTTCCTTGCGGGCGCGCCCGAGGGCCGCATGCGGATGTCGGAGCTCGCCGACTCGGTGCTGCTCAGCCGCAGCGGCCTCACGCGCCTGGTCGATCGCCTCGTGCGCGACGGCCTGGTCGAGCGCGCGTCGTGCCCCGCCGACAAGCGCGGCCTCTACGCCGTCCTGACCGAGGCGGGCCGGCAGCGCTTCGAGGAGGCCCGCAGGACGCACCTGGCGGACGTGCGCGAGCACTTCATCTCCCGCTTCTCGGAGGAGGAGCTCGCGCAGATCGCGTCCTTCTTCGAGCGCCTGGTGCCGGCGGCTGTGGCCGAGTCCGGGCCCCGCGCCTGCGGTTAGGAGAGCGGCATCGTCGCCGCGTGCCGGTCCTGCCGGCGCACCTCGCGGATCGCGCGCGCCAGCCGTCGCACCGCCTCGTCGAGCTCCTCCGGGTCAAGCAGCGGAAACGAGAGCCGGAAGTGCGTCTGCGCGTGCCGCTCGACGGTCACGATCCCGCCCGGCGTGAAGGTGACGCCGCGGCGCGCGGCCTCGCGGTAGAGCGCCCGCTCGTCTAGCGGGCGCTCGAGCCGCACCCAGACGTGGTGGCCGCCCCTCGGCACGCGCGCCCGGTACTCGCCTGCCAGGTGCCGCTCGAGCGCCTCGAGCAGCGCGTCCCGGCGCTCGCGGTAGAAGCCGATCGAGCGCCTCAGCTGGCGCTCGTGCCCGCCGGCCGCGAGGAAGCGGGCCGCGATGTGCTGGGCGAGCGTGGTGGTGTGGAAGTCCGTCTCGAGCTTCAGCATCGCCAGCCGGTCGCGCACCGGCCCGCGCGCGGCGAGCCAGCCGACCCGCAGGCCGCCGCCCACGGTCTTCGAAAGCGAGTTCACGTAGATCACGTGGCTCGGCGCGAGCGCGCGCAGCGGCGGGACGCCCTCGCCCTCGTAGCGCAGCGCGGCGTAGACGCGGTCCTCCAGCACGAAGAAGTTGCGCTCCTGGGCGAGCTCGGCCACCCGTCGGCGGCGCTGCGGCGAGAGGTCCGTCCCGGTGGGGTTCTGGCAGGCGCTCTGGAGCACGAGCAGCTTCACCTCGTGCCGGGCGAGCAGGCGCTCGAGCGCGTCGGTGTCGAGGCCCTGGTCGTCGACGGGCAGGCCGATCAGGCGCGCCCCGGTGGCGCGCAGGGAGCTGAGGAACCCGACGAACGTCGGCGACTCGACCGCCACCACGTCGCCCGGCTCGAGCACGGCGCGGGCGCAGAGGTCGATCGCCTGTCGGGCGCCCGAGGTGACGATGATCTCGTCCGGGTCGGTCGCGAAGCCGCAGTCGCCGCCCCAGCGCGCGAGCTGCTCGCGCAGCCCGAACAGCCCCTCCGCCGTCAGATAGGAGATCGCCTCGCCGCCCTCCTCCTCGAACACCTCCGCGGCGATCCGGGCGAGCTCGGGGGTGGGATAAGTGCGCGGTGAGGGCCAGCCTGTGGAGAGCGACAGCATGCCGGGCTCGCGCGGGAGGCGGAAGGCGTCGGCGACGACCGACTCGAGGTAGCTCATCGGCCGCTCCGGCAGCACGTAGGACTGCCATTCGTCGCCCTCCTCCGCCGCGGCGGCGGGCGGCGCGGAGCGCACGAACGTGCCCCGCCCCACGCTGGCCGTCACGTACCCGAGCTCCGCCAGGCGGCGGTAGACGCGCGCGGCGGTGAGGTGGTTGATGCCCGCCTCCGCGGCGAGCGCGCGCGTGGTGGGGAGCTTCTCGCCGGGCGCGAGCGCGCCCGAGTCGATGGCCGCGGCGAAGCGCTCGACGAGCTGCCGGGTGAGCGACGTCCCCCCATCCCGCTCGAGGTCAGACAAGCCGATCTTGTACGACATTGTGATCTTCTCTCTCGCGGGTAACCTGGCACATCGTAACGCACGGAGGCCCACCTGAGCTATCGAAGCCATACAAGAGGATCAAACAATGCTCTCGACCCTTTACACGCTCCCGGGTGATCCCCGCCGCTACCGAGCCCTCTCGCGCCGCAAGCTCGAGCAGCGAGAGGCCCCGAGGGGCGACGCGTACGAGACGGTCACCGTGCGCGAGGCGCGGCCCGCGGACTTCGAGGCGCTCGTCCGCCTCGCCGCGCTCGACTCGAAGCGCCTGCCGGACGGGAGGCTCGTGGTCGCCGAGGTCGACGGGCGGCTGCTCGCCGCCGTGCCCGTCCGGGGCGGCGAGGCGATCGCGGACCCGTTCGAGTACACGGCCAACCTCGTGATGCTGCTCGAGCTCCGCGCAGCGCAGCTTCGCGCGCTCGAGGGCGACCGCCTCGGCGGCACGTCCGCGCCCGCCGCGCGGCGGTGCCTCGTGGCTCGCCCGGCGGACGGCTAGCCGCCGGGCACGAGACTCGCGATTCCCTCCGCGAGAACACGGGATGGGCCCGCGGCGACGCGGGCCCATCCCGCTGCTTCGCCGCCCGGCGGCGCAGGTCGCCGCCGGATACCGTTACGCGCGTGCCGAACAGCCTCTTGGTCCGCGTGGTGTTTGGCGTCATCGTCCTCGCCACCTTCGGCGCGTTCTTCGCGGCCCAGAGGCTGAAGCGGGCGCCGGCGTTCGTCGAGCGCGTCTATTACCGCGGCTACATCTCGCCGACCTGCGGCTGCGAGAAGAGCCGCGTCGCCCTGCGCTTCTCGCTGCGCCGGCGCGGCCGCGTGAGCGTCGCGATCGTGACCGCGGCGGGGGACCCGGTGCGCACGCTCGTGGACGACCGGGAGCTGCGGCGCGGCATGCACCGCCTCGCGTGGAACGGCCGCGCCGACGACGGCGCGCTGGCGCCCGACGGCGTGTACCACCTGCGCGTCACGCTCCACGACGAGGGTCGCACGTACACCGCTCCGCGCAGGCTGACGCTCGACACGAAGCCGCCGCGACCGCGCATCTTGGCCGTCACGCCCGGCGTGATCGTGCCCGGCGCGCCCGGCGTCGCGGGCCGCGCCCGCATCCGCTACCGGGGTCCGTCGAACCCCCATCCGCTCGTGCGCGTCTACCGGACCGACGTGGGCAGGCCGAGGCTCGTGACGACGTTCCCGGCGCCGCGCTTCCGCAAGACGGCGCGCTGGGACGGCACGATCGACGGCAGGCCGGCGCCCGACGGCGTCTACGCGATCGCGATCACGGTCTTCGACCGCGCGGGCAACGCGGGCAGCGCGCCGCTGCGCCTGCCGCCGCAGCGCGGCGAGGCGACCACCGGGGTGTCCGTCCGCTACCTGACCGTGAGCGGGCCGCTCGAGCCGGTCGCCGCCGGCTCGGTCGCGCGCTTCGAGGTCGGTCCGATCGCGCGCCGCTTCCGCTGGTCGCTCGGGCCGGTGCGCGCGGGGCGCCCGCTCGCGCGCGGCACAGGTGGCGGGCGCTCGCTCTCGCTGCGCGTCCCGCCCGACGCCTCCACCGGGCTCTACCTGCTGCGGGTGCAGGCGGCGGGGCACCGCGCGGCCGCGCCGCTCGCCGTGCAGGGCCGGCGCCGCGGCAGCGTGCTCGTCGTGCTCCCGGCGATCGACTGGCAGGGCCTGAACCTCGTGGACGACGACGGCGACGGCTTCCCCGACGTCCTCACGGCCGGCGACTCGGCGAGCTACCGGCGCCCCTTCGCGCACGGCCGGCTGCCGGCCGGGCTCGCCGACGAGGTGGACCCGCTGCTGCGCTTCCTCGCGCGCGAGCACGCCCGCTACGAGATCACCACCGACCTCGCGCTCGCGCAGGGCCGGGGCCCGCGGCTCGAGGGCAGGCCGGGGGTGCTCTTCGCCGGCAACGAGCGCTGGCTCACTGACCGGCTCGACCTCGCCCTGCGCGACTACGTCGAAGCCGGCGGGAGGGTGGCGTCCTTCGGCACGGACTCCTTCCGCCGCCGGGTGAGCGTCGGCGCCGCCTCGCTCGAGGCGCCGACGGCGCCCGAGCGCGTGAACGTGTTCGGCGAGGAGACCTCCGAGCTGCGGATCGAGCTCGCCCCGATGGCGGTGAGCGGCCCGGACCGCCTCGGCCTGTTCGCGCGCACCGATGGGCTGGTGGGCCTCTTCGACCGCTTCGAGCAGTCGCAACGGCTCGTGGCCGGGGCGCGCGTGCTCTCGTCGGCGGGCCGCGATCCGCAGCACCCCGCGTTCGTCGCCTACGCGCTCGGCAAGGGGCTCGTGATCCGCGCCGGCGCGCCGGCCTGGGCCGCCAGCCTCGCGCGCGACAGCGAGCTCAGCGACGTCACGAGGAGGATATGGGCGCTCCTCTCGCGGTAGCGACCGCGATCAAGGGGGGCGGCATCGTCGTCGTCGCGCTCGCCGCGGCCGGCGCGTTCTTCCTCCGCACGCCGCGCGCGCGGGCGCTCGCCGCGCTGCTCGCGCTCGCGCTCTGTCCGGTGCTGCTCGTCGGCGAGCTGTGGCACTCGAGCCAGGTCGAGTCCGTGCGCGAACGTCCGCTCGCCTTCCTCGCCGTCGCGATCGCCGGGCTCGCGCTCGTGGCGGCGCTCGCCGCCCTGTTCGCGTGGCGGCCGCCGCTCCTGCCGGTGCTCGCCGTGGCGGCGCTCCCGTTCCGCGTCCCGGTAGAGGCCGGCGGCGACACCGCGCTGCTGCTCGTGCCGCTCTACCTCGTGGTCGCGGGCGGCGGGCTCGCGTACGTGTGGGAGCGCCTGCGGCCGCCGCCCGGGGGCCCGCGCCTCGCGCCGGCCGAGCGCCCGCCGGGCCGCGTCGAGCTCGCTTTGCTCGCCGCCGTCGTCCTGTACGCGGTCCAGTCCTCGTACTCCACGGACTTCGAGACGGCGCTCAAGAACGTCGTCTTCTTCTACGTCCCCTTCGCGCTGCTCCTGAAGCTGATCGCCTCGCTCGAGTGGACGGCGCGGATCGAGGCCTGGTGCCTGCGCGTGACCGTCGCGCTCGCGGCGCTGTTCGTCCTCGTCGGCTTCGGCGAGTACGCCACCCGTCGCCTGCTCTGGAACCCGAGCGTCATCCAGTCGAACGAGCTGCGGTCGTACTTCCGCGTGAACTCGCTCTTCTTCGACCCCAACATCTACGGCCGCTACCTCGCGCTCGTGATGGTCGCGCTCGCGGCGCTGCTCCTGTGGACCGAGCGCAGGCGGGCGGTCGCGGGGCTCGGCCTCCTGCTCGCGCTGCTGTGGGCAGGGCTCGTGCTGAGCCTCTCGCAGTCGAGCTTCGCCGCGCTGCTCGTGGGGCTCGCGGTGCTGGCGGCCGTCCGCTGGCGGGCGCGGCCGGTGGTGGCGGCCGCGGCGGCCGCGGCGGTGGTGGGGGTCGCGGTGGTGGTCGCCGCGCCGGGGTCGGTCCACCTGCAGGGCTACTCGGTCGAGTCGCTCAACCGCGCGACGAGCGGGCGCGTCGAGCTGATGCGCGGCGGCCTGCGGATGTTCGCCGACCGCCCGCTCTACGGGTACGGCGCCGGCTCGTTCGCGGAGCGCTTCAGGGCCCGCGAGCGGAAGGGCAGGGCGCAGGCCGCGTCGGCGTCGCACACGATCCCGATCACCGTGGCCGCCGAGCAGGGCGTGATCGGGCTCGCCGTCTACCTGTACCTGCTCGCCGTCTCCTTCCGGATGCTCTTCGGCCGCCTCGCCGCGCTGCGCGAGCCCGGCCCGCCCGAGCCCCGGCTCCTGGGGCGCCTGATCGTGGCGGCCGCCTTCGCCGCGCTCGTGTTCCACACGCTCCTGTACGCCGCTTTCCTCGAGGACCCGACCGCCTGGGCGCTGCTCGGGCTCGGCATCGTCCTGCGGCCGGCGGCGCCGCGCCCGCGCCGGGCTAGGCGCGACGGCGACCGTGGCGACGCGCGTCCGGATGCTGGCGCCGGGCGGCTCGCTCCCGCCGCTTCCGCTGAGCCTCGCTCCTGACGCGCGGCTCGAAGGCCGCCTCCCCGCGGCGCCCGGTCAGGTAGAGCCGCACGCCGTCCGAGATCGCCGGGTTGTACGACCCGTGCAGCCACTTGAAGACCACGCGGCCACTGCGCACGTCGAGCCCGTAGGTCCGCTGCGGGCGCAGCGTCGAGAAGTAGACGACCCTGCCGATCACGCTCGCGGCGCCGGAGATCGACCCGGGCGCCGAGTAGGTCCAGCGCGGCGAGCCGTTGCGCGCGTTCAGCGCGTAGAAGCGGCCGTCGTAGGAGCCGATGTAGACGCTCGGGGTCACGCCCGGCACGGCGGCGACCGCCGGCGCCGCGTACACGTAGTTGCCGGTGGAGCGGGTCCAGGCGATCCGGCCGGAGCTCGCGGAGAACGAGTACACCTTGCGGTCGAGGTTCCCGACGTACACGCGCCCGAAGGCGACGGCGGGAGTGCCGTAGAAGCCGCCCGAGCGGCCGAACGGGAGGCCCGCGGTGTGCGTCTTCCAGACGAGCGAGCCGCTCGACGCGCGCAGCGCGTACATGTTGCCCGCGTAGTCGCCGAAGTAGAGCAGGCCGCGCGAGTACGCCGGCCCGGCGGTGACGACCCCCGCGGCGCGGAAGGTCCAGGCCGTCCTCCCGGTCTTCGCATCGAGCGCGTACACGGTCCCGTCCTCGGAGCCGAAGTAGACCCGCCCGTGCAGCGCGAGCGGCGCGGACTCGGTGCGGCTCGGGAGCCGCTTGGCCCAGCGGATGCGGCCGTCGCGCGCCCGCATCGCCGTGACCCGGCCGGAGAGCGTCGTGAAGTAGACGTTGCCCTCGTACCAGGCGGGCGCCGACGCGGCGAGCGTGCCGATCCTGCGCTTCCACAGCACCCTGCCGGTGCTGGCCTTCAGCGCGTACGCGGTCCCGTCGATCTTGATGAAGAACAGACGGCCGTCCCGCAGCACGGGCTGGAACTCGGTCAGCCCGTGGACCCCGCGCGACCAGACCCGCTTGAAGGGAGGCTTCACGCGCGGCGCGTCGGCCGCAGGCAGGTAGCGCGTGCGCTGGGGGTTGTAGCCGTAGAGCGACCAATCGACCGTCGCGGGCGCCTTCTTCCTCGTCTTCGCGGGCGGCGCGGGCTGCGGCGCGGCGAACGGCACGTCGCTGTTGACGACGTCTCCGGGCCGCTGACCCCATGTCAGGTAGATCGCGACGGCCGCGGCGGCGATCGCCGCTGCGAGCGCAGCGGCGAACGGCCAGCGTCGCCGCGACCGGCGCGCGCTGGATCTCGGCATCGGGCGTCAGGATAGGAGAGCCGGGCGCCGCCGCCGGCCGCGCGTGTGGCAGCGGACGCGCGCACGCTCACGTACCCTTGGCCTCGATGCGGGCAAAGAAGCTCATCAACCGGGCCCTGGGCTCGACCACCGGGTACGAGCTGCGGAAGATCGGCGCGCGCCCATCCCGCAAGGCGGTCCGCGAGGGCGACCGGCTGCTCGAGGCGCCCGTCTTCATCCTCTCCACCGTCCGCTCCGGCTCGACGCTGCTGCGCGTGGTGCTCGACAGCCACTCGCGGATCTTCTCGCCACACGAGGTCCACCTCGCGGACCTCGACGTGGTGTCGAAGAGCAAGTACTCCGACCTCGCGCTCAGGGAGCTCGGGCTGGCCGGCGATCGCCTGCGCTACCTGCTGTGGGACCGGATCCTCCACCGCGAGCTCGCGGCGAGCGGCAAGGACATCCTCGTCAACAAGACCCCGAGCGACGTCTTCATCGTCGAGCAGATCGTCGAGTGCTGGTCGGACGCGCGCTTCATCTTCCTGCTCCGGCACCCCGCGGCGATCGCGGCGTCCCGCCACAGGGCGCGGCCGCAGGACAGCGTCGAGCGCAACGCGCGCAAGGTCCGCGAGTACGGCGAGGCGCTCGAGCGCGCGCGCCGCACCTACCCGGGCCTGACGGTGCGCTACGAGGAGCTCGCGAGCGAGCCGGAGCGCGTGACGCGCGAGCTGTGCGCCTTCCTCGGCGTCGAGTGGGAGGCGCGGATGCTCGAGTACGGGCGCTTCGCCCACGGCCGCTACCGCGTCGGCCTCGGCGACTGGACCGAGAACATCAAGTCCGGCCGGGTGCAGCCGCCGGCTCCGCCGCCCGCGGAGATCCCGCCCGGGCTGGACGACCTGTGCGTCGCCTGGGGCTACCTGCCGGCGGGCGCGCGCTCGCCCTCCCCGCAGGTCGCCGAGCCGGCCGCGAGCCCGCCTCGCTAGCGCCGGCGCAGCAGGCGCCGCCGCAGCCGCCGGCGCCAGCGCCGGTCCTCGACCACGCCGCCGCGCCGGCGAGCGCGCAGGAACAGGCGCTCGTCGCCGACGCGGCGCAGCACGCGCGCGTCGCCCCGGAAGCCCGCGACCTCGAGCGCGGCGAGCACCTCCCAGTCGCCCGCCCGCAGCGGCGCGCCCCCCGCCGCCGTCTCGGGGTCGAGCCGCGCCTCGGCGTCGAGCAGCGCGCGCAGCGCTCCGCCCCCGGCCGGCTCGAGACGCAGCCGGCTCTGCCCGGGAAGCTGGTGCTCGCTGAGGTCGGCGCTCGCCCGCAGGAGCGCCCACGCGCTCGACGAGGGGGCCTCCCGGCCCACCTCGAGCTCGCTCTCGGCGAGCGCCTCGGCGAGGGCCGGGGGCGGGACCCAGAGCACGCGGCCGCCCCGGCGCTCGAACAGCAGCGGGGCGTCGGCCACGCGCAGCTCCGCCTCGATCCGCAGCACGACCTCGCCTCCCTCGCGGCGCAGCTCGCGCAGACGCGCCTGGGGGCGCAGCCGCCGCTCCACGTCGGCGAGCGCCTCGAGCGCCTCCAGGCCGTGACGGCGCAGCAGGCGGGCGCGGAGGCGCATGTTGAACGGCAGCAGCGCGTCGAGCCGCTCGTCGCAGCGCTCGAGCGCGAGCCGACGGACCTCCTCGTACACCTGCCGGCGGTAGTCGGCGTCCCAGACCGCGAAGCCCGGCGCGCCCACCCGCCGCAGCATCTTGTCGCGGTACCAGTGCGCGTAGAGCCGGTCGCGGAAGGGGCCGGGCTCGGTGTGCTCGTCCACCACGTCGAGCACCTCGCGCAGGTTGCCGTAGTAGCCGGCCGGGTCGAACGGCCTCAGCGAGGCGTTGTCCCTGCGCCTGACCATCCAGTGGTAGCAGGGGTAGTCGGCGAGCACCGAGATGCGGCGGGCGTGGAAGTAGGCGTGGGTCACGAAGACGTGGTCCTCGAGCCGCCGGCGGCCCTCCGGGAAGCGGATCCCGTGCTCCTCCAGGAACGCCCTGCGAAACAGCTTGTGCGGGCTCAGCA
>JADGHQ010000089.1 GCA_019683805.1 Thermoleophilaceae bacterium
GCGCGCCCCCGGGCCCGCCCGGGGCCCGGGGGCGGGGCCCGGGGGGGGGGGGGGGGGGCGCCGCGCCGTCGTGCGGAGGGCGTCAGCCACCCTGTCGCGGGCGGCGCTCCTCGGCGAGCGGCTTGCCGCTCTCGTCGGCCAGGCCCGGCGGAGGCCAGGGCCCGAACCAGTTGTCGCGGGCGCCGTCGATCGTGATGACGGCGCCCGAGTAGTAGTCGCCCGCGGGCGAGGCGAGGTAGGCGATCAGCCAGGCCTGCTCCTCGGGGCGGCCCAGTCGCTGCAGCGGGACGGTGCGCGCGACCCCCTCGACCACCGGCTGCGGATACTTGCGGATCGCCTCGGTGTCGAAGTGGCCGGACGCCACCGCGGTCAGCTTGACGTTGAAGCGCGCCCACTCGATCGAGAGCACGCGCATCAGGTTCTCGACCGCCGCCCGCGCCGCCGACGAGTGCGCCATGCCGGGCAGCCCGTGGTGCGGCGAGAGCGTGACGCTGATGATCTTGCCCCCGCGGGCGCCGGGGATCATCGCCTTCGTCGCGACCGCGTGGGTCATCAGCCAGGTCCCCTCGAGGTTCAGGCGCACCACCGTCCGGAACCCCTTGGGCGAGATGTCCTCCGCAGGGGTCATGTACTGGCCGCCCGCGTTGTTTACGAGCGTGTCGATGCGGCCGTGGCGCTCGAGCACGCCGTCGACTAGGGCGTCGACCTCGGCCTCCTCGCGGATGTCGCAGGGGACCGCCTCGGCGCGACCGCGCTCGCAGAGGGAAACGGTCGCCTCGAGCGGCTCGCGCCGGCGGCCCGCGACTATCACCGTCGCGCCGAGCGCCGAGAGCTCGACCGCGGCGGCGCGGCCGAGCCCGCTGCCGCCGCCGGTGACGATCACGACCTGACCGTCGAGCAGACCGGGAGCGAAGATCCGGGACGGCATGGCGGCGCCAGGTTAGCGCGGCCCCTCGCCCCGCCGCAGGCCACGGTAGATTGCCCGCCCCATGCAAGCCGCCACCGCGACACTGGAGACCCGCGCCCACAGGAGCGCGCTCGAGCGCTGGTTCAGGATCGGCGAGCGCGGGTCGAGCGTCCGCCTCGAGCTCCTGGGCGGGCTCAGCACGTTCCTGACGATGAGCTACATCCTCTTCGTCAACCCGGCGATCCTGTCGACGAAGGGCACGGGGCTCGAGTTCGGGCCGGTCGCCGTGGCGACGGCGCTCGCCGCCTGCATCGCCACGCTGGCGATGGGCCTGCTGACCAACTACCCGTTCGCGCTCGCCTCCGGGCTCGGGCTGAACGCGGTGGTGGCCTTCGACATCATCCTCGGCCACGACCTGCCCTGGCAGGTCGGGATGGCCTGCATCGTGATCGAGGGCCTGCTCGCGCTGGTGCTCGTGGTCGCGGGGCTGCGCGAGGCGATCATGCACGCGATCCCGACCTCCCTGAAGCTCGCGATCGGCGTCGGCATCGGCCTGTTCATCGCGCTCGTGGGACTGCGCGACGGCGGGGTCGTCGTCAACGACCCGGCCACCGGCATCGGGCTCGGCGACCTCACGAAGGGCCCGCCGCTCGTGGCGCTCGGCGGCGTGCTTGTCGCGGCGATCCTGTCGGTGCGCAACGTGCGCGGCGCGATCCTGATCGGCGTGCTGTCGAGCACGGCGCTCGGCCTGATCTTCGGCGTACTCGACGGGCCGAGCAAGGTCGCGGAGATCCCCGGCTCGGGGTCGCTCGGCACGATCGGGGACGCCTGGGACCCCGACAACCTCGGCGACGCTCTCCAGTGGGCGCTCGTGCCGACGATCTTCGCCCTCTTCATGACGGACTTCTTCGACACGCTCGGGACCGTGGTCGCCGTCGGCCGCACGGGAGGGCTGCTCGACAAGGCCGGCCAGCTCCCCGGCATCCGGCGCGTGCTGATGGTGGACTCCGGCGCGGCCGCCCTCGGCGGCACGTTCGGGGTCTCGAGCGTCACCACCTACGTGGAGAGCGGCGCGGGCGTCGGCGAGGGCGCGCGCACCGGCCTGGCGTCGGTGGTCACCGCCGCGCTGTTCGGGCTCGCGGTCTTCTTCGTGCCGCTGATCGCGGTGGTCGGCCAGGGCGTGGCGTTCGGGTCGCCCGACAACGTGATCCACCCGGCGGTCGCGCCGGCGCTGATCCTGGTCGGGTACCTGATGATGCGGATCGTGCCCGAGATCGACTGGGCGACGCCGGAGCACGCGCTTCCGGCGTTCCTCACGATCGCGGGCATCCCGTTGACCTTCTCGATCTCCGCGGGGATCGGCTTCGGCGTGATCGGCTACGTGGCGACGATGGTCGCCCGCGGCCGGGCGCGCGAGGTGCACCCGCTGATGTACGCGCTCGTACCGCTGTTCGCCGCGTTCTACGCGTCGGACTGGCTGTCGGCGCACGTGTTCTAGGCCGCGCACGCCCGCGCGCGAGGCGCCGGCCGCGTGCGAAGGTCCGGCGCCGCTGAGAAGCTCTGGGCATGACCACCGCAGCCGAGCCCAGGCCCATCCGGCTTCCGTTGCCGGGCGGCGCCGCCGGCGCGAGCGTCCGGCTCGTGCCGCTCCTGTCCGCGACGACGATCGCGCCGCCCGCGTACCTCTACAGGGAGGGCGGGCGGCTCGCGACCGCGCGAGCGCTCGGGATCCGGGTGCCGCGTGAGCGCTGGGTCCGCATCCCGATCCAGAGCTTCCTGCTCCTGCACCCTGCCGCAGGCCCGGTGCTGGTCGACACCGGCCTCCACCCCTCGGTCGCCGTCGACCCGAAGCAGAACCTCGGGCGGCTGGGCGCGCTCGTGCTCAAGGAGATCGAGATGCGCCCAACCGACGCCGTGCCCGCCCGCCTGCGCGCGATGGGCATCGAGCCGCAGGAGATCGGCGTCGTGGTGATGACGCACCTGCACCTCGACCACGCGAGCGCGATCTCCGAGTTCCCCGAGGCCACGTTCGTCGTGAGCCGCGCCGAGTGGGAGGCCGCGGTCGAGCTGGGCGCGCGCCGTGGCTACGTGCGGCGCCAGTTCGACCACGCCTTCGACTACCGGCTGATCGACTTCGAGGACCCGTCGATCGACTCGTTCGCCACCTTCGGCCGCGCGGTCGACCTGTTCGGCGACGGGAGCGTGCGGGTCGTCTACACCCCCGGCCACACGCGCGGCCACGTGTCCGTGATCGCGCGCCTGGAGGACCGCGAGGCGCTGCTCGCCGGCGACGCCATCTTCACGAGCCGGACGCTCGCGGAGTCGGCGCTCCCCTGGATGCTCGACGACGAGCACCGCTTTCGCCGCTCGCTGCGCGAGATCCAGCTCTACGCCGAGCGGACGCCCGGCGCGCTGATCGTGCCCGGGCACGACCTCGACGCCTTCCGTCGGCTCGAGGCCGCGCTGGCCGCTACTGGGTGATCGCGCGGCGCCCTGCAGCCTCCGCGGCGCCGGCCGCGCGCCGCGCCGCCCGCCGCGCCGCGCGTGACGCGCGCACCGCGCGCTTGCGGCCGCCCTCGAGCAGGCCGTAGTAGAGGCGCTCGACCTCCCGGAAGACGATCTCCGCGGCGGCCTGCGCCTGCTCGCGCGTCGGGTCGGCGACCTTCTCGAAGCGGATCGGGTCGCCGTACTGGACCGTGACCTTCGGGAACTGCAGGCGCTTCCAGTTGCGCGCCCTGGCGGACCCGAAGATGGCCGTCGGCACGACCGGCACGCCCGTCTCGAGCGCGAGCCGGCCCACCCCCGGCCGCGGCTCGCCGAGCCGCTCGCTGCGCGACCTCCCGCCCTCGAGGTACATCAGCACGATGTCACCCCTGCCGAGCACCGCGTGCGCGGTCTTGAAGGCTTCCTCGTCGCGGCGCCCGCGCAGCACGGGGAAGACGCCGCCGTGCGTGAACACGAACTGCAGCGGCCGCTTGAAGAGCTGCGACTTCGCCATGAACTGCACCTTGCGGCGCAGGTAGACCGCGACGAAGAAGTGATCCAGGAACGAGAAGTGGTTGGGCGCGATGATCAACGGCCCCTCGCTCGGGACCTTGTCGGAGTCGATCGCGCGCGTGCGGTAGAGGAGCACCACGTACGGCGTGAGCAGCAGCCGCACGACGTCGTACATCCACCCCGGCCGGCCGCGCCTGACGCGCTCGTGGAACTCCGTGAAGTGCTCCGCCGGGCGCGGATCCTTGTAGACCTGTGGCTTCACTCTCTCCGTGCTACCCGGTCGGCGGATTCAGGTTACGCGCCGTCCGCCCAGCCGCGCGACCGCTCGAGCGCGCGCCGCCAGCCCTCGAGGAGCGTCTCGCGCTCGTCCTCGGACATGCGCGGCTCGTAGCGCGCCCGCTCGCGCCAGATCGAGCGGACGTCGTCCTCGGTCCACTCCCCCACAGCGACGCCGGCGAGGAAGGCGGCTCCGAGCGCGGTCGTCTCGGACACCTCGGGCACGACGACGGGCACGCCGAGCACGTCGGCCTGGAACTCCATCAGCCAGCCGTTGACCGAGGCGCCGCCATCGGCGCGCAGCTCCGCGAGCGGCCTGCCGGCCGCGCGCTCGGTGGCGCGGACGGCGTCGACCGTCTGGTAGGCGATCGCCTCGAGCGCCGCGCGCGCGAGGTGGGCGCGGGTGGAGCCCCGCGTGAGCCCGACGATCGTCCCGCGGGCGTAGGGATCCCAGTGCGGCGAGCCGAGCCCGGTGAGGGCGGGCACGAAGTAGACGCCGTCATTCGAGCGCAGCGAGCGCGCGAGCGGCTCGGTCTCCGCGGCGGCGTCGACGATCCCGAGCCCGTCGCGCAGCCACTGGACCGCGGCGCCCGTCACGAAGATGCTCGCCTCGAGCGCGTAGTCCACGCGCCCGCCGACCCCCCAGGCGACCGTCGTGAGCAGCCCGTCGGGCGGCGTCGGCGCACGGCCGCCCGCGTTCTGCAGCACGAAGCTTCCCGTCCCGTAGGTGTTCTTCCCCTCCCCCTCGCGCTGGCACGCCTGGCCGTAGAGCGCCGCCTGCTGGTCGCCGGCCACGCCGGCCACGGGCACGCGGCCGCCGAACTCGCTCGTGTGGCCGAAGACGTGAGCGCTCGGGCAGGGATCCGGCAGCGACTCGGGCTGGACGCCGAGCAGCTCGCACAGCTCGCCGTCCCAGCTCAGCCGGTGCACGTCGAAGAGCAGGGTGCGGGCGGCGTTCGAGTAGTCGGTCGCCTGGCGCCCCGTGAGCTTGTAGACGAGCCAGGCGTCGACCGTGCCGAACGCGGCGCTCGGGTCCACGCCGCCCTCCGCGATCAGCCACTCGATCTTCGTGCCTGAGAAGTACGGGTCGAGCACGAGCCCGGTGCGCTCGCGGACGAGCGGCTCGAGGCCCTGCTCGCGCAGCTCGGCGCAGCGGCCGGCGGTGCGGCGGTCCTGCCACACGAGCGCTCGGTGGAGCGGCTCGCCCGAGAGCGGCTCCCACGCGACCACCGTCTCGCGCTGGTTGGCGATCCCGATCGCCGCGAGGTCCTTCCCCGAGACGCCCGCCGCGTCGAGCGCCTCGTGCGCGACGCGGCGTGTCGTCTCCCAGATCTCGTTCGCGTCGTGCTCGACCCAGCCGGGCCGCGGGAAGTACTGGGGGAACTCGCCGTAGGCGCGCCCCGTCGCGCGGCCGTGCTCGTCGAAGACGATCGCCTTCGACCCCGTCGTGCCCTGATCGATCGCGAGGATCATCGGCGCGAAGCGTAGGCGCGCGCGATGTCGAGCAGCTGCCGTCCGCGGTGCGCGAACCCCGCCGCGGTGCGGCCCGTGGCCCGGTGCTCGAGGTCGAGCTCGACCTCGACGACCCGCATGCCGGCGCGCAGCGCGTCGATGTTCATGCCCGTCTCCATGCCGAATCCGGGCGCGAACGGCAAGAGCTCCTGCAGGCGGTCGCCGCGCACGGCGCGCTGGCCGGAGATCGGCGCCTGGAGCGTACGTCCGCAGCTGCGCTCGACCGCCCGGCGCGCGAAGCCGAGCGCGATGCCGAAGCCGCCGCCGACCCGCCGCGCGAAGACGGCCGTGGCGAGGTCGGCGGCGCCGCCGCGGACGGCCGCCACGAGCGGCTCGAGCCGCTCCGCCGAGGCGCCGAGGTCGCCGTCGCAGAGGAGCACGACCTCGGGGGCGCCGTCGGCCAGCAGGTGGCGCGCGGCGGCCGTCATCGCGCCGCCCTTGCCGATGTCGCGGCCCGTGCTCACGACCTCCGCGCCGGCCGCGCGCGCCAGCTCCGCCGTCGCGTCGGTGGAGCCGTCGTCGGCCACGATCACGCGCGCGGACGGGAGCGCGCGGGCGAGCGCCGACACGGTGTCGGCGATGCGGTCCGCCTCGTCTCGCGCGGCGACGATCGCCGCCGTTTCCGCTGGCACGGCCGGGTATCGTGCCGCAAACCCGAGACGCAGGAGGGCGAGATTGCCGAACGTTGAGGCTCACATCACCGGCACGGTGTGGAAGATCGAATGCGAGCTCGGCCAGGAGGTCGAGGAGGGCGACACGCTCGTGATCCTCGAGTCGATGAAGATGGAGATGCCGGTGGAGGCCGAGGACGAGGGGGTCGTCAAGGAGATCCTCTGCGAGGAGGGCCAGCCGGTGTCGGAGGGCGACACGCTCGTGGTCCTCGAGTGAGCGATACGGTCGAACGGCTCGCGTCCGGGAAGCTGCTGCTCGACGAGCCGGCGTCCGGGGTCGCGCGGCTGCGGATCTCCAACCCGGAGAAGCGCGGCGCGCTCGACCACGAGATCCTCGACGCGCTCGCGGAGGCGGTCGGGCGGCTCGAGGCCCGCTGCCTGATCGTGACCGGCGAGGGCTCCGTGTTCTCGGCGGGCTACGACATCGGCAACTTCGACGAGGAGAGCTTCGCCGAGACCGCAGAGAGGCTCGTCGCGCATCCGTTCCACGCCGCGATCGAGGTGCTCGACGCCTACCCCTTCCCCACGCTCGCGGCCGTGAACGGGCACGCGATCGGCGGCGGCCTCGAGCTCGCGCTGACCTGCGACATCCGGCTCGCCGCGCGCGGCGCGCGGATGGGCATGCCGCCCGCGAGGATCGGCCTGATCTACTCGCACACCGGCCTGAGGCGGTTCCTCGACGCGTGCGGTCCCGCGCACACCAGCGAGCTCTTCCACCTCGGCCGCAACGTCGACGCCGAGCGCGCCGCGCAGATCGGGCTCGTCAACCACGTCGTCGAGCCCGACGAGCTCGACGAACGCTCGGTCGAGATGGCCGCGGCGATCGCCGCCAACGCGCCGCTCTCGCTCGAGGGCAACAAGCGCATCATCCGCGCGCTGCGCGCGCACCCGGGCCGGCTCCCCGAGGAGCTCGAGCGGGAGCTCGTCGAGCTGCGTGAGTCCTGCTTCCGCACGGAGGACTTCCGCGAGGGCATCCGCGCCTTCGGCGAGAAGCGCGCGCCCCGCTGGCAGGGGCGCTAGCCGCCGTCGGCGACCGGCGGCTCCGTCGGCGTGGTGTCCGTCGGCGGGGGCGTGGTGTCCGTCGGCGGAGGCGTCGTGTCTGTCGTCGGCGGAGTGGTGTCGGTGGGCCTATATAAACACAACCCGGCCCCCAGACACGGCCTGAAGGAGGTAAC
>JADGHQ010000090.1 GCA_019683805.1 Thermoleophilaceae bacterium
CCACGCTCGGAGGAGAGGCGGCGCGTCCGAGGCTCGTCCCCGGCGGACGCGCTCGAGCGCGTGGCGGGGAGCGAGCACGGCGTGGCGATCGGCGGCGGCGCGCGCCGCAGCGCGATCCGCGGGCAGGTGCTCGCCGGCGGCGTCGCGCAGCAGCTCCTGCGCGGCTCGCGCCTGCCGGTGGCCGTCGCCCCCATGGGCTTCGCGGCCGAGGAGCCGTCCGACCTGCGGGTGCTCGCCGTCGCCTACAACGGCTCCGCGGAGTCCGAGCTGGCGCTCAAGGTCGCGGCGGAGATGGCCCTGCGGGTCGGCGCCACCCTGCGCGTGCTGGCGGTCGACGAGCCCCTGCGAGGCGCCGGCTTCGCGGCGGTCGCGACCGGATACGTCGAGAGCACCCGTGAATGGCTGCGGCAACGGCTCGAGGAAGCGACCGGCGCGCTCCCCTCCTCGCTGCGCGCGCAGGCCGTGCTGCTCGACGGCGAGGCGGCGGCGGCGATCGCCGCGCAGGCCGAGCTCGGCGTGGACCTGCTCGTCACGGGCTCCCGCGCCCACGGGGCGCTCGGGCGGGTGCTCCTCGGCTCCACGTCCTCGAAGCTGATGCGGACGGCGCCCTGCCCCGTGCTCGCCGTTCCGCGCCCGGCCGAGCCGCGCGGCGCCTCGGCGGGCGGCGGTTTCGCGCCCGCATCGGCCCGGCCGGCCTGACCGCCCCATGGCCGGCTCCGGGCCCGCACCACCCGGCTATCCGTCCCACCGGGAGGCGGACATCGCGCTGCGCGACGGCTCGACCGTGCGCGTGCGCCCGCTGCGGCCCGACGACGAGGGGGCGCTGCGCGCCTTCCTCGAGGGGCTCTCGCCGGAGTCCCAGCTCTTGCGCTTCTTCAGCGGCGGCGTGAGCCTGGCCAGGCAGGCGCGCATCGCCGCGCAGGTCGACTACCGCGACACCTACGGCGTGATCGCGACCACGGGTCCAGAGGGCCGCGTGGTGGCGCACGCGCAGTACGCGCGCAGCGACGGGGACAGGGCCGAGGTCGCGTTCGCGATCGCCGACGCGTTCCAGGGCAAGGGGATCGCCACCACGATGCTCGCCCATCTCAGCGAGGCGGCGGGCGAGGCCGGCATCGCGAGGTTCGAGGCGCAGGTGCTGCCGGAGAACCACCGCATGCTCGAGGTGTTCAGGCAGAGCGGCTTCCCGACGCGGACGCGCAGAGACGACGGCGTCGTGGTCGTCGAGTTCCCCACGTCGCTCTCCCCGACGGCGCTCGAGCGCTTCGAGCTGCGCGACCGCACCGCCGCCGTGGCCGCGCTGCGGCGCTTCCTCTCGCCGCGCTCGGTCGCCGTGATCGGCGCCTCGCGGCGGCGCGGAACGGTCGGCGGCGAGATCTTCCACAACCTGCTCGAGGCCGGCTTCAACGGGCCGGTGTACCCCGTGAACGCGGCGGCCGACACGGTCCAGTCCGTCGTCGCCTACCCGACCGTGCTCCACGTGCCGGGCGAGGTCGACCTGGCGGTCGTGGTCGTGCCGGCGGCGCGGGTGTGCGAGGCCGCGCGGCAGTGCGCCGCCAAGGGGGTCGCGGGCCTCGTCGTGATCTCGTCCGGGTTCGCCGAGGCGGGGAAGCGCGGCGCCGAGCTGCAGGACGAGCTGCTTGCGATCTGCCGCGGGTCGGGCATGCGCCTGATCGGCCCGAACACCATGGGCGTCCTCAACACCGACCCCGAGGTGAGCCTGAACGCCCAGTTCGGCCCGGTGTTCCCGCCGCGCGGACGGGTGGGGTTCCTGTCGCAGAGCGGCGCGCTCGGGCTCGCCGTGATCGACCACGCCGCGCGCCTCGGGCTCGGGCTCTCGTCGTTCGTCTCGGTGGGCAACAAGGCCGACATCTCGGGCAACGACCTCATCCAGTACTGGGAGGAGGACCCGGACACCGACGTGATGCTGCTCTACCTCGAGTCGTTCGGGAATCCGCGCCGCTTCGCGCGGATCGCGCGCCGGGCGGCGAAGAGCAAGCCGATCGTCGCGGTGAAGGGCGGCCGCTCGACCGCGGGCGCGCGCGCCGCCGCCTCGCACACGGGCGCGCTGATCGCGGCCTCGGACGTCACCGTCGACGCGCTCTTCCGGCAGACCGGCGTGATCCGCACCGACACGCTCGGCGAGCTGTTCGACGTCGCCGCGCTGCTCGCGCACGCGCCCGCCCCGCGCGGCCGGCGGGTCGCGATCGTGACGAACGCGGGCGGCCCCGGAATCCTCTGCGCCGACGCGTGCGAGGCGGAGGGGCTCGAGGTGGTCGCTCTCCCCGAGGACGTCCGCGCGAGCCTGCGCCGCGCCGTGCCCGCGGCCGCATCGGTCGCGAACCCGGTGGACCTGCTCGCCACCGCCTCGCCCGACGACTACTCGCGCTCCGTCTCGATCGTCGCGGAGAGCGGGGCGGTCCACGCGCTGATCGCGATCTTCATCCAGCCGCTGCAGACGCCTGCCGAGGAGGTGGGGCGCGCGCTCGAGCAGTCCGTCGCGGCCATCGGTGAGCGCCTGCCGGTGCTGGCCGTGCTCATGTCCGAGGCGGGCGGGGCGCAGCCGCGCGGCATGGGCGCGGGCGCCTTCCCCGTCTACCGCTTCCCCGAGGACGCGGCGCGCGCGCTCGCGCGGGTCGTCGGGTACGGCGAGTGGCTCGAGCGGCCCGAGGGCGAGCGCCCAGACCTCTCGGACGCGCGACCCGATCAGGGGGCCGAGGTCATCGCCGCGGGCGTGTCGGACGGCGGCCGCTGGCTCCACCCCGACGAGCTCGCGACGCTGCTCTCCTGCTACGGCCTGTCGCTGCCCCGCTCGCGGGTCGTCGGCTCGCCGCAGGAGGCGGGCCGGTTCGCGGCCGAGCTGGGCGTGCCCGTCGCGGTGAAGGCCGTCGCGCCCACGCTCGTGCACAAGACCGAGGCCGGCGGCGTGCGGCTCGGGCTCGTCGGCGAGCAGGCAGCGCGCGAAGCCGCGGACGCCGTCGCCGAGGGCGTGCGCGCCGCGGGCCACGAGCTCGCGGGCTTCCTCGTCCAGGAGATGGTCGGCGAGGGCGTGGAGATGCTGGTGGGCGTGGTGCACGATCCGCTCTTCGGGCCCGTCGTGGCGTGCGGCGCCGGGGGCACCGCGGCCGAGCTCCTGCACGACGTGGCCGTGCGGATCACGCCGCTGACGGACGTCGACGCGCGCGAGATGCCACGGTCGCTTCGCACCTTCCCGCTGCTCGACGGCTACCGGGGCGCCCCGAAGATGAACGTGGCCGCCCTCGAGCAGCTCCTGCTCAGGGTCGGGGCGATGGTCGAGAACCACCCCGAGATCGCCGAGATGGACCTGAACCCCGTCATCGTCTCGCCCGAGCGCGCGGCCGTCGTGGACGCCCGCGTGCGGGTGGCGGAGCCGGCGCCGCGGGCTCCGTGGCCGTCGCTGGCGCGCCCGTAGCGGCGGACCGAGCGCGCAGCCGTGCGCGCCGCAGCTCGTCGGCGCCCCACACGATCAGGGGGAAGGGTACGAGCAAGGCGATGGCGTCCAGGCCGAGCCCCGCCGTGCCGAACGCGGCCTGCAGCGGGGGAACGTAGATCACGAGCGCCGCGAACGCGACCTCGAAGGCGATCCCCCAGAGCAGCGGGGGGTTCGTCAGGATCCCGACCTCGCGCAGCGAGGCGCGCTCGGTCCGGGACGCGAAGGCCGTGCCGATCTGGCAGGCGACGATGCCGGCGAACGTCATCGTGGTCCCCTGGAGGTAGGCGTGGTGAAGCTGGTCCCCCTCGTCCACGGCGTCGCCCGGGCTCCAGCCTGCGCGGAGCAGCACGTAGAAGAAGCCCGCCATCACCAGCGCGGCGGACACGAGCCCGAGGAAGCCCCAGGCGCGCACGATCAGGGACCGCTGGATCACCCCCTCGGAGCGCGGCCGCGGCGGGCGCTGCATCTGGCCGGGCTCCGCGGGGTCGCGGCCGAGCGCGAGCGCCGGCAGCGTCTCCGTCCCGAGGTCGATCGCGAGGATCTGGAGCGCGGTCAGGGGGAGCGGCACGGCGCCGCCTGCGAGCGCGAACACGACGAACGGCACGACCTCGGGCGGAGCGTGGGCGAAGATGTAGAGGACGAACTTGCGGATGTTCGCGAACACGCGCCGCCCCTCCTCGACGGCCGCGACGATCGACGCGAAGTTGTCGTCGACGAGGACGATCGTCGCGGCCTCGCGCGCGACATCCGTGCCGGAGCGGCCCATCGCGACGCCGATGTCGGCGGCGCGCAGCGCCGGCGCGTCGTTCACGCCGTCGCCCGTCATGGCGACGACATCGCCCTGAGCGCGCAGGGCGTCGGCGATGCGCAGCTTCGCCTCCGGGGAGCTGCGCGAGAACACGATCTCGTCGCCGGCGGCGAGCAGCTCCATGAGGCTGGAGTCCGACATGCGGTCGAGCTCGTCGCCGTCGACCACGTGGGCCGGGTCGTCTCCGACGCCGACCAGGCGGGCGACCGCGGCGGCGGTGAGCCCGTAGTCGCCCGTCACTACCAGGATGCGCACGCCCGCCTCGTGACAGCGGCGGACCGCCTCCGCCACCTCCGCCCGGGGCGGGTCGAGCATCGCCACGAGCCCGAGGAAGCAGAGCTCGCGCTCCACCTCGTCCCGGTTCGTCGGCACGCCCAGCCCCTCGGGGCCGAGCACGCGCCGGGCCAGGCCCAGCAGGCGCAGCCCCTCCGACGCGTAGCGGTCGATCGCCCGCGCGACTTCCGCCCGCCGCTCGCCGTCGAGTCGCCGCTCCCCCTCCGGCGCGGCGATCGTCGAGCAGCGCGCGAGCAGCCGGTCCGGAGCGCCCTTCGAGTGGGCGACGAGCAGTCCGTCCGCGACGTCGACGGTGGTCATCAGCTTCAGGCCCGGATCGAAGTTGAAGCGCGCGCGGCGGTTGCGCAGCCTGCGCTCGGTGCTCAGGTCGGCGCCCAGTCGCTCGCCGGCCACGAGCACCGCGAGCTCCGTGGGGTCGCCGCGCCGCGTGCCGTCGGGATCGATCTCGGCGCTGGTGCACGCTGACGCCACGCGCGCGAGGGCCGCGAGCACGGGGCTGCGCGGCGGCGGCCGGGCGCCGCTGGACACGTCGACCTCGCCTGCCGGCGTCCACACCACCGCAGGCTCCATGCGGTTCTCGGTGAGCGTCCCGGTCTTGTCCGTGCAGATCACCGTCGTCGAGCCGAGCGTCTCGACCGCGCTCAGGCGCTTGACGAGCACGCTCCGGCGCGCGAGCTGGCGCACGCCGACGGCGAGCGCCAGCGTGATCGTCGGCAGCAACCCCTCCGGAACGTTCGCCACCAGCAGGCCGATGGCGAAGAGCGCCGCGTCGGAGAGCGGCAGGCCAGCGGCGAGCGTACCGAGCGGCAGGAACGCGACCGCGACGAGCACGGCGATCGCGGCGATCAGCCACGCGGCGCGCTTCACCTGCTGCTGGAGCGGGCTTAGGTCCGGCTCGACCCGCTGCGAGAGCGCCGCCAGGCGCCCGATCTCGCTGCGCATCCCGGTGGCGAACACGATCGCGTGAGCCTCGCCCGCGGTGCAGGTAGTCCCGCTGAAGACGAGCTCGCGCGCGCGCAGCAGCGGCACGTCGACGTCCGCCGCGTCCGCGGTGCGCGCCACCGGCGCGGACTCTCCGGTCAGGGGGGACATGTCCACCTCGAGCGACCCCTCGATCAGGCGCGCGTCCGCCGACACGCGGTCGCCCTCGGCGAGGACGAGCAGGTCGCCCGGCACGAGCTCCGCGGCGGACACCTGCTGCACGCGGCCGTCGCGCACGACGGCGGCCTGGGGCGGCAGGTACTCGCGCAGCGCCTCGACGGCGCGCTCGGCCTGACGCTCTTGGAAGATCGCGAAGACCGCGTTGAGGAGGATGACCGCGACGATCGCGCCCGCGAGCGCGGCCGTCGACGTCAGGAGGGCGAGCAGGGCGGCGGCCCAGAGCAGCACGGCGAGCGGGTGCACGAGCTGCTCGACGATCTGGCGCGGCCAGCGCCGCGCGCCGTGCCGCACGAGCTCGTTGCGACCGTACGAGAGCAGGCGGCGCCGCGCCTCAGCGAACGACAGCCCCTCGCGCCGTGCGCGGAGGTCTCGCAGCAGGAGATCGACGCGCTCGGTCGGGTCGACCGAGCGCGTCGTGAGCTCCGTCCCCGCCGGCATCTGTCCTAGCTAGGTGGCAGCGCGTGAGGCCGCGCCCGCCGCGTGCGCGCGCGGGGCGGCGCCGTCGACCCGCAGCGCAACCTTCACCACGCCCTCGCGCTGGTTGCCGAAGAGGTCGTACGCGTCCTCGATCTGGTCGAGGGTGAAGTCGTGCGTGATCAGCGGCGAGGGATCGAAGCGGCCGTTGCGGACGAGCTCCATGAGCTTGCGCATCCGCTCCTTCCCGCCGGGGCAGAGCGTCGTGAGGATCCGCTTGTCGCCGATCCCGTAGACGAGCGACTCGACGGGCAGCTCGAGCTTCCCGCCGTACACGCCCAGGCTCGAGACGATGCCGCCCGGTCGCGTCGCGTCGAGGCAGGCCTGGAAGGTCTGCTGCGTCCCGAGCGCCTCGATCGCGACGTCCACGCCGCGTCCCTCGGTCAGGCGCTTGATCGCCGCAACCGGATCCTCCTCGGTGAAGTCGATCACCTCGCTCGCGCCCATCGCCTTCGACAGCTCGAGCCGCTGGTGGATCGAGTCGACGGCGATGATCAGCGAGGCGCCGCGCAGGCGGGCGCCGGCCGTCGCGCAGAGCCCGATCGGCCCCTGGGCGAAGACCGCCACGGACTGCCCGATCTGCACGTCGGCCGTCTCGGCGGCAGAGATGCCGGTCGAGGCGATGTCCGCGAGCATCAGGCACTGCTCGTCGCTGAGATCGTCCGGGATCTTCGCGAGGTTCGCCTGGGCGTAGGGCACGCGGAAGTACTCCGCCTGCACGCCGTCGATCGAGTTGCCGAGCCGCCAGCCCCCGACCATCTCCCAGCGGTCGTCGTACCCCGAGCACTGCGACTCGTTGTGCGACTGGCAGAAGAAGCAGGTGCCGCACGGCGTGATGGCGCCGACGAGCACGCGCTCGCCCACCTCGTAGCCGGTGACCGCCTCACCGAGCTCGTGGATCACGCCGACGGGCTCGTGCCCCACGATCCGGCCGGGCTTCACGGGGTACTCCTCGCGCCAGATGTGCACGTCGGTCCCGCAGATGGTGGTGAGCGTGACCTTCACGATCGCCTCCGTGGGACCGCAGCGCGGGATCGGCCGCTCCTCCAGGCGGATGTCCTCGCGGCCGCGGAAGACGGCGGCCTTCATGGTGTCGGTCATGGCCGGCCTCCTCTCGTCTCTGCCCACCTTAGGGCAGGGCGGCACGAGCGCTCATCCGTGCGGTCGGCGGTTCGCGATCCGTAGTCGCCTCGGATTCGGG
>JADGHQ010000091.1 GCA_019683805.1 Thermoleophilaceae bacterium
CGCGCATCTGTGTATAAGAGACAGGCCCGGCTCCCGTCGGCTCCGGCGCGAGCGCGCCGGCGAACGCCGGCGGCGCGCCCGCCCAGAGCGGCCCCGGCAAGGCGACCGAGGCCGCGGGGAACGCCGTGAGCAACGCGAGCGACGCTGCTGCGCGGAGCGGCCTCTCGCCCTCCGACGCGCAGACCTCGGTCGACGCCCGGGCGGCCGCGTCGAGCGGGTCGAGCGCGGGCGCGGGGGCGGCGCCCGGCCTCGAGAGCGTGCCGATCCAGTTCCAGTTCACCGGCAGCTTCTTCGACCTCGCGGACTTCCTGCACAGGCTCAAGCGGTTCGTGCACCTGCGCGGCGATCAGGTCGTCGTGCATGGCCGGCTCATGACGGTCGACCGGATCGCGCTGACGACCCCCCAGGACAGCAGCCGCAGGATCACCGCGCAGATCAGCGCGACGGCCTACCTCTCGCCGAAGTCGGAGGGGGTGACCGCGGGGGCGACGCCGAGCGGCCCCGCCCCGGGGACCCCCGCGCCGTCCGGCACGCAGACCGCCTCGTCCTCCACGCCCCCGACCGCGGTGGTGACCCGATGAAGGCCGTCGTCCTCGACCTCGTCCACGATCTCCGCAAGAAGCGGCTCCTGCCGGTCGCCGGCCTGCTGGTGGTCGCGCTCGTCGCGATCCCGGTACTGCTGCGCAAGGACGGCGACGCGGCCGGCACGAGCGCCGCGCCGGTGACCGCGCCGGCGCCCGGCGCAAGCCGGAAGCCGGTGGTGACCCGGGACACCGACCTCGGGAGCTCGCGGCTCAGCGCCTTCCACGCGAAGGACCCGTTCAAGGGGCCGAGGCCCGCGGCGGCTCCGAGCAGCGCGAGCGGCTCGCAGGCGAGCGCCGGCGGGCCCGCGAGCGCGCCGAGCCCGTCGAGCGGCGGCGCGGCCGGCGGGTCGCCCCAGGCTCCGTCTCGAGACGGCGGAACGGCTCCGAGCGCAGGCGGCGGCGGCGGCGGCCAGGGCCAGCCCTCGCAGCCCAAGCGCGAGGCCTACACCTACGTGGTGGATTTGAGGTTCGGCAAGCGCGGGTCGGTCCGCACCCACCACGAGGTCAAGCGCCTCGACGTGCTGCCGAGCGACCGCCGGCCCCTCGTCGTGTTCCTCGGCGTCGACTCGACGCGCGGCAGGGCGGTGTTCCTGCTCGACTCCACGCTGAAGGCCGACGGCGAGGGACACTGCAAGCCGAGCTCGAAGGTCTGCACGTTCCTCTACCTCAAGCCCGACAAGGACCACGACCGGGAGTCCCTCGTCCAGACCGGCGAGGGCGGCTCGGACACCGGGTACGCGCTCAGGCTGCTGAAGATCCGGCGTGTGCCGCTCTCGGAGGTGAGGAAGAAGCCCTCGAAGGAGGCGGCGCGCCGCGCGGCGGAGCGCGCCAGGCGCCTGCGCAAGCGCGGGGCGGTGCCCTTCCACCTGCTCTTCGCGCTGCCGCGCTTCGCCGACGAGGTGCGCTGAGCCCGCGCCGCCTCAGCGCGGCGGCTCGGGCTCGTCGCGCGAGCGGAAGGTGTCGGCGAACGTGATCCAGCAGCCGAACGCGAACGCGGCGCACGCGATCGCGAGCGGCGCGGTGATCACGGGGATCGGCGGCAGCCCCGGCACCTGGTCGCCAGGGCTCTCGAACCTGCCGAGCGCGTCGAGCACCGTGATGGTCGCGAACGCGACCGACAGCGCCGTGCAGATCAGCATCGCGAGCATCAGGAGCAGGCGGCCGACCCAGGTGGCGAACGTGCGCAACGCGGCTTCCCTCCTCGCAGGCCAAGCTAGCGCTCGCAGCCGCTTCGGTAAAGGCGGCGAGTAGGGTACTGCCCCGATGACGATTCGCTTCACGACCGCCGGCGAGTCCCACGGCCCCGGGCTCACGGCGGTGATCGAGGGCCTTCCAGCGGGCCTCGAGCTCACTCCAGAGGACATCGACCGCGACCTCGCGCGGCGCCAGCTCGGCCACGGCCGCGGCGGCCGCATGAAGATCGAGCGGGATCGCGCGCAGGTGACGAGCGGCGTGCGCCACGGGCGCACGCTCGGCAGCCCGGTGTCGCTGCGGATCGAGAACCTCGACTACGCCAACTGGGAGGAGCGGATGAACCCGTGGCCGGTGGAGGCGGAGGTCGCCGAGGTGCATCTGCCGCGCCCCGGGCACGCCGATCTCGCCGGCCTCCAGAAGTACGGCTTCACGGACGTGCGCAACGTGCTCGAGCGCGCGAGCGCGCGCGAGACCGCGGCGCGCGTCGCGGCCGGGGCGCTCGCCAAGGTCTACCTGCGCGCGCTCGGCGTGGAGATCCGCTCGCACGTCCTGCAGATCGGGTCGGTGCGCGTGCCCGCCTGCGACGACCTCTCGCTCTCCGACTTCGAGCGCGTGGACGAGTCTCCGGTGCGCTGCCTCGACGCCGAGGCGTCGCAGGCGATGGTCGAGGAGATCGACCGCGCCCGCAAGGCGAACGAGTCGCTCGGCGGCGTGTTCGAGGTGATCGCCTTCGGGCTCGTGCCCGGCATCGGCTCGCACGTCTCCTGGGAGACAAGGCTCGACGGGCGCCTCGCGCAGGCGATCATGTCGATCCAGGCGATGAAGGGCGCATCGGTGGGAGACGCGTTCGACATAGCGGGGCGCGTGGGCTCGCAGGCGCACGACGAGATCTTCTGGTCTGAGGAGCGCGGCTACTACCGCGAGACCAACCGCGCCGGCGGCCTCGAGGGCGGCATGACCACCGGCCAGCCGCTCGTCGTCCGCGGCGCGATGAAGCCCCTGCCGACGCTGACGAAGCCGCTGCGCTCCGTCGACACCGAGACGCACGAGCCCGCCCAGGCGCTCCGCGAGCGCACCGACTCGTGCACGGTGCCCGCCGCCGGCGTGGTCGGCGAGGCGATGGTGGCGCTCGTGCTCGCCGACGCCTACCGCGACAAGTTCGGCGGCGACCACGTCGACGACGCCGTCGCGGCGCTGCGCGCGTACGAGCGGCGCATCGGATGGAGGCGCTGAACCGCGATACGGCCGAGCGCCGTCCCCGCGGGCCGGGGCGCCGCGGCGGCGCGCTCGTGCTCATCGGCTTCATGGGCGCCGGCAAGACGAGCGCCGCGCGGACCATGGCCGCGGAGCTCGGGACCGGGCACCACGACTCGGACCGCGAGATCGAGCGCGAGCTCGGCGAGCCGATCGAGGCCTTCTTCGACCGCGAAGGCGAGGAGGCGTTCCGCGCGCGCGAGGAGGAGACGATCCTCCGGCTGCTCGCGGACGAGTCCGTCCGCGTGCTGGCGCTCGGCGGCGGCGCGCTCGGCTCGGCGCGCGTGCGCGAAGCGCTCGCCGACCACCTGGTCGTTCTGCTCGAGGTCGAGCCGGGCGTGGCCTGGCACCGGGCGTCGGGCAAGGGCCGCCCGCTCGCGCGCGACCGCGGCCGCTTCGAGCAGCTCCACGGCGACCGCCAGCCGCTGTACGAGTCGCTCGCGGACGCGATCCTGCCCGCCGGCGACCGCGGGCTTCCCCGTCGCGCCCTGCCGGCGATTGAGGCTTTGCGCGAGGCGCCGGAGGGGACCCGCCTCGTGTGGGCGTCGGCCGAGTCCGGCGAGTACCCCGTCTTCGTCGGGAAGGGGCTGCTCGCCGCGGGCTTCTTCCACCCGCGCGACGCGCGCCGCTTCGTGGTGACCGACGAGAACGTCGCCCGCCACCACCGCGTCGAGGGCGAGTGGCAGGAGACGATCCCGCCGGGGGAGGCCGAGAAGACGCTCGCGCGCGCCGAGGAGGTGCTGCGCGGCCTGGCGCGGGCGGGCTGCGAGCGCGGCGACCTCGTCGCGGCCGTCGGCGGCGGCGTGGTGGGCGACCTCGCAGGGTTCTGCGCCGCCGTGTACCAGCGCGGCGTCCGCCACGTGCAGGTGCCGACGAGCCTCGTCGCGCAGGTCGACTCGGCCTACGGCGGCAAGACGGGCGTCGACCTCCCGGAGGGCAAGAACTACGTCGGCGCGTTCCACCAGCCGAGCGCCGTGATCGCCGACCCGGCGGCGCTCGAGACGCTGCCGCGCGAGGAGCTCGCGGCCGGGTACGCCGAGGTCGTGAAGACCGCGCTGATCGCCGGCGGCGAGCTGTGGGCGCGCGTGCGCTCGGGCGCCGAGGTGGACGAGCGCACGATCCTCGGCTGCCTGCGCACGAAGCTCCGGGTGGTGTCGGAGGACGAGCGCGACGACGGGCGCCGCCAGGTGCTCAACCTCGGCCACACGATCGCGCACGCGCTCGAGTCGGCCACCGGCTACCGCCGCTACCGCCACGGCGAGGCGGTGGCGATCGGCCTGCTCGCCGCGCTCCGGCTGTCCGGGCGCGAGGACCTGCGCAACGAGGTGGCCGAGCTACTGCGCGCGCGTGGCCTGCCGGAGCGCTTCGACGGCGCGGCGCCCGAGCAGGTGGCCGAGCTGATCGGCCGCGACAAGAAGAGCCGGGGCGGCCGCGTCGGGTTCGTGCTGGTGGACGCGCCGGGGCAGGTGTCGCACGGCCACAAGCTCGACGACGGCGAGGTGCTCGCAGCGATACGGGAGCTGGCCGGGTGAGCGTCTACCGGATCGGCGTCCTCCACGGCGTCAACCTCGACCAGCTCGAGCTGCGCGATCCCGGCCACTACGGCGGGCTCACGCTGACCCAGCTCGAGGCCCGCGTCGGGCGCTTCGCGCGTGAGCTCGGCCTCGAGGCGACCTTCTGGCAGACGAACCACGAGGGCGAGTTCTGCGAGCTCCTGCACCGCTCGCGCGAGATGGCCGACGGCCTGATCCTCAACCCCGGCGCCTGGACGCACTACTCGTGGGCGATCCGGGACGCGCTCGAGATCGCGGGCCTGCCCTGCGTCGAGGTGCACCTCTCCGCGATCGACGAGCGCGAGGGGTGGCGGCGCGTCTCGGTGATCCGCGAGCTCTGCGTCGCCTGCGTGCAGGGCAAGGGCGTCGACGGATACCGTGAGGCGCTCGAGATCCTCAAGGAAGCGCTCGCCCGATGACCGCACGCGCCGACCGCCTCGCGGAGCTGCTCGCCGAGCGCGAGCTCGACGCGCTGGTCGTCTCGGACCTCGTGAACGTCCGCTACCTGACGGGCTACACGGGCTCGAACGGCGTCGCGATCGTGGGGCGCGACCTGCGCGTCTTCATCACCGACTTCCGCTACGTCGAGCAGGCGGAGCGGCAGGTGCAGGGCTTCGAGCTGCGGCAGGGCAGGCTCGACCTCCTGGGAGACGCGGCGAAGCTGCTCGGCGGGCGCGTCGGCTTCGAGGACCAGCACCTCACCGTGCGCCAGCACGAGCGGCTCTCCGACAGCGCGCCGGGCGGCGTCGAGCTCGTGGCGTCCGGCGGGCTAGTCGAGCGGCTGCGCGCGGTCAAGGACGAGGACGAGCTGCGCCGCATCCGCGAGGCCGCGGAGATCGCCGACGACGTCTACGAGCACATCGTCTCCCGCGGGCTCGTCGGCCGCAGCGAGCGCGAGGTGGCGGTCGACCTCGAGCATCAGATGCGCCTGCGCGGCGCCGAGGGGCCCTCGTTCGACTCGATCGTCGCGAGCGGCCCGCACGGCGCGCTGCCGCACGCCGAGCCGCGCCCCGAGCCGATCGCGCGCGGCACGCTCGTGACGATCGACATCGGCTGCCGGGTCGACGGCTACTGCTCCGACTGCACGCGCACGTTCGCGACCGGCGAGATCCCCGACGAGATGCGGGCGGTGTACGACCTCGTGCGCTCGGCGCAGGAGGAGGCGCTCGCGGCCGTGCGGGCCGGAGCGGAGTGCAAGGCCGTCGACGCCGTGGCGCGCGGGCGTATCGAGGCGGCGGGGCACGGCGAGCGCTTCGGGCACGGCCTGGGGCACGGCGTGGGCCTCGAGGTGCACGAGGGGCCGCGGCTCGCCGCGAGCGCGGAGGGCCGGCTCGAGGCGGGCAACGTCGTCACGGTGGAGCCGGGCGTCTACCTGCCGGGCGAGTTCGGCGTGAGGATCGAGGACCTCGTCGTCGTCACCGAGGACGGCCCCGAGATCCTGAGCCGCTTCCCCAAGTCGCTGATCGCGGTCGGCGAGTAGGCGCGCAGCGCCAGGTAGGCGGCGAGCGCCGCCGCCGCCGCCAGATAGGCGGCGCACGCCGGCGCCGCCCGCTCGGGCCGCAGCAGGTGCTGGAAGATCGCCCACCAGCCCGTCGCGGCGAGCATCCCGAGCAGCGGGAGGCCGCGGCCGAAGCCCGCGTCGAGCGCGAGCAGCGCCAGCAGCAGCGGCGCGTGGTAGTAGCCGATGTCGACCGGGTCGAGCGCGCAGCGCAGCAGCAGCAGGAGCGCGAGCAGCGTCGGGGCGGCGTCGAGCGGCGCGCGCCCGCCGGCGCGCCGGCGCCGCAGCGCGAGCAGCGCGGGCAGGACGAGCCCGAGCAGCACGATCAGCGGGTGCGTGAGGTCGTTGACGCGCTCGGGCAGCTCGCGTACCGGCACTGCGCGCGCGGCCACCCCGTCGAGCACCCGCACGACCCGCTCGTGCGCGAGCGGCCACCAGACGTTCGTGGGGGAGACCCGCGGCAGGCCGCTCGTGTTGGAGGCGAGGCTCGCCTGGTGCGCGAACGCCTGTGGGTCGCCGAGGTAGAGCGGGAGCGTCGAGGCGACCGCGACGGCCGCTGCGAGCGCGACCAGCCGGACGCGCCGTCCGGGCGCGGCGAGCGCCGCGGGCAGCACGGCGAGCACGGCCCACTGCTTGGTCGAGAGCGCGAGCCCGAGCAGCGCGCCCGCCGCGAGCGGGCGGTCGCGGCCCGCCGCGAGCACGGCGCCGACGCAGAGCGCCCCGGCGAGGATCTCCTCGGGATGGCCGTACTGGAGCGCGTGGGCGCTCGCGGGGTTGGCGAGGCACAGCGCCGCGACCGTGAGCTGCGCCGGCGCCGGAGCGCCGCGGCGGCGCAGCGTGCGCGCGAGCTCGAGGCCGAGCAGCCCGCCGGCCAGCACGCACACGGCGGCGCCGAGCCGGTAGGCGCCGGGCTCGCCGGCGCCGAGCGCGTGCGCGAGCGCCGCGAGCGGGGCCCGCAGCAGGAGCGAGAAGCTGCCCATCAACGGCTGCTCGGCGAAGAAGCGGTGGAGGTCGCCGCGGCGCAGCGCGTCGATCGCCGGACCGGCATCCTCGACGTAGTCGCCGGGCGAGCCCCAGCGGTAGGCGAGCGCGAGGCTCGCCGCCGCGACCACCGCGAGCGGGAGCACGGAGCGTACGCGCCGCGCGCTCTCTGGGAAGCGGTTCACGGGCCATGGATCGGCAGCCTGGGGGCGGCCGTTTAGCCCGGGAATGGCGACGCCCCGGCCGGTCGTGCCCGGCCGGGGCGCCATCCAGGGGGCGGGGCCCCGCCCCCCC
>JADGHQ010000092.1 GCA_019683805.1 Thermoleophilaceae bacterium
CCTCCGTAGCGCGACCCGCACCCGCCCCGCCGTCCCGCCACAACCCCCGCAAACCGGCGTGATCGCGCGGCTCCGCCGACACCCCCGCCCCTGCGCCCGCAACGGAAGGGTCACGCCCTCTTCGCAAGACCGTCACGACTCCCCTACAGGGGGTCAGACCCGGGTCTGACCCCCGTTGCGGACCCCGTGGCCCGCCGGTGCGGCGAGAGTTCTCGCTCGAGCGGCGCTGCGGGAGCTGCGTCCCCATCCGCGAGTGTGCTCGAGTACGCGGAGACGTAGTCGGCGGCCATCCGCGCCGGCGAGAAGCGCAGCTCGGCCCGGCGACGGATCTCACGCGGGTCGAGGCGATCCGCCGCCTCGAGAGCGGCTGCCATCTGATGGTGATTGTCGACGATCAGTCCGGTGACGCCGTGCTCGATTACCTCCGGCACGGCGCCGCGGCGGGTGGCGATCACCGGCGTCCCGCAGGCCATCGACTCGATCATGACGAGCCCGAACGGCTCCTCCCAGCTGATCGGGAAGAGCGTCGCGCGGGCACCACGAAGGAGCTCCACCTTTTCCTGCCGCCGACCTCGCCGACAAATTCGATCTGGTCGGAGAGATATGGGGAGACGAACGTGTCGTAGTAGTCCTGCTCGAGCGGCTCGCGCTTCTTGCCGACGATCTTGAGCGGCAGACCCGTCTCGAGCGCGACCTCGATCGCGCGGTGAGCGCCCTTGTCCGGGCTCATCCGACCGAGAAAGAGCAGGTACTCGCTCCGGAGGGGGGCGAACGGGTAGCCGGCGAAGTCGATCGCGTTCGGGCAGTTGGCGATCCACGGCAACGCCGGCCGCAGCCGCTGCTGGTTCAAGAAGCTCGAGATCAGCCTCGGCGCGGGGAGCGTGCGGCAGAGCTGCTCGTAGAGCTCGCCCGGCTCGCCCTCGACCGGCCCGTGCACCGTGTGCACGAGCGGCGTCAAGACGAGCCGGGCGAGCGTCAGGCCAAGCAGCCCGGTGTGGTCGTGGATGAGGTCGACGGCTGCGCGGCTGATGCACAGCAGCGTGTGCCGGAGCTCGTGGCAGGAGTTGCCGATCCACTCGCTCGGAGCTGCCTTGTAGGCGGCGCACAGCTTTGCCTTGGTACGCGAGTCGCCGGAGGCGAAGAGCGTCACCTGTGCTGAACGGCGCAGGCATCGACCGCCAACTGGTGAATCGCGAAGAGGTCGGGGTTCTCGAACTCGCGCGCGAGCACCTCGCCGTAGAGCGCCCAGCACGATGCCGTCGCGCCGATGTGCGCGTGGGTAGGCCCGTCCACCGGCAGCTCCAAGCGACATCATCCTCAAGCCTCAGCCTCAGATGTCGGCGAGCTCCTCCTCGCCGACGGCGGTGCGTGGCAGGGCAAGCGAGAGCAAGGCGGCGGCGAGGAAGAGGGCGATCACGACCGGGACGGCGTGTTTGAACGCGGCGGTGAATGAGTGCTGTTGGAGCCGGTCGAAGAAGACGGTGCCGACGATCGCGACGCCGAGCGCGCCTCCGAGCTGCTGGGAGGTGCTGAGGATGCCGCCCGCGCCGCTGGCGACCTCGCGCGGGACGGCGGCGAGAACGACGTTCGCCAGCGGGATGATCAGCAACGACAGACCGACGCCTGCCACGACGAGACCGGGGACGACCGGCCAGGGGTTCGAGGCGTGGCCAACCTGGCCGGCACCGAGCAGCACGCCCAGGGCGCCGAGGGCCATCAGTACGCCGCCGGCGCAGAGGATCAGCCGGCCGTACCGCCGGGCGAGCGGCACGGCGGCTCCCGCAAGCAGGAAGCTGCCGACGCTGAAGGCGAGCGCGGTCAGCCCGGCGGCGAGCGGCGAGAAGCCCCGACCCGTCTGCAACCAGCCGGCGAAGACGAGGAAGAACCCCTGCAGCCCGGCCGAGAAGGCGAACTGCACGAGCAGACCGACCGAGAACGCGGGCACCCGAAGCAGCGGCGTGCGCAGCAGCGGCGCCACGCGCGCGTGCCCGCGACGCTCTGCGACCGCGCCGAGCGCGACCAGCCCGGCAAGCCCGGCAGCGAGCACGAGCCAGATCCAGGCCGGCCAGCCCAGGCTGCGCCCCTCGAGCAGCGGGTAGGCGATCGCGACGATCGCCGCCGCGAGCAGCACGGCTCCGACAACGTCCGGACGCCTCGCCTCGGGATCGTGCGTCTCCGGTACCACGCGGATCGCCGCGACCAGCGAGACGGCCGCGATCGGGAGATTGATCAGAAAGACGGTGCGCCAGCCCCAGCCGAACAGGTCGGCGTCGACGAGCACGCCGCCGAGGAGGAGGCCGAGCGCGGACGCGAAGCCGAGGATCGCGCCGTAGAGACCGAATGCCTTACCGCGCTCGGGCCCGGAGAACATCGCCCGGAAGCTGCCGAGCAGCTGCGGGATCATCGCCGCCGCCGCAAGCCCCTGCACGACCCGCGCCGCGATCAGCTCACTCGGCGACTGCGCCATGCCCGCGCCGAGGCTCGCCAGCCCGAAGAGGACGATCCCGGCGACGAAGATGCGCTTCCGGCCGAGCAGGTCGCCGAAGCTGCCGGAGACGATCAGAGCGGCCGCGAACGCGAGCATGTACGCGGAGACGACCCACTCGAGCTGGGCACCGCTTGCGCCGAGGTCGCGGCGGATCGTCGGCAGCGTGACGTTCACGACCGTCAGGTCGATCAGGTCCATCATCGCCGCCCCGATCAGCACGACCGCCGCGAGCCAGCGGCGGGGATAGACAGTGCCGTCCGCGCTCACGCGGACTCCTCGCGGTGGCGGCCCTCGCTGCGGATCGCGGTCTGCGCCGTGCGGAAGATCGACCACACCAGCACCGAGAGCACGAGCGCGAAACCGACGATGCCCGCGACCACGACGACGGCTTCGGGCCACGTGAGAGCGGCAAGAGTCATTCATCCTCCTTCTTGAACACTGTTCTCTGACTCGAACGATGTTTGTCGAACAGTGTTCTAGCAGACCTGACGACCGTACTCAACAGCGTTCGTCGTCTGGTACGGTGTTCGAGAAATGGGGCTGCGACGCGAGGACGAGCTTCCGCCTCCGCCCTGGCAGCGCACCCCGCGACGCGGCTCGAGACGGCGCGAGGATCCGATCACGCAGGAGGCGATCGTCGCCGCCGCGCTTGAGCTGCTCGACGCCGAGGGGCTCGACGGGCTCACGATGCGCCGCGTCGCCGAGCGTCTGGGCACCGGCGCCGCCTCCCTCTACTGGCACGTCGGCTCCAAGGACGGGCTGCTCGACCTGCTCCTCGACGCGGTGATCGGCGAGCAGGAAGTCCCCGACCCCGACCCAGAGCGCTGGCAGGAGCAGCTCAAGCAGGTCGCCCGCACGATGCGGGCCACGATCCTCCGCCACCGTGACATCGTCCGCATCTCGATCGGCCGCATCCCGATGGGACCGAACGCACTTCGCTACTCGGAGCGGGTGCTCGCGATCCTGCGCGCCGGCGGCGTCCCCGACCAGCTCGCCGTCCTCGGCCACCACCTACTGATCTCGATCGTCAACGGCTTCACGCTCGACGAGACCGGCGACGGCGGACAGCCCCCGGCCGATCAGCCTTCGCTCGAGGAGGGCGCACGGATTGCACGCGACTACCTCGCCTCCCTACCCCCCGAACGCTTCGGGAACCTCGTCGCGCTCGCCGATCACTTCACGATCACCGACCCCGACCAGCGCTTCGAACTCCTGATCGACATCTACATCGACGGCCTCGCCAAGCGAGCTCGCACCGGCACGGCCGCCTGAATCAGGCGGGCGCGCCGCCGGCCAGCTTCGTTGCGGCGACGAGTGCCGTGCGCAGCCATGGGCCGCTCACCACATTCGCCAGCCGAGCTGGCGGCGGGTGACGCTGCGCAGGCCGAACTAGTTGAGTCGTTCGCAGTACCGCCTCGTGCCTCGTAGGTCGGCGATCAGCAAGCGGCCACCAGGACGCAGCACGCGAACGGCCTCGTCGATTGCTTGATTCCGGCCGGCGCGCCTCTTGATGTCGTGGAGTGCGACGTTGGAGAGGACGCCGTCGAACGCCTCGTCGGCGAAGAGGCGCTGGCGCATGTCGCCGGTTCGGAACCTCGACGCGATCGTCGACGCTTTCTGCGATCGCATTGCGTCGCGTCGCGTTCGGGCTGTTCCCCGACTGGTCACTCGTGCGCCACAGGTCGACGCCGTACGATCGCCCTGTCGAGAGCCGTCCGGCCGCGAGTAAACAGGATTGCGCCACGTCCGCAGCCCAGGGCGAGCACGTCTTCGTCTCCGGGCAAGGCGAGTGGGTCGAGCAGTTCTGACCACAAGGCGAACTGGCCCCGCCACATCGTGCAGAGCCCGCAGAGAAGCGCCAGCGAGCAAACCACCGAGACGGCTCGCCTCGACGAGACGCCGCTGCTCGACGACTCCCGCCCCCGGATCAGCAGACTGGTCGAGGCTCGCGGCTGCGGCGACGCCGACACCGCCGCTCGCTCCAAGGCGGTCTACGAGTACGTCCGGGACGAGATCCGTTTCGGCTACGACCTGTGGGCAGCGACGTCGGCGTTGCGCCACGCGCTCAGTGCCGTCGTCCGCGCCGCGAGGATGGAGCGTTTTCGGGCGCCGCCCGGTTCCCCCCCAACCTCGTCAACAGAGACCGCGTCGAGGGCCGGTCCAGGTGCACCCGGGGCCTTGAAACACGGGCGGCGCCTAATTACGAGCCTGTAGTCACCGAACCGACGCAAAGGAGGCTCCGATGGCACCTCGCTTCGACTCGGCGGCTGTGCAGTACGACCCGCGCCGCTGGCTTGGTCTGGCGGTGCTGTTGCTCGCTGCCGCTATCGACCTTATCGACGCGACGATCGTTAACATCGCGCTGCCGACGATCCGCGACGATCTCGGCGCGGGCGCGGCGGCACTCGAGTGGATCGTCGCCGGCTACTCGCTGACCTTCGCTCTCGGCCTGATCACGGGCGGGCGCCTAGGGGACGTCTTCGGTCGGCGGCGGATCTTCCTGATCGGCGTCGCCGGGTTCACGCTCGCCTCGCTCGCCGCCGGCCTGGCCTGGAGCCCTGCGGCGCTGGTCGCGGCGCGCTTCGTTCAGGGCGCGTTCGCGGCACTGATGGTGCCGCAGGTCCTGTCCACGATCAACGTCAGCTTCCCGCCCGAGGAACGCCCGAAGGCATACGGCATGTACGGGACCTTCGCCGGCATTGCCACCGTGAGCGGCCCGCTGCTCGGCGGCCTGCTCATGCAGGGCGACCTGTTCGGGCTCGACTGGCGCCCGATCTTCCTGATCAACCTGCCGGTCGGGCTCGCGACCTTCGTCGCCGCGCTCCTGTTCGTGCGCGAGTCGCGCGACGAGCACCCGCCTCAGCTCGACCTGACCGGAGTCGGAATCGTCACGGTCGCGCTGCTGCTTCTGCTCTACCCGCTCGTCGAGGGCCACGAACTCGGCTGGCCGGCCTGGACGTTCGCCTCGATGGCAGCGTCGCTGCCGGTGCTCGCGCTCTTCGCGGCGCAGCAGGCGCGCCGTGCGCGGCGTGGCGACGCGCCGCTCGTCCCGCTCGGCCTCTTCCGCGAGCGGGCCTTCGGCGGCGGCGTCCTCGCCGGGCTGACCTTCTTCTCGGCATCGCCGGCTTCTTCCTCGTCATGACCCTGACGCTGCAGGCCGGGCTCGGCTTCTCACCCCTGCACACGGCGCTTACCTACCTGCCTTGGTCGGTCGGGATCGCCGCGGCCTCGGGCGCCTCGGTGCAACTCGCACCCCGGCTCGGCCGCCAGCTCACCACGACAGGATCGCTGGCGATGGCAGCCGGAATGGGCGGCCTGCTGTTTGCCGTCGACCGCGCCGGCGACGACCTCAACTCCTGGTGGCTCGCACCGGGGCTGCTGGTCTCCGGTCTGGCCATGGGGATGGTGGCACCGACGCTCACCGACATCACGCTGGCGGGCGTACACGGCCGCGACGCCGGCTCCGCCTCCGGCGTCGTCAACACCGCCATCCAGCTCGGCGGCGCGATCGGCGTCGCCCTGATCGGCGTCATCTTCTTCCGCGCACTGCCGGACGAGGGCTTCGTCGGTGCTCTGCGCGATGCCCTCTGGCTCCAGGTCGGAATCTTCCTGGCCAGCGCGCTCGCCATGCTGCTGCCGCCCAAGAAGGCGGCTGCGAGCCATGGCGAGCCGACCCTGCAGGCCGTTACCGCGATGGAGGACCGGTGACGCCGACCATGGACGCGTTCACCGCCCCACTTGCCAGCGCGGGGAGCAGCTGAAAGAGGATCTGATGCAGATCCTGCGCCACAGCTCGATGACAAGCAACTCGGGCCGCTCAGGCGGACGATTCAGAGGCCGTCAGCCAAGCGTGACCGAACCTTCACCCGTCGACACGCAAGGCAAGCGCCTGGGGGACTGCCGAGCGGGCGGAGATTCAAGCGCAGACAGCCCTCGAGTTGGAAGGGAGCCATGATGAGAGAACTCACCGCAGACTTGTTCGTCACACTCGACGGATTCGCCTCGGGGGTAGATGTGGGTCCGTACTTCGGCTACTTCGGCCCCGAGCTCGACAGCTGGGTGCGCACCGCCCTTGACCAGCCTCAACTCATGATCATGGGGCGCGTCACCTACGAGGCGTTGTCGAAGATTTCGTCATCCGGCACCGATGACGTCTCCGCAAAGCTGAACGACCTACCAAAGTTGGTCGTCTCGAGCACACTCCAGGAACCGCTGGCCTGGAACAACTCCCGTCTCCTGGAAGGCAACCTCGCCGACGAGATCAGCGCCCTCAAGCGGCAGCCCGGCGAGCCGCTCCGCTCAATCGGCAGCATCACACTCGTGAAGAACATGATGCAGCTCGGGTTAGTCGACCGACTCCGGCTCATACTCTTCCCCCTCACCCTCGGAAGCGCCGGCAGGGAACCGATCTTTGCCGGCTATCCGAAGACCGGCTTCGAGCTCATCGAGACCAAGGTTCTTGACTCGCGACTTGTCCTACTCGAATACCGCCCCGCGGGCAGTGGAGGCGAGCTGAGCAGATCGTCGAGGAGCAGTTCCATCGCCGTCGCGAGCACCACTGAGCACGGAAGCGAGAGAGCAGCTTGAAGACATACGTCGCGCTCCTCCGCGGCATCAATGTCAGCGGCCAGAA
>JADGHQ010000004.1 GCA_019683805.1 Thermoleophilaceae bacterium
GGCGTGGAAGAGGAGGTTCTCGCGCGCGGAGAGCTCCCTGTAGAGGAGCGGATCGTGCCCCAGGAGGCCCACCCGTCCGCGCACCCTCCAGGCGTCGCGGGGGAGCTCTGCGCCGAGCACGCGCACCGAGCCCTCGTGCGGCCGCAGCAGCGTCGCGAGCACCCGCAGCAGCGTCGTCTTCCCGGCGCCGTTCGCGCCGAAGACGCCCAGCGTCGCGCCCTCGGGCAGCGTGAACGTCACGCCCGCGAGCGCGGTCCGCTCCCCGTAGCGGCGCACGAGGCCGGACACCTCCACGGCGGCCGGCCGCGCAGGCGCGGCGGGCGCGGCGAGAGCCGGCATCGGGGCGTCACTCACGCGCGAGGGTCTCCGCGGCGTGCCGAAGCGTCGGCTCCACCACCGGCCACGACTGGCGCACGCCGCGCGGGGAGCCCGGGAAGTTCACGATCAGCGTGCGGCCGCGAACGCCGGAGACCCCGCGCGTGAGGATCCCGAGCGGCGTGTGGCCGCGCGACTCGGCGCGGATCGCCTCGGCGAAGCCCGGCGCCTCGCGGTCGAGCACGTCGCGCGTCGCCTCGGGCGTGACGTCGTCGAGCGTCAGGCCGGTGCCGCCGGTGGTGAAGATGAACGTCACGCGCTCGACGTCCGCGAGCCGCCTGAGCGCCGCGGCGATCGCCCCGCGATCGTCGCCGACCGTCTCGTGGACGGTCTGGAGGCCCGCCTGCTGGCACAGCTCCACGAGCGCGGGCCCGGACAAGTCTTCGCCCTCGCCGCGCGCGCGCGAGCTCGAGATCGTCACGACTGCCGCACGCATGGCCCCGAGGTTATTGGCGCGGCGCCGGGCTAGTCGCCGCCGCGGCGCCAGTCGTGCCGCCCGCCGGCCTTCTCCAGCAGGCGGACCGCCTCGATCTCGACTCCGCGCTCGACGCCCTTGACCATGTCGTAGACCGTGAGCGCGGCGACCGAGGCGGCGGTGAGCGCCTCCATCTCGACCCCGGTCTGGGCGCTCGTGCGCGCCTCGGCGCGGATCGTGGCGGCGCCCGTCTCGAGGTCGAGGGAGAGGTCGACGTCGACGAAGGTGAGCGGCAGCGGGTGGCAGAGCGGGATCAGCTCGGCGGTGCGCTTGGCGGCCTGGATGCCCGCGATCCGCGCGGTGGCGAGCACGTCCCCCTTCGGCGCGCGGCCGGCGGCCACGAGCTCCGCCGTCGCGGGCTTCATGCGCACGCGCGCCTCGGCCAGGGCGCGCCGCTGCGTCGGGGGCTTCCCGCCCACGTCGACCATCCGGGCGCGGCCGCGCTCGTCGAGGTGCGAGAGCCGCGGCTCGTCCGTCATCGCCGGCCGCTCAGACGTCGGCCGCGGCGAGCTGCTCGCCGGCGCTCCGCTGCGCCGCGGCGATCAGGTCGCGGACGTCCTGCTCGCGGCCCTGCCGCAGGAGCTCCACCGGGTCGGGGTCGCCGTTCACGATCGACTCGAAGAAGTCCTTGCGGTCCTGGTAGGTGGGCAGCGTGCCCTTGGCCCAGCCGCGCACCTCGTTGAGGAGCTCCGCGAGCCGCGCGTAGGGCTCGCCGTACTCCTCGGCGATCTGGCTCCTGATGCGCTTCGCGAGCGCCGGGCTCGCGCCCGCCGTGGAGATCGCGATGGCGAGCGGGCCGGAGCGGAAGATCGCCGGCAGGATGAAGTTGCACAGCGGCGGCACGTCCACCACGTTCACGAGCATCGCGCGGCGCTCGGCGTCCTCGTACACGCGGATGTTCACGTCCGTGTCGTCCGTGGCGGCGATGGCGAGGAACGACCCCTCGAGGTCCTCGGGGCGGTACTCGCGCCGCTCCCACCGGATCGACCCCTCGCGCGCCAGCTCCTGGAGCGGCTCCACCGCCTCCGGCGCGACGAGCACCACGTCGGCGCCGCAGACGAGCAGGCCCTCGACCTTCTCGAGCCCCACCTCGCCGCCGCCCACGACGAGGCAGCGCCGGCCGCTCAGCTTGAGGCACGCCATGTAGAAGGGCGTGTCGAGCATCCCCTGGACGCAGCTCTGATCGCAGGTTCCCCTGCGAAGCTGGCAGACGCACTCCTTGCCTGCGTAGGCTTGAGCGGGCATCGCCGACAATGTAAGCACGTCCGCTGGGAAGGTCGAGGCGCAAGCGGGACCCGACGCCCGGCGCGGGCCCGCGCCCGGCCGCGCACGGCGGGTTAGGGGCGGGGCCTGCGGAGCGTCCTCGCCGCGAGGCGGGCGAGTGGGCCCGCGCCGCGGCGGAGCGCCCCGAGCTTCTGCGTGTCGCGCCCGTAGAGCAGGGTGGCGGACTCGCGCAGCGCTCGCCTGAGCGAGTCGTCGTAGGGGTGCCACCAGAAGTTGCGCGTGCGCGAGGGGTCCCAGGTCATCTGCTTGGGGCTCACGCACTCCCGGAAGCCGAGCTTGCCGTGCGCGCGGCCGAGGCCCGACTCCTTCACCCCGCCCCACGAGGTCTGGACGGCGCCGTGCGAGAACATGTGGTCGTTGATCCACACCATGCCGGCCTCGAGCCGCGCGGCGATGCGCTCGCCCTTGCCGCGGTCGAGCGTCCACACCGACGCGCCGAGGCCGAAGCGCGAGTCGTTCGCGAGCGCGATCGCCTCCTCCTCGGAGTCCACCGGCATGACCGGCACGACCGGCCCGAAGACCTCCTCGCGCATGATGCGCATGTCGTGCGTCACGTCGGTGAGCACGGTGGGCGCGAAGAAGCGGCCGCTCATGCCGGGCACGTCGACCGGCCCGCCGCAGAGGCGCTTGGCCCCGCTCGAGACGGCGTCGTCCACGAGCTCGCGCACCAGCTCGAACTGCCGCTCGGAGGCCATCGGGCCGATCTCGACGTCGGGCCGCAGCGGATCGCCGACGCGCAGCGCCTTGGCGCGAGCCACGAGCCCGTCGAGGAAGCGGTCCGCGACCTCGCGCATCACGTACACGCGCTCGATCCCCGAGCAGGTCTGGCCCGCGTTCGCGAAGCCGCCCCAGGCGCAGCCGGACACGGCGTTCTCGATGTCGACGTCCGCGAGCACGATCTGGGCGTCCTTGCCGCCGAGCTCGAGCACCGAGCCCTTGAGCCGCTCGGCGCAGGCCGCCGCCACCCGCCGACCGACCGCGACCGAGCCCGTGAAGAACACCTTCGCCACGCTCGACTCGACGAGCGCCTGGCCGACGTCCCCGCCGCCGTGGATGCAGCGCACGAGCCCCTCCGGCACGCCGGCGCGCTCGAGCACCGCCTGGATCCGCTGCCCGATCAGCGGGGTGAGCGGGGCGGGCTTCAGCACCACGCCGTTGCCGCACATCAGCGCGATCGCGACCTCGCCGAGCGGGATCGACCACGGGTAGTTCCAGGGCGCGATCACGGCCACGACGCCGAGCGGCTCCCAGCGGATCCAGGCGCGCTTCTGCAGCAGGTAGGGCTGCCGCATCGGCACCCGCTCGTCGGCGAGGATCGCCGGGCCGTTGTCGGCGATCCAGTGGAGCGCGTCGATCGTCGGCACGAGCTCCATCACGTAGGACTCGTCGATCGGCTTGCCCTGCTCGCGCGTGAGGAGAGTGGCGAGGCCCTCGAGGTCGTCGATGATCGCCTGCGCCGCGCGCCGCATGTAGGCGGCGCGGTCGGCCAGCGGGAGCTGCGCCCAGAACGGCTGCACCTCCGCCACCTCGTCGACGACGGCCTGGACCTGGTCGGGCGACGTCAGCGGGACGGATCCGAGGCGCTCGCCGGTGGCGGGGTTGAACGACTCGAGCTCTCCGGGGGCGGCCGTGATCTCCATGCGCCGTGATTCTCGCGCCGCTAGCGGCCGCGCGCCCGCCTGATTCGCTCGAGGCGCTCCTGCAGCGCCCGCTCCTCGCCGTGGCCGGAGAGCTCGACGAACCTCTCGCCCTCGGCGCCGGCGGGCATCAGCTCCTGCGGCGAGACGCCCTCGGGCCGGTCGTGCGGGTAGTCGTAGCCGACGCCGCGGCCGAGCGCCTTCGCGCCCGGATACGCCGAGCTGCGCAGGTACTCGGGCGGGGCGGCGCCGCCGTGCTCCCGCACCCACCGACGGGCGGCGCCGAGCGCCCGCTTCGCGGCGTTCGACTTGGGCGCGAGCGAGAGGTAGATCGCCGCCTGGGCCAGGTTGTACGCGCACTCGGGCATGCCGACGTGCTCGACCGCGTGCGCGGCGGCCACCGCAACCTCGAGCGCGCGCGGGTCGGCGTTGCCGATGTCCTCGCTCGCCAGGACCACCATCCGGCGCGCGATGAAGCGCGGGTCCTCGCCCGAGTCGAGCATCGTCGCGAGGTAGAGCATCGAGGCGTCGGGGTCGGATCCGCGCGTGGCCTTGATCCAGGCCGAGATCAGGTCGTAGTGGCGATCCCCGCCCTTGTCGTAGAGGAGGGCCTTGCGCTGCAGGGCGTCCTCGGCGAGCGCGAGCGTGACGCGCTCGGCGCCCGCCGTCTCCACCGCGAGCTCGAGCGCCGCGAGCGCCGAGCGCGCGTCGCCGCCCGAGCGCGCGGCGAGGAACTCGAGCGCGTCGTCGTCCACCGGCGGCGCGTCCGGGAGGCCGCGCTCGTCGGCGAGCGCCCGGCGCAGCAGGGCGAGCACGTGCCCGACCTCGAGCGCCCGCAACTGGTAGACGATGGAGCGCGAGATCAGCGCCGAGTTCACCTCGAAGTAGGGATTCTCGGTGGTGGCGCCCACGAGCACGACGAGCCCCTCCTCGACCGCAGGCAGCAGCGCGTCCTGCTGCGCCTTGTTGAAGCGGTGGATCTCGTCGAGGAAGAAGATCGTGCCCTCGCCGCTCGTCCGGCGGCGGTGCTCGGCGCGCTCGAGCACCTCGCGCACCTCGGCGCGCCCGGCGTTCACCGCCGAGAGCTCCTCGAAGGCCGCGCGCGCGTTCTGCGCGAGCAGGCGCGCGAGCGTGGTCTTGCCGGTGCCCGGGGGGCCGTAGAGGATCATCGAGTGGGGGCGGCCCTGCTCGATCGCGGCGCGCAGCGACGAGCCCTCGCCGAGCAGGTGCTCCTGGCCCACGAACTCGTCGAGCGCCGCCGGGCGCATGCGCACGGCGAGCGGAAGCTGCTCCGCCGGCACGGGCGTGCGTCCGCGCTGCTCCTCGTCCGTCTCGAACAGGCGCTCCACGCCGAGATTGTCGCAGCGGCCGCCGGCCGATTCGCTGGCACGGCCCTTCCGTCCGCACGCGGCTGCGGTCCTTGACGCGCTGCCAGTCCCAGACCTCGTCGAGATGCTCGTACTCGACGCCGGTCCAGCAGCGTTCCGTCAACCATGACGCGCCTGCGGAAGAAGCGCGTGCGCGAGAGGTCGCCGCAGTAAAGGAGCAGAAAGGGCGGGGGAGTCTCGAAGTCGGCGCTCGCGGCGTACCCCTGGAGCTGCGCGACCGCACGCTCTAGCGAGGCGTCGCTCGCGACCGCGTCCGGACGCTTGATCTCGCAGAGGACGACGGGCGAGTTGCCGATCAGGTAGAGGCCATCGTAGTGGCCCCTCTCCGTCCGCGAGCGCAACCGGTTGAGCGCGAGCCGCCTCTGCTCGAGGAAGTACTCGCCGTCCGCCTGGGCGCTGGTCCGCGGCGGGTATCCCAGCGCGCTCATGTCGGGCTCGAAGAGCTTCGAGTGGACCTCCGCCTCCGTGAAGCCCCGCTGCTCGCGGTTCGCGATATCGAGGCTCGGAAGCCGAATGTTCATTGGGCACGCCGCGACGCTAGGCGCGGCCCTGTGACGGCGCTGAGCGGATACGTCAAAACCGAGCGAATCAAGCGCGCCGATTCTGTCATCCACCCGCGACGGCGACCGGGAGCCCGGCTCCGACGGGCGCGCGTCGCCGAGAACGGCGGGCCGAGCCGGGTCTGCCCCATATACTCGGCCGGTCATGCCCGAGACAGCCGATCTCGAGCGGCGCAGCGTCGAGCTGCTGCAGCGGCTGATCCGCTTCGACACCGTCAACCCGCCGGGCAACGAGGAGCCCGCCCAGCTCTTCCTGAAGGAGACGCTCGAGGCGGCCGGCTTCGAGTGCAGGCTGCTCGAGCGGACGCGCGGGCGGCCGAACCTCGTGGCGCGCCTCCGCGGTCGCTCCGACGGCCCGCGGCTCGCCTACCTCGGGCACGTGGACACCGTGCTCGCGAACCCGGCGGAGTGGAGCGTCGACCCCTGGTCCGGCGAGCTCCGCGACGGCTGCATCTGGGGCCGCGGCGCGCTCGACATGAAGAGCCAGGTGGCGGCCGAGGTCGCGGCGGGCGCGGCGCTCGCCGAGGCGGGCTGGCGGCCCGAGTCGGGGGAGCTCCTGATCATCTCCGTGGTCGACGAGGAGGCGGGGTCCGAGGACGGCTGCGCGTTCCTCTGCGACGAGCACCCGGAGGTGGTGCGCTGCGACTACCTGCTGAACGAGGGCGGCGGCGAGGCGTTCGAGTTCGGCGGGCGCCGCCACTACGCGGTCTGCGTCGCTGAGAAGGGGGTGTTCCGCTTCACCGTCCGCACCAAGGGCCGCGCCGGGCACGCCTCGATCCCGCGCATCGGCGAGAACGCGCTGACGAAGCTCGCGCCGCTGATCGAGCGGCTGGCGGGCGCGCGGCCGGCGTTCGACCGAACCCCCGAGCCCGAGGCGTTCCTGCGCGGGATCGGCGTCGACGCGGACGGCGACCTCGAGGCGGCCCTGCGGCAGGTCGAGCGGGCCGACCCGCGCGTGAGCGTGCTGCTCGAGCCGCTCCTCGGCGTGACCTTCGCGCCCACGATGGCGCGCGCCTCGGACAAGATCAACGTGATCCCGTCGGTCGCGGAGGTGGGCGTCGACTGCCGCGTTCCGCCGGGCCTCGGCGAGGAGCACGCGCGCCGGCGCATCGAGGAGGCGCTCGGCCCGGACGGCTACGAGCTCGAGTTCCACGAGCAGGTGGTGGGGAACCGCTCGCCGCTCGAGTCGCCGCTGATGGACCACATCCGCGAGTTCGTGGAGCGGGAGGACCCCGAGGCGGACGTCGTGCCTACCGCGCTCCCGGGCTTCACGGACTCGCGCTGGTTCCGCGAGCGCTTCCCCGAGTGCGTGGCCTACGGCTGGTTCCCGATGCGAGCGATGGACATGTTCGAGTCGAGCCCGCTCGTCCACGGCGCCGACGAGCGCATCCCCGTGGAGGACCTCGTGCTCGCCACGCGCTTCTTCGCCGAGCTTCCGCCGAAGGTGCTGCGATGAGCCGCCCGGGCCGCCGCGAGGAGAGGCTGCGGCTCGGCGGCATGGCGCTGCGCAACGGCCTGCTCGTGCACGGGCCGACGCACTGGGCCGCGGCCGTGCGCACGCGCGAGGGCGGGATCAGGGTCGCCTCCGGGCCGAAGCCCGATCTCGGCGGCAGCTCGGCCGAGCGCATCCCCGGTCTGCGCGGCGTAGCGAAGCTCGCGGAGGCGTTCGCGATCGTGCCGCTAGTCAAGCGGCGGCTGCCCGAGGCCCTGCTCCCGCTGGAGGACGCCGGGACGATCGCCGCGATGGCGGGCGCGTCCCTCGCGGGGCGGCTCGTCCGCCGGCGCTGGCGGCGCGGCCTCCGGGCCGAGTCGGCGGCCGCCGCGCTCGGCCTGCTCCCCGCGCTGCTCGTGCTGCGCGGCGGCGAGATCGCGGCGTACCACGGCGTCGAGCACAAGGCGATCGGCGCCTACGAGGACGGGACCGACGCCGCCGCCGCGAGCAAGGAGCACGAGCGCTGCGGCTCGAACCTCGTGGCGCCGCTGCTCGTCTCGACGGCGCTCGGGAACCTGGCGGCGCGCCGGGCGGGTCTGCGCGGGCCGGCGGTCGACGCGGCGGTGGCGCTCGGGTCGGTCGCGGTGGCCGTGGAGGTGCTCGCGTGGGCCGAGCGCCACGGCGACACGCGCATCGCCCGCGCGCTACGCCGCCCCGGCTACGAGATCCAGCGGCTCGTCGGAACGCGCGAGCCCACGCCCGAGCAGCTCGAGGTCGGCGAGGCGGCGATCGCGGAGATCCTGCGCGTGGAGGAGCAGGCGGCGCGCGGGTGACGGCGGGCGGCCTGGGTGGCGCCCTCGCGGGCGCGCTCGCGGCGCCTCACCAGATCGTGTTCTGTGCGTCGAAGCGACGGAGCGCCGCGTCGCGCGTCACCAGCGCTGCTCCTCGTGCGCGCGCGGTCGCATAGATGAAGCGGTCAGCCGGATCGCCGCGCAGACCGTCGCGCCCAAGCAGCGCCGCGCGCACCGCGATCTCCGCGTCGGGAGCGACCAGCTGGACGCGGTCGTCGGCGCCGAGGGCCGCGCGAACCCACTGCGCGACGGGACGGTCGAGCGCGATCCGGCGGTGCTCGCAAAGCATCGCCACCTCCCAGCAGCTCAAGGCGCTGACGGCGATCTGCGAAGCGCTGGAGATCGCGTCCGCGGCCGCCGCCGAGAGGCGGCTCGGAGCAGCCACCCACCACAGCCAGGCATGGGTGTCGAGCGCGATCATGCGCGCTCAGCGTCCCACGGCTCGTCGATCGGGGCGAGCAGCTCCTCGTCGTCGACCAGGAACTCGACCGATCCGGTGAGCGCCGTGGGGGCACCCATCGGCACGATCCGGGCGACCGCTCGCCCGTGCTTGGTCACCACGACGGACTCTCCACTCGCCTCGACCTCGTCCAGCACGCCGAGCAGCTCGGCCTTCAGCCGTGTAGCGGTATAGGTTCGCTCTGCCATGACCATGGTCAGCATACCGTGGTCACAAGCTTGGCAGCGCGGCCCGCACCCGGCCGATCCGCGGCGCGACCGTCTCCGCGTCCGGTGGGAGGACGCGCCGCGCCGTCCGCCTTCCGTCCGACCCGTTCGGCGCCCGTACCATTCCGGCATGGCCACCGAGGCGGCTCGCAGGCGGCTCGACCCGAGCGTCTTCCGGCTCCCCGTCGAGCGCATGCGCTCGGGCTACTACACCGACGCGTACTTCAACTACACGAAGGAGCTGCTCGAGGCGGAGGGCCGGCACCCACGCGTGACGATGCAGGTCTTCCAGAAGAACGAGTCCGTGCTCGGCGGCGTCGACGAGGCGATCGCCATCCTCAAGCTCTGCTCGGGCCGCAGGGCGGAGGACGGCTCCTGGATCCCGGGCTGGGACCAGCTCGAGGTCTGGGCGCTCCACGAGGGCGACGAGATCGCGCCGCACGAGACGGTGATGACGATCGAGGGCGACTACTCGCTGTTCGCTCACCTCGAGACGCTCTACCTCGGCTGCATGGCCCGCCGCACGCTCGTGATGAAGAACGTCCGCGACGTGGTCGAGGCGGCGGACGGCAAGCAGATCCTCTTCTTCCCCGCCCGACACGACCACTGGCTCGTCCAGACGGGCGACGGCTGGTCCGCGCACGTCGCCGGGGCGATCGGCGTCTCGACGGACGCGCAGGCGTCGTGGTGGGGCGGCCGCGGCGTGGGCACCGTGCCGCACGGGCTGATCGCCGCCTACGGAGGGGACACGGTGGCGGCGGCGAAGGCCTTCGCGCGCCGCTTCGCGGGCGAGATGAACGTGACCGTGCTGGTCGACTTCGAGAACGACTCGGTGCGCACGGCGCTCGCGGTGGCGGACGCGCTCGGCCACGACCTCTGGGGCGTGCGGCTCGACACCTCGGAGTCGCTCGTCGACCGCTCTCTCTGGCACGAGATGGGCGATTTCGACCCCCGCGGCGTCAACCCGGTGCTCGTCGAGCGCGTGCGCGAGGCGCTCGACCGCGCGGGGCACGATCACGTGAAGATCGTCGTGTCGGGCGGCTTCGACGTCGACAAGATCAGGTGCTTCGAGCGCGCGGGCGTCCCCGTCGACGCCTACGGCGTCGGCTCGTCGCTGCTGCGCGGCGCGAACGACTTCACCGCCGACGTCGTGCGGGTCGACGGGCGCGAGTGCGCCAAGGTGGGGCGCCGGTACCGCCCGAACCCCCGGCTCGAGCTCGTGGAGTAATGATCTCCCGACCGCGCGCCGATCAGGAAGGGGCATGAGCCTGCCGGCGGCAATCGACCTCAGCGGCTTCCAGGACTGGGCGATCACCTGGCTGCCGATCATCTTCATGGGCCTGATCGTCCTGCTGATCGGGTGGACGCTCCGCTACATGCCGCGGACCAAGCCCCAGGAGATCAAGCCCGAGTCCGCCGAGTCGATCCGCTGGGACGATGTCGCCGGCGTCGAGGAGGCGAAGGAGGAGCTGCGCGAGATCGTGGAGTTCCTGCGCGACCCCAAGCGCTTCCGCAAGCTCGGCGCGAAGGTCCCGAAGGGGGTGCTCCTGCACGGCCCGCCGGGAACCGGGAAGACGCTGCTCGCCAAGGCCGTGGCCAGCGAGTCCAAGGCCAAGTTCTTCGCGCAGTCGGCTTCCTCGTTCGTCGAGATGTTCGCGGGGCTGGGCGCCGCGCGCATCCGCCGCCTCTTCCGCCAGGCCCGCAAGCACAGGCCCGCGATCGTGTTCATCGACGAGCTCGACGCCGTGGGCGCCACGCGCGGCAGCGACATCTCCGGCGAGAAGGACCAGACGCTCAACCAGCTGCTCGTCGAGATGGACGGCTTCGGCGGCTCGGACGAGCTCGTGGTGATCGCCGCCTCGAACCTGCTCGAGAAGCTCGACCCGGCGCTGCTGCGCCCCGGCCGCTTCGACCGCCAGATCTTCGTGCCGCCGCCCGACCTGCGCGGGCGGAGGGAGATCCTCGGGGTCCACACGCGCAACAAGCCGCTCGCGGGCGGCGTCGACCTCGACATCGTCGCGCGCCAGACGAGCGGGCTCACCGGCGCCGACCTCGCCAACATCTGCAACGAGGCCGCGATCTTCGCGGGCCGCGAGCGGCGCGACACGATCCTCATGCGCGACTTCGAGGCCGCCCTCGAGCGCGTCGTGGCGGGCATGCAGTCGCGGCGGGTCATCAGCGACCACGAGAAGCGCGTGGTCGCCTACCACGAGGCCGGGCACGCGCTCTGCTCCGAGCTCCTGCCCTCGGTCGAGAAGGTCCACAAGATCTCGATCATCCCCCGCGGCCGGGCGCTCGGATACACGCTCAACCTGCCCGAGGAGGACCGCTACCTGAAGTCGAAGGAGGAGCTGATCGACCACCTCGTAGTGCTGCTCGCCGGCCGCGTGGCGGAGCACGTGGTGTTCGGGCAGATCACGACGGGCGCCTCCGACGACCTGCGCCGCGTGAACGAGATCAGCCGCTCGATGGTCGCCGAGTACGGGATGGGCACCGAGCTCAAGTCCCGGCGGCTGCCGGTGGACGACTGGAGCGTCTCGGACGCCACCCGCCGCCTGCTCGACGAGGAGCAGGCCCACATCACCGACCTCGCCTACCGCCGCGCGCTCGCGCTGATCGTCGAGAACCGGCCGCTGCTCGACGCCTTCGCCGAGCACCTGCTGCAGGAGGAGGTGCTCGAGCGCGACGACATCGACCGCATCATGGCCCTCCACCGCGCGGACGTGCTGCGGAAGATGAGCGAGCAGCGCGGCGGCGAGGCGCAGGTCGCCGCGAGCGAGCGCCTCGAGCCGGACGCCGGCGAGTAGACTCGTGCGCCGTGTTCGGGCGCATCGACCACGTCGGCGTGGCCGTCGAGGACCTCGACGCCGCCATCGAGCTCTACTCCCGCGACTTCGAGATGGCTGAGCAGCACCGCGAGACGGTGGAGGCCTTCGGCGTCGAGGCCGTGCTGCTCGAGGTGGGCGACGGCCACATCGAGCTGCTGCGGCCGCTCTCCGCGGACACGGGGGTCGGCAGGTTCCTCAAGCGCAACGGTCCCGGGCTCCACCACGTGGCCTACGCGACCGACGACATCGAGGCGGCGCTCGAGCGCGTGAAGGCGGCGGGGCTGCGGCTGATCGACGAGCGGCCGCGCACCGGGATCCGCAACAGCCGCGTGGCCTTCCTGCACCCGAAGTCCACTGGCGGCGTGTTGACCGAGCTGGTGGAGCCGGCGCACTGACATGGCAGACGACGTGAAGCGCGTCGACGTCGGCTTCTCGGGCGGTCAGGTGCTCGCCCTGCGCATGCTCGAGGAGACCTACCGCGGACTCCGCGAGGCCCTCGAGCGCGGGGACGGCGGCTGGCACGAGCTGCGGACGGAGGACTCCGAGGTGGCGATCTACCTCGGCGAGGTCGTCTACGTCCGGCTCGACACCGAGAGGCACAGCGTCGGCTTCAGCGGCCGCGGCTGAGCCCTGGACGCCGCCCCCGGTCGCGCGCACGCGGCGGCGCACGTCGTATCCTCCGCCGCCGTGCTGCGGGCGGTCGACATCGCGCTGCTCAGGCTCCTGCGGACGCACGGCCACACGCCCGTGCTCGAGGCGCCGCTGAAGGCCTACGCCCGGGCGGGGGAGCACGGCGGTCTCTGGCTCGTCCTCTGCGCGCTCGGCGCGGCCGCTGACCCGGCGCGGCGCGGCACCTGGCTGCGCGCGCTGCGCGCGGTCGCGCTGGCGTACGTCGCCAACCAGGCGATCAAGCTCGCGGTGCGGCGCCCGCGCCCGCAGCTCCCGGGCCTCCCGCCGCTCACGAGCACGATCACGCGCCTGAGCTACCCGAGCGCGCACAGCGCGACCGCGTTCGCCTGCGCTCGCAGCCTCGCCGGCCGGACGCTGCCCGCCGCGCCGCTCTACGCCGCGGCGGCGGCGATGGCGCTCAGCCGGCCCTACCTCGGCGTCCACTATCCCTCCGACGTCCTGGCCGGCGCCGCGCTCGGGGCGGCGGTGGCGGAGCTCGCGGCATGAGGATCGGCATCGTCGGGCTCCCCAACGCGGGGAAGTCGTCGCTCTTCAACGCGCTCACGAACGCGGCCGCCGAGGCGGCGAACTACCCGTTCACGACGGTCGAGCCGAACGTCGCGGTGGTGCCGATCCGCGACGAGCGGCTGGTCGCGGTGGCGGAGACGCTCGGATCCGACCCGATCACGTTCGAGACGATCGCCTTCCACGACATCGCCGGGCTCGTGCGCGGCGCGCACAAGGGCGAGGGGCTTGGCAACCAGTTCCTCGCGAACATCCGCGAGACGGACGCGATCGTCCACGTGGTCCGCGCCCACGACGATCCGCAGGTGGTGCACCCGGACGGGCGCGTCGACCCGCTCGCCGACATCGAGACGATCGAGACCGAGCTCGTGTTCGCCGACCTGGAGCAGGCCGAGCGCCGGCTCGAGCGGGTGGGCCGTCAGGCGCGCTCGGGGGACAAGGCGCTCGTCGGGGAGGCCGACTGGCTGCGCCGCGTGATCGAGGCGCTTCAGGCCGGCCGGCCCGCCCGCTCGGTGCCGCCTCCCGAGGAGGCGCCCGACTCGCTGCGCAACCTCCAGCCGCTCACGGCGAAGCCCGTGCTGTACGTGGCGAACGTGGGCGAGGGCGAGACCGAGGTGCCCGAGCCGATCCGCACGCACGCGGCCGCTGAGGGCGCGAAGGCGGTCGCGGTGAGCGCGCGGCTCGAGTCGGAGCTGTCGGAGCTCGACCCCGAGGAGGCGGCGATGATGCGGGAGGAGATGGGGGCGCCCGAGTCGGGGCTCGCCGCCGTCGTGCGCGGCGCCTTCGAGCTGCTCCACCTGATCCAGTTCTTCACGGCCGGCGAGGGCAAGGAGGCGCGCGCGTACGCGATCGAGCGCGGCACGACGGCCTGGGAGGCGGCCGGCGAGATCCACACCGACATCCAGCGCGGGTTCGTGCGCGCGGAGGTGGTGTCCTGGAGCGACCTGGTCGAGAGCGGCGGCTACGCGGGGGCGCGCGAGCGGGGCCTCCTGCGGCTCGAGGGGCGCGACTACGAGATGCGCGACGGCGACGTGATGACCGTGAAGTTCACGCCCTGAAGTCACGGCGCGCATTCGCTGCTAGGGTCGTCTTCGTAAGTCCGGCGCACAAGAGCCGGAGAAGAAGTGCCGAAGCGCCCGCAGTCGATCGCCCCAGCGCATCCTCCGCGTTCGCAGTGCACACACGCCGTGGAGGAAATCGCATGGCAACAGGAACCGTGAAGTGGTTCAACGACGACAAGGGGTTCGGCTTCATCACCCCCGACGGTGGTGGCAAGGATCTCTTCGTCCACCACTCGAGCATCAACGGCCAGGGGTTCAAGTCGCTGGCGGAGGGCGCTCAGGTGTCCTACGACGAGGAGGCCGGCGACAAGGGCCCGAAGGCCGTCAACGTCACCCCGCTCTAGGCGGGGCGGCGGCGTGACGGGCGGCCGGCGCTAGCGTCCTGCCCTGCGCAGGGCGCGCAGGGCCAGCGCCAGCAGCACGGCCAGCAGGCCTGCGAGCGCGACGAGCGCAGGCCAGGTCGTGTGCCAGGTCACGTCGCCGACGAAGCCCTGCCGAACGGCGTTCATCACGCGCGTCACCGGGTTGATCCGGGCCACGTCCTGGATCCACCCGGTGAGCAGGCGCTGCGGCGCGTACGCGGTCGTGAAGAGCACGGCGACGAACATGCCGGCCTGCATCAGCGGCGCCGCGGCCTGCGTGCGGAAGCGGAGCGCGAGCGCGATCCCCCAGGAGGCGGCCGTCGCCGCGAAGCAGGCGGTGAGCGCAACCGCCAGCACGAGCCCGTCGACGCCCGGCCAGCCCGCGCCGAGCGCGAAGCCCACCGCCAGCAGGAAGGTCGTCGGCAGCAGCACGCGTACGGCGGCGGAGGCGACCATTCCCGCGAGCAGCACCGCGCGCGGGGCGGGCGAGACGAGCAGGCGGTCGAACCAGCCCTGCTCGATGTCGCGGGCCAGGTTGACGCCGGTGGCTGCGCCCGTGAAGCCGGCGCCCTGGAGCATCCCCACCGGCAGCGCGAACGTCAGGTACGACGAGGCGGTGAATCCGGGCAGCACCGCCAGCTTGCCGAACACGGCGGTCGTGCCGAGCACGAAGATCGTCGGCGCGACGATCCCGGGTATCGCCGCGCCCGGCACGCGGATGATCTCGTTCAGGCCGCGGCGCGCGAGCAGCGCGACCTGCGTGAGCCTCGCCGAGCCGCGCCTCATCCCGCCCTCAGCCTCGCGCGCAGCGCGAAAGCGCTGAACCACGCCCCCACGGCGCCGACGATCGCCACGCCGCCGAGCCCCTTCAGGAACTCGCCGCCGGACGCCCCGCGGATCACCGGGTAGCGCAGCGCCTCGGCGATCAGGCTCATCGGGTTGTAGTCCGCGACCGACCGCGCCGGCTCGAGCAGCAAGTGCCGCGGGAAGAAGGCGGACGAGAGGAACACGACGACGAACACGAGCGGGAAGACGCCCTGCACGACGCTCGCCCGCCCGCTCTTCAGCGCAAGCCCCGCCGCGATCGCGCCGAAGGCCGCGGCGGTGAGCGGCAGGAGCACGAGGATGGTGAGGATCCCGAGCACCCCGCCCTCGATGCGGGCGCCGAAGATCAGCCCGGCGGCCACGAACCACAGAGCCGACAGCAGCCCGAGCGCCGCGGTGCCCGCAAGCCGCCCGACCACCAGCACCCAGCGCGACACCGGCGCCGCCACCAGCCTGTCGATGAAGCCCATCTCGACGTCGAGCGCGAGCGCGATCCCGCCGCTCACCCCGGCGAGCATGGTCGACTGGAGCATCGCGCCGGCGAGCTCGAAGTCGAGGAAGCCGTGGACGCGGGGGAAGCCCGGGATGTGGACCGCGCTGCCGGCGCCGCCGGTGTTGACGGCGAGCACGAGCGAGGGGAACACGACGACGGGGGCGAGGAACTGCGGCCGGCGGAACGCCTGCTTGAGCGCGCGCCGGCTCAGCGCCGCCACCACCCGCAGCTGGGCGAGCAGGTGCGCGCGCCTCATCGTGCCGCGGGCTCCCGCTCGGGCTCCCGCTCGTCCCCGTCGCCTTCGAGCAGGTGGCCCGTCTTGGCGAGGAAGACGTCGTCGAGCGTCGGCCGGTGCAGGTCCAGCGACTCGACGGCGATTCCGGCGTCGTCGAGCGAGCGCACAACCGCGGCCACGTCCTCTGCGCCGCGCTCGAGCGCGACCGACACCGAGCCCCCGCGCTCGGGCCGCGGCTCGCCGAACCGCCGCAGCACCTCGTGAGCGCGGTCGGCCGCGCCGTCGGCGGGCCGCAGCACGAGCCGCGGCCGGCCCACCTCCGCCTTGAGCGCCTCGGGCGTGCCCTCCGCGGCCATCGCGCCCCCGTCGATGATGCCGACGCGATCGGCGAGCTGGTCCGCCTCCTCGAGGTACTGCGTCGTGAGGAAGACGGTGGTGCCGTCCTCGTTGAGCTTGCGCACCTCCTCCCAGATCGCCTGCCGGCTCTGGGGGTCGAGGCCCGTCGTGGGCTCGTCGAGGAAGAGGACGCGCGGCTCGTGCACGAGCGCCATTGCGAGGTCGAGCCGGCGGCGCATCCCGCCCGAGTAGGTGCCCACCCGCCTGTCCGCGGCGCGCGTGAGCCCGACGCGCTCGATCAGCTCCGCCCCGCGCCTGCGCCCCTCCGAGCGCCGGATCCCGTGCAGCGCCGCCTGCAGCTCGATCAGCTCCACGCCGGTCATCAGCGGGTCGAGGGCCGCCTCCTGGAGCGCCACCCCGATCGAGCGCCGTACCGCTGCCGCCTCGCGCACCACGTGGAACCCCGCCACGCGCGCCTCGCCGCCGGTCGGCCGCAGCAGCGTGGTGAGCATCCTCACCGTGGTGGTCTTTCCGGCGCCGTTCGGGCCGAGAAAGGCGTAGATCTCGCCGTCGGCGACTTCGAGGTCGAGTCCCGAGACGGCGACCACGCCGCCGCCGAACTCACGGGCCAGTGAGCGAGTCACGATCGCGGGCACGGCCCGCCATCCTAGAGACCGCCGCCGGCCGGCCTACGGGACGCGCACGACCGGGCCCGCGAAGCCGTTGGCGCGCACGCGGTACAGGCCCGCCGCGCGCACCTTCACGGCGTAGGCCCCGGTTCGCGTGGTCCGCACCCGCCGCAGCGTGCGCCAGCCGCGCGCGCCGCGGCGCTCGACGATCACCCGCCAACGCGCGGGCCGCGGCGAGACGCTGCCGTAGAGCACGCTCGGGCGCCGCGTGAGCGCCGCCGCGAGCCGCGCGAGGAAGCTGCGCACAGCGGTCGCGCCCCCGTTGCCGTTCAGCCGCGGCCCGGTCGCGGGCCGCCTGACCTTCGTCGTCGTGCTGGCGAAGTACGCCCAGGTGTCGTCGAGCCCGAGCCGGGCGCGCAGCGTCGCGCCGGTCACGCGCGTGCGTCCGCGCGTGCCGATCACGTCCGCCTGCACGATCCGGGGCGAGGCCCCGCGCTTGACCACCGTCACGCGGCGGTAGCTCCCCTTCACGAGCGAGCCGAGCCGCGCCTGGAGCTGGTCGCGGGTGAGAACGATCCGCCAGGTGTGCTTGGGCGAGATGTCGTCGTAAGGGTCGTCCACCGAGGTCAGGTACGGCTGCGGCTGGGAGCCGTAGAAGACGTTCTGCACGTCCTCGGTCTCCCCGCCGGAGGTCGAGAAGAAGTAGGTGACGGCGATCCTGCCGCGGTAGCGGAGCACCTCCCCGGCGGTGGCTCGCACGGCCGCGTTCGCGCTCGGCTGCTCGGCCCCCACGCCGCGGTACACCTGCGAGCGCGTGTCGGGGTACTGGTCGAAGAGCGCGCCGCCCGCGTCCGTCGCGAGCGCGTAGGTGCGCGCCGCCACCGCCTGGGCCTTGAGCGCCTCGGGCGCCCACGAGGCGGGCATCTCGCCCGGCACGACGCCCTGCACGTAGTCGTCGAGCCTCACCGCGTTCACGGCCACGAGGCCCCCGAACGTCGCCTCCTGGATCTCGATCGTGCCGCGATAACGCCCATTCGTAACGCCGTTCAGGGCGCGGCCGAGCAGGGTGACCGCGCCGAGGTCGCCCGACACCTCGACCGGGCGCGAGTAGGTCTCGACCTTCTTGCCGCTCGAGGTGCGCAGCTCGTACGTGGCGAGCCCGGCCTTGCGGACGTAGTAGGTCTTGTCGGGGTCGAGCGCGTGCCCGGACGCCTCGGACGCGCCCGTGAAGAGGACCTTCGACCTCCCCTGCTGCAGGAGCACGCGGATGGTGGCCGAGCCGGCGCTCGACAGCTGCGTGCCCCGGTAGTAGTGGGCGAGGATGTCGCGATAGCTCGCCCCGTGCCTGGCGAGGCCGTAGGCGCCGTACTGGCTCATCCCGACCCCGTGGCCGAAGCCGCGGCCGCGGATCGCGTACTTGGTCGCGGCGTCGGCCGCAGGGGCCGCCGCGAGGGCGCAGGCGAGGAGGGTTCCGAGCAGGAGAGAGCGTCGCATGTGGTCGGCAGTCGGAGGTATCGGCACCTTCCCCAACAACCCAAAGCCCTGCCGGTCGCGGTGCCCGGCTGTTCGGGTACTAGAGTCCCGCGCAGGTCGTGCGACAGGAGCACGAGGGGCCGTGCCCTCCCTGTCGTCGGGCCGACGACCGCGCGCCGGGTGTCGTCGGGATCGGTTGCAAGCGAGTCGTGAGAGAGGCGAGATGAGCACAGTCACCAGGGAGCAGACCGTCGTCGACTCTGTCGAGAAGCGGCTCTACATCGGAGGCGAGTGGCGCGACGCCCGCGGCGGCGGGACGCTCGAGGTGGAGGACCCCGCCACCGCCGAGCCGCTCTGCGAGGTGGCCGACGGCACGCCCGAGGATGCGCTCGACGCGCTCGCCGCGGCGCACGAGACCCAGCGCGAGTGGGCTGCGGTGCCGCCGATCGAGCGCGGCGAGATCCTGCGGCGGGCGTTCGAGAAGATCATGCAGCGCCAGGAGGAGCTCGCTCTCCTGATGACCCTCGAGATGGGCAAGCCGCTCGCCGAGTCGCGGGCCGAGATCGCCTACGCGGCCGAGTTCTTCCGCTGGTTCTCCGGCGAGGCGACCCGCATCGAGGGTTACTACAAGGTCGCCGGGAACGGCGCCGGCCGCGTCCTCACGATGAAGCAGCCCGTCGGCCCGAGCATTCTCATCACGCCCTGGAACTTCCCGATGGCGATGGGCACGCGCAAGATCGGCCCCGCCGTCGCGGCCGGCTGCACGATGGTCGTGAAGCCGGCAAAGCAGACGCCGCTGTCGATGCTCGCCCTCGCCCAGATCCTGGAGGAGTCGGGCCTGCCGGGCGGCGTGCTGAACGTGATCACGAGCTCCTCGTCGGGCGCGGTGATGGAGCCCCTGATCAAGGACCCGCGCGCGCGCAAGCTCTCGTTCACCGGCTCGACCGAGGTCGGCCGGGTGCTGATCGCCCAGGCGGCCGACCAGGTGCTCAAGGTCTCGATGGAGCTCGGCGGCAACGCGCCGTTCCTGATCTTCGAGGACGCCGATCTCGACGCCGCGGTCGAGGGCGCGCTGCTCGCCAAGATGCGCAACATCGGCGAGGCCTGCACGTCCGCCAACCGCTTCCACGTGGCCGGCGCGGTGGCCGACGAGTTCGCCGAGAAGCTCGCCCGCAGGATGGGCGAGCTCAAGGTCGGCCGCGGCACCGAGGAGGACGTGAAGGTCGGGCCGCTGATCGACGACAGCCAGCGCTCGAAGGTCGACGAGCTGGTGCGCGACGCGCTCTCGAAGGGCGCGACGGCGGTGGTCGGCGGCGAGCGCCTGGACGGAGCCGGCTACTTCTACAAGCCCACCGTGCTCGCGGGCGTGCCCGACGACGCGCGCGTCCTGAGAGAGGAGATCTTCGGCCCGGTGGCGCCGATCACCGCGTTCGAGTCCGAGGAGGAGGCGGTCGCGCGGGCGAACGACACCGAGTACGGCCTGGTCGCGTACGTCTACACGCGCGACTTCAAGCGCGCGATGCGCGTGATCGAGGGCCTCGAGACCGGAATGGTCGGCCTCAACCAGGGGATGGTCTCGAACGCGGGCGCCCCGTTCGGCGGCGTGAAGCAGTCCGGGATCGGGCGCGAGGGCGGCCACGAGGGCGTCGAGGAGTTCCTCGAGACGAAATACGTGGCCGTGAACATGGACTGAGCGCCCGCGGCTCACCCTGCCGCGGGCCGGTAGGTGCAGATGAGCACGCCGGTCTTGGCCTGCGTCACCGACACCAGCTCGAGCGGTCGGGCGCGCCCGTCGCCGGGAAAGATCGTCTTGCCGCCGCCGAGCAGGATCGGCTCGATCATCAGGCGGTATTCGTCGACCAGGTCGTTCTCGACCAGCTGCCGGGCGAGCGACGCGCTACCCCACACCTGGATGCTCCTGTCGCCATCGCGGTCCCTGAGCCCTCGGATCGCACCGAGGACGTCCTCGCCGCCGATCAGCGTCGTGTTGCTCCACCGGGACGCCGCCTCCTCGGGCGTCAGGGTCCGCGACACGACGTACTTCGGGATGGCGTTCATCTGGTCGGCGAACGGGTCGCCCGCCCGCTCCGGCCAGGCCGACGCCATCACCTCCCAGGTCCGTCGCCCGAACAGCAACGCCTCCGTCTGCGCCATGGCCTCCGCCACCGCCGCGCCCATGGCCTCCTCGTCGAAGAGGGGCATCGACCAGCCGCCGTGCCGGAAGTCGCCGTCGGTGTCCTCCTCCGGGCCGCCGGGAGCCTGCACGACGCCGTCGAGGCTGATGAAGTCGATGAGAGTGATTCGCATGCAGATATGACGATGCAGCCCGCCAGAGCTCATCGCAAGCCGCGCGGAGTCGGCCGCTTCTGAGCGGCGTTACAGTCGCCGCATGGCCTCTACCACCGACTCTCCCACCATCGTCAGCGGCACGGATTTCGTCTCGGTCCCGACGCAGGATCTCGAGCGGGCGCGGGCGTCTGCCACATGGCGTTCTTCGCGGATCCGGACGGCAACGCGCTGATGCTGCACCACCGCTACGCGCCGCGCACGCCGCAAGCCTGAGCGCCGGCGCACGGCCCGCGCTGAGGGGCGTGTTGATCGCAGACGCCCATGGGCGCAAGATGAGCCTGAGTCCACGCGTCGAGACGACCAGTAAGGAGGGACTCGTGGCAGTGGCGATCAGAACCACCGATTTCCCCGAGGGGTTCGGCCCGGACATGTATGACCGCGTTCAGGCCGAGATGAACGTCGCGAGCGACCCGCCGGAGGGACTGGTGTTCCATTGGGCGGGCCAGGTCGACGGGAAGTGGACGGTCATGGACGTCTGGGGGTCGCGCGACGCCTATGACCGCTTTCGCGAAGAGCGCCTGTTCCCGGCGATCCGGACCCTGTCCGGCATGGATCCGGCCGGGGGTCCCCAGCCGACGATCGCCGAGTTCGCGGTCCACAACTACATCAAGCCCTGAGCGACGCTCGGTCGTGGCGACCGAGGCTCACGTCCCTACTCGTCCTGCTCGAACACGTCTCGCTACCAGTCGAGTGGGACGAGTCGAAACAGATCAGAGAACTCGTCTCACGGTGTCCGCGAGGGTCTCGGTCAGGTGCCGACATAGGCCGCGAGGTGCTCGCCGGTGAGGGTGGAGCGGGCGGCGACGAGGTCGGCGGGTGTGCCCTCGAAGACGATCCGGCCGCCGTCGTGGCCGGCGCCGGGGCCGAGGTCGATGATCCAGTCGGCGTGCGCCATGACCGCCTGGTGGTGCTCGATGACGATGACCGACTTGCCGGAGTCGACGAGCCGGTCGAGCAGGCCGAGCAGCTGCTCGACGTCGGCGAGGTGGAGGCCGGTGGTCGGCTCGTCGAGGACGTAAACGCCGCCCTTCTCGGCCATGTGGGTGGCCAGCTTGAGCCGCTGCCGCTCGCCGCCGGACAGCGTAGTGAGCGGCTGGCCGAGGCTGAGGTAGCCGAGCCCGACGTCGGCGAGCCGATCGAGGATGGCATGCGCAGCCGGCGTGCGTGCCTCGCCGGCGCCGAAGAACTCCTTGGCCTCGGTCACCGACATCGCGAGCACCTCGCTGATGTCGCGGCCGTCGAGCTTGTATTCCAGCACCGATGCCTGGAACCGCTTCCCCTCGCACTCCTCGCAGGTGACGGCGACGCCGGCCAACATCGCCAGGTCGGTGTAGAAGACGCCGACGCCGTTGCAGGTGGGGCAGGCGCCCTCGGAGTTGGCGCTGAAGAGCGCCGGCTTCACGCCGTTGGCCTTCGCGAACGCCTTGCGGATCGGGTCGAGCAGTCCGGTGTAGGTCGCCGGGTTGCTGCGTCGCGAGCCGCGGATCGGGGTCTGGTCGATCGGCACCACCCCGTCCCGCCCGGACACCGAGCCGTGGATCAGCGAGCTCTTGCCGGAGCCGGCGACGCCGGTGACGACGACGAGCACCCCGAGCGGGATGTCGACGTCGACGTCGCGCAGGTTGTTCGCGTTCGCGCCGCGGATCTCCAGCGTGCCGGTGGGCTTGCGCACCGTGTCCTTGAGGGCGGCCCGGTCGTCCAGATGGCGGCCAGTGACGGTGCCGCTGGCCCGCAGCCCCTCGACGGTGCCCTCGAAGCAGACGGTCCCGCCCGCCGTGCCGGCGCCGGGGCCGAGGTCGACGACGTGGTCGGCGATCGCGATGGTCTCCGGCTCGTGCTCCACGACCAGCACGGTGTTGCCCTTGTCCCGCAGCCGCAGCAGCAAGGCGTTCATCCGCCGGATGTCATGGGGGTGCAGGCCCGTGGTGGGCTCGTCGAAGACGTAGGTGACGTCGGTGAGCGAGGAGCCGAGGTGGCGGATCATCTTGGTGCGCTGTGCCTCGCCGCCCGACAGCGTGCCCGACGGCCGGTCGAGCGAGAGGTAGCCCAGCCCGATCTCCACGAACGAGTCGAGGGTGTGCTGCAGCGCGGCGAGCAGCGGCGCCACCGACGGCTCGTCGAGGCCACGGACCCATTCGGCCAGGTCGCTGATCTGCATCGCGCACGCATCGGCGATGTTGACCCCCTCGATCTTCGACGACCGGGCCTCCTCGCTGAGCCGGGTGCCGCCGCAGTCGGGACAGGCGGTGAACGTCACCGCCCGCTCCACGAAGGCGCGGACGTGCGGCTGCAGCGTGTCGACGTCCTTGGACAGGAACGACTTCTGGATCTTCGGGATCAGCCCCTCGTACGTCAAGTTGACGTTCTCGACCTTGACCTTGGTCGGCTCCTTGTAGAGGAGGTCGTGCAGCTCCTTCTTGGTGTACTTGCGGATCGGCTTGTCGGGGTCGAGGATGCCGGAGCCGATGAAGATGCGGCCGTGCCAGCCGTCGACGCTGTAGCCGGGGATCGTGAGCGCGCCCTCGTTGAGCGACTTGCTGTCGTCATACAGCTGAGACAGGTCGATGTCGGAGACCGAGCCCCGGCCTTCACAGCGCGGACACATGCCGCCCGTGCGGGTGAAGGTCTTTTTCACGGTCTTGCCGGCACCGCGTTCGATCGTGATCGCACCGCTCGCCCGGACCGAGGGGACGTTGAAGGAGAACGCGTTGGGCGAGCCGATGTGCGGCTTCCCGAGTCGGCTGAAGAGGATGCGCAGCAGCGCGTTGGCGTCGGTGGCGGTGCCGACCGTGGAGCGGGGATCGGCGCCCATCCGCTGCTGGTCGACGATGATCGCGGTCGTCAGCCCTTCGAGCACGTCGACCTCGGGCCGCGGCAGCGTCGGCATGAAACCCTGCACGAACGCGCTGTAGGTCTCGTTGATCAGCCGCTGCGACTCCGCAGCGATCGTGTCGAACACCAGCGAGCTCTTGCCCGAGCCGGAGACGCCGGTGAACACCGTCAGCCGGCGCTTGGGGATCTCGACGCTGACGTCCTTGAGGTTGTTCTCGCGCGCGCCGTAGACGCGGATCAGATCGTGGCTGTCGGCAGCGTGCACCGCAGGCGCCTGCGTGTCGGTCCTCGTGGCCATGCTCATCGTGTCTCCAGCTGTTATGCGGAGCCGCCTTCGCGGTCCCCGCCGGCGTCGCCTGACTCGATCTAACCAGCTTCCAGCAGTACCTCTGGTTCTCCTTCGCCGGCGCGGTCGAGGCAACGGTCCGCCGTCTACCTGATCGGCGCCGCGTGGCCGGGGCCCTGAGGCGCTGCGATCGCCGGACGGCTCAGCGCAGCTCCTGGATGCGGATGAGGTTGCCCGCGGGATCGCGGACGGCGCAGTCGCGAACGCCGTACGGCTGCTCGGTCGGCTCCTGGACGACCTCGGCGTCGCTGGCCTGCAGCCGCGCGAAGGCGCCGTCGAGGTCGGCGGTGGCCAGGATGATGATCGCGTAGTTTCCCTTGGCCATCATCTCGGCGATGGTGCGGCGCTCGTCGTCGGTGATGCCGGGGTCGACGGCCGGCGGATGCAGGACGATGGACGTCCCAGGCTGATCCGGAGGGCCGACCGTGATCCAGCGCATCTTGCCCTGTCCGACGTCGTTGCGGACCTCGAAGCCGAGGGTGTCGCGATAGAAGGCCAGGGAGGCGTCCGGGTCGTCGTGCGGGAGGAAGGTCGAGTGAATCGTGAGGTCCATGACGGTCAGGCTAGGTGCGGCTCGGTGACGGCGCTTCTCGATTCCTGATCGGTCTGGTCACCTGTTTCGCCACGCACGGCGGCATCCCCGCCGTCGCGCGCGCCGCATGGCGCCGGTAGATGCTGGGCGGCATACCGACCAGTTCGGTGAAGCGAGTGCTGAAGGTGCCCAGCGACGAGCAGCCGACCGCGAAGCAAACCTCGGTGACGCTGAGGTCGCCACGACGCAGCAGCGCCATCGCGCGCTCGATGCGCCGCGTCATCAGATAGGCGTACGGCGACTCGCCGTAGGCGAGCCGGAACTGGCGGCTGAGGTGCCCGGCCGACATGTGCGCGCCGCGGGCAAGCGCCTCGACGTCCAGCGGCTGCGCGTACTCCCGGTCGATCCGGTCGCGAACGCGGCGCAGCCGCGCGAGGTCGCGCAGGTGCTGCGCGGCGGCGGGTCTGCTGGTCACCTGCGAGATCATGCCAAGTCGTCCCGGGCCTTCGATCCGGCGCTGCATTCCTTGGCGCAACCGGCACGCGCAGGATCGAATGCTGCGCGCAGACGTTGCCTGACGCGGCACTAGCCGTGCGGCCGCGCCATCGTGCGCAGGTCGAGCGCCTTGTCGAGCGTCTCCTCGTCGACGCCCTTCTCGCGCGCGACCTCGCGGATCGTGCGACGGGAGGCGACGGCCTCCTTGACGATCTCGGTGGCCTTGTCGTAGCCGATGTAGGGGTTGAGCGCGGTGGCGATCGCCGGGGTCGACTCGGCGTAGCGGGTGGTCGTCTCCTCGTTCGCCTCGATGCCGTCGACGCACTTGCGCGCGAGCAGCGTGCTCGCGGAGGCGAGCAGCCGGATCGACTGGAGCAGGTTGCGCGCGATCAGCGGGATGCGCACGTTCAGCTCGAACTGGCCCTGCATGCCGCCGATCGTGATCGCGGTGTCGTTCCCGATCACCTGCGCGCACACCTGGAGGACCACCTCGGGAATCACCGGGTTGACCTTCCCGGGCATGATCGACGAGCCCTTCTGGAGCTCGGGCAGCGAGATCTCGGCGAGGCCAGCGCGGGGCCCGGAGCCCATCAGCGCGAGGTCGTTGGCGATCTTCGTCAGCGACACCGCGACGACCTTGAGCGCGCCGGAGAGCTCGACGAGCGCGTCGCGGTTGCCCTGGGCCTCGAAGGGGTCGGCCGGCGCCTCGATCTGCAGGCCGGTCGCCTGCGAGAGCTTCGCCCGCACGCCCGCCGCGAAGTCGGGGTGCGTGTTGAGGCCGGTCCCCGTGGCGGTCCCGCCGAGCGGAATCTGGCCGACGCGGGGCAGCGCGGCCTCCACGCGCTCGCGCCCGAGGCGCACCTGAGCCGCGTAGCCCGAGAACTCCTGGCCGAGCGTGACCGGGACCGCGTCCATGAGGTGCGTGCGGCCGGCCTTGACCACGTCCGCGAACTGCTCGGCCTTGGCGGCGAGCGAGTCGTGGAGCGCACCGAGCGCGGGAAGGAGCTCGTGCGTCGCCTGGTCCAGGGCGGCGAGGTGGACGGCCGAAGGGAATACGTCGTTCGACGACTGGCCCATGTTCACGTGGTCGTTGGGGTGCGCGCCCTCGCCCGCGAGGGTCGCGATCACCTCGTTCGCGTTCATGTTCGACGACGTGCCGGAGCCGGTCTGGAAGACGTCGATCGGGAACTGGTCGTCGTGATCGCCGCGCGCGACCTCGTCGGCAGCGGTGGCGATCCGCTCGGCGAGATCGGGGTCGAGCTTGCCGAGCTCGGCGTTGGTGCGCGCGGCCGCCGCCTTGATGCGGCCGAGCCAGTGCACCACCGAAGCTGGGATGCGCTCCCCGGAGACGGGGAAGTTGTCCACCGCCTTTCGAGTCTCGCCGCCCCAGAGCTCCCTCGCCACCTGGCCTCCTTCTCGCGTTTCCGTCGCCATGGCCTGCAGGCTATCCCAGGGCCGCCGGGCGCCGCCGTCTCAGCCATGCGCGCGGCCCGCGTCCCGCCCGCGGGCGAAGGCCCGCGAGCGCGCGAGACCCGCGCTCTCCTGATCCAGCCTGCGCATCAGCTCCTCGACCACGCCGGTGTTGTGCCCGGCGCCTCGGCGAGCCGCGCCGACGAGGTAGCCGAGCTCGAGCGCACTCTCGCCTTCCGGCCGGGCGCGCGCCCGTCCCGACAGCCTGCTCGCGGCCTCCACCAGCGTGCCACCGAGGAACTGCACGTCGCCGGGGGCGAACGTCCGCTCCACGCAGCGCGAGAGCCGCACGCCGTCGATCGCCACGGGCCCCGGCGCTGAGCGCAGCGCCGCCACGATCGCGCCCGAGTCGGCCCGGCAGGCGGCGGGCAGCGAGTGGCTGCCGCCGCACGCGGCGAGCGTCGCGACGGCGGCGAGCCCGGCCGTGACCGGCGGCAGGCTGCGCACGGAGCGATCGTAAACCGCCCGAGGCCCGGGCGCGCAGGTCCCGTCCGCAGGCGTAGTGGCGCAGCGCGGCGCCCGTGCACGGGCTCGCGCGTGGAAGCCGTGCATTTCGGCGCGCGGCCGGCGTGGCGCGGCCAGCCCGTGGTCTGGTGGATTGCAACGTCCGGGAGGGACCCCGGGCGCGGCAAGATCGGAAGGAGCCTGGACCAGTGTCGACTCTTCTCGGCCGGAGGGCCCGTCCGTTCCTACCCGCGGTGCGGACCCTCCACGAGCGGGTTCGCTTCTGCTCGCGCTGCGCGTCGGTGTGGGAGGCGCGGTCGGGCCAGGACGGCGAGCGCGCGGCCGAGCGCGTGTGCCCCGCGTGCGGCATGGGCGTGCTCCTGTCCGCCTCGAGCGACGCGCTGCCTGGCGAGGGGGCCGCCTTCGTGATCGCCACCGACGATCTGCGCGTGAGCGCGGTCAGCAAGGCGGCGGAGCGCCTGTTCGGCGTGCCGGAGCCGGAGCTGATCGGGACGAGGCTCCTGCGCCTGATGACGAGCCCCGAGGGCGACGACGAGCTGGCGCTGCGCGTCTCGCGGGCGGCGTACGGCACGCGCGCGGTGCGGCCGATCCAGATCCGGCTCCTGCTCGGGCAACGGCCGGCGTTCGCGCGGCTCGACGCGCGCATCGCAAGCTGCGGGCCTCCCCGCGGGGCGCTCGTGGCGCTCGAGCCGCTCGCCGCGTCGCTGCCCTAGCGGGCGCCTCGAACATTCGTCCAGTCGAAGCCCCGGGGCGAGCCGTGCGTCAAGAGACGCGACGATACGGCTCGCAGAACCAGCGCAACTCCGCCCGCAGCGCTTGCGTGCTGCGGGAAAAGAGGCGAAAACCTCCGCGGTGGCGGCGCGCCCAGCGCCGTCCCGGGCGGGGACGGTGAGATGAGCGGAATCAGGACCAACGCGGCCGCCGAGCTCCTCGGCGTCAGCCCCAACACGCTTCGCAGCTGGGAGCGCCGCTTCGGCTACCCGAAGCCCCGGCGCACCTCCGGCGGACACCGGCAGTACGACCTCGCGGAGCTGGAGGCGCTCAGGCGCGCGCTGCTCGAAACGCACAACATCTCCTCGGCGATCGAGGTGGCGCGGCAGCGCGGCGAGGGTCCGACCTCCCCCGCGCGGCTCGTGGAGGCGTTCGACCGCTTCGACGAGACGATCGCCGACCGCACGATGGAGGAGAGCTTGGCGGTGCGCTCCGTCGAGCGCACCGTGGACGAGCTGCTGCTGCCGGCGCTCGAGACCGCGCGCGACCGCGAGGGCCGCGAGGCCGAGTACGAGCTCGCCTGCCGGTGGGCGACCGGCTGGCTGCACGCGATGCGCCGCGCGGCGCCCCCGGCGACCCGCCGGGAGGGGGTGCTGCTGTTCGACTCGAGCCCGATGCTCGACGTCGAGGCGATCCACGTGCAGGCGCTCGAGCTCGCGCTGCGCCGCGCCGGGTTCCGCGTGCTGCTTCTGTCGATGGGCCTGGCCCACGAGCGCGTGTCGCGCGCGCTGCGCGCGCTCGATCCGGTGGCGATCGTGGTCTGCGGCGCCGGGGCGACCCTCGACGTGGTGGGCAGGCTCGTCTACTCGGTGCGCCAGGCGGACGCGCCCGCCCGCATCTTCGAGTACCGCGACGCGATGCCCGTCTCCGGCACCCACTCCATCCCCTCGCTCGGCACGCGCCTCCACGAGGCCACGGCGACGATGAAGGCGCTCGTGGACGGGCGCCGGCCCGACGACGCCGCGGTCGAGCCGATCGCCCGCCTGAGCGCGCGCAGCGCCTGAGCCCCGCGCTCAGCCCGCCGGAGCGGGCGGCGGCGTGAAGGGCACGGGCCGCGCGATCAGCCGGTGCGCCGCCGCCGAGCGCGTCCACGCGCGCAGCGCGTTGTAAGTGGCCCGCGGCTTGCCGTCGAGCGTGATCAGGCCCGTGTCCCAGTTCGGGCTGCCAGGAGGCGACACGAGCATGTACGCGAGCATCTGCTTGACGTAGCGGTTGCGCTGCGCCATCCGGAACGCCGCCTTCAGGTACGCCGCCTGGCGGCGGGTCGAGAAGGCGAAGCGGCCGCGCGTCAGGTAGCCGTACTCGGTCAGGTAGAGCGACGCGCCGGGCGGCGTGATCAGCGCCCGGTTGGCCCGCAGGCGCGCCAGCGCGCTCGTGAGCCGCGGCAGCGTGGCGATCGTCACGTCGTCGGGCCCGCCGGTGCGCGTGCCGGGCGACACCTCGTAGGCGTACGGGTGGTGCGCGTAGCCGTCGGCGCGCAGCGTGGCGCAGCGGCGGACGCGGCGGTACTGCCTGTTCGTGCAGGTCAGCGCGCGCAGGAACGCGAGCGGCGCTATCGACGAGCGGCCGCGCTTGCGGGGAGCGGTCTCGCCGATCAGCACCTTGGCGCGGGGGTCGACGGCCTTGATCGCGCGGTAGCCGCTCGTGTAGAGCGCGCGGTAGAGACGGGGCGCCGAGCCGAGCGGGTTGAGCCAGCTCTTCCAGTTCGGCTCGTTCCAGATCGCGTAGCGGTCGACACGGCCCCTGAAGTGCTTTGCGGCGTCGCGCGCGAAGGTCGCGAACTGGCGCGCGTTGGGCTTGTAGTTGCCGACGCGGTGGTTCGCCGTCGCCCAGCGCGGCGCGGGGCCGGTGAGCGTCAGCTCGACGCTGATGCCGCGCGCGGCGGCGCGGTCGATCAGGTAGTCGTAGCCGGCCCAGTTGTAGGTGAGCGTGCGCGGCCGCGTGCGCGCGCCGCCGCCGTCGACGATCCGGGACCAGATGACGTTGGCGCGGATGCGCGTCGCCCCGAGCGCCGCCGCCTTGTCGAGCGCCTTGTCGAAGTCGTAGTAGGAGCGGTAGACGAAGACGGGGTCGTCCTGCACGGCGACCTCCATCCCGCGTGCCGCGTGGGCGCTGCCCGCGCTGGTCAGCAGCGCGATGGACGCCAGGAGCGCGGCGGCCGCGGCGAGCCGCCTGCGCGCGTGAACAGTCGTCTTCTCGGAATCGCTCATCGACCTACCCAACCCGTCGACTCCCGGCCGGTTGCGGCCGGGCCCAGGAGCGCGCGAGGGTATCGCGTCCGGGCGCGCTCCTACGATCCCCCGCCGATGCCGCGGCTCGAGATCGGTGACGCCCTCGCCCACCGGGCGCTCGAGGCGTTGCTGCGGGCGGAGGCGAGCGTACGGCGGACGCTCGCTGCCGAGCTCGAGCGCGAGGGTCTGTCCGCCGCCGGCTTCTCGGCGCTGGTGGTGCTGAACACCGCCGGCGGCGAGCTCGAGTTGCGCACGCTGCGCCGGCGGCTCGGCTGGAGCAAGGCGAACGCCACCGAGGTCACGCGCACCCTCGAGCGTCGGGGTCTCGTGGAGCGCGGCCGCATGCCGGACGACCGGCGGGCAGCGATCGTGCGCGCGACCCCGGAGGGGCTCGCCCTCGTGCGGCGGCTCTTCCCCGGGCACACGGCGCGCGTGAGCCGGGTCTTCTCGGCGCTCGACGAGGCGGAGAAACGCTCGCTCACCGAGATCTGCCGCAAGCTCGCGGCCTGAGCGAGGGACCGGGCCGGGGGTTCCTAGAATCCCGCCTCCGTGGCGCGCTACGACCCGGTTGACCCGCAGCAGTCCTTCCCGGCCCTTGAGGAGCAGGTGCTCCGGCGCTGGCGCGAGCGCGACGTGTTCCACGAGTCGATCCGCCGGCGCCAGGGCGCGAAGCTGTACGTCTTCTACGAGGGACCGCCCACGGCGAACGGCCTGCCGGGCTCCCACCACGTCCTCGCGCGCGTGTTCAAGGACGTCTTCCCGCGCTACCAGACGATGCGCGGCCGACTCGTCCACCGCAAGGCCGGTTGGGACTGCCACGGCCTGCCGGTCGAGATCGCGATCGAGCAGGAGCTCGGCTTCACCAAGAAGGATGACATCGAGCGCTACGGCGTCGCGGAGTTCAACGCCAGGTGCCGCGAGGCCGTGCTCGCGTACATCGACGAGTGGAACGCGCTGACCGAGCGGATCGGGTTCTGGATCGACACCGACGACGCCTACTACACGCTCGACAACAAGTACATCGAGTCGGTCTGGTGGTCGCTCAAGCAGGTGTGGGAGCAGGGCCTGCTCTACGAGGGCAACAAGGTCGTCCCCTACTGCCCGCGCGACGGCACCGCGCTCTCGAGCCACGAGGTGTCGCTCGGCTACGAGGACGTGGTCGACCCGTCGGTATACGTGCGCTTCCCGGTCAAGGGCGAGGAGGGTGTCTCGCTGCTCGGCTGGACCACCACGCCGTGGACGCTGCTCTCCAACGCGGCGCTCGCCGTCCACCCGGACGTGACGTACGTGCGCGCGCGGCTCGGGGAGGAGCGCTTCATCCTCGCCGAGGCGCTCGTCGGGCGCGTGCTCGGCGAGGAGGCCGAGGTCGAGGCGCGCATGCGCGGCGCGGAGCTCGAGGGCACAGCCTACGAGCCGCCCTTCCCTTATATCTCCGACTTCGGCCCCCACAGCCACACCGTCCTGCTCGGCGACTTCGTGACGACCGAGGACGGCACGGGCGTCGTGCACACCGCGCTCGCCTTCGGCGACGACGACTTCCGCCTCGGCGAGAAGTACGGCATGAAGGTCCAGAACCCCGTCCGGCGCGACGGGACCTTCGACGAGCGGATCGAGCCGTTCGCGGGGCGCTTCGTGAAGGACGCGGACCCCGACATCGTCGAGGCGCTGCGCGCGAGCGGGCGGCTGTTCCGCGCCGAGGAGTACGAGCACTCGTACCCCCACTGCTGGCGCTGCGGCACGCCGCTCCTCTACTACGCGAAGCCGAGCTGGTACGTGCGCACCACCGCCCGCAAGGAGGACCTGCTCGCCGCGAACGAGGAGGTCACCTGGTACCCCGGGCACATCAAGCACGGCCGCTTCGGCGACTGGCTCGAGAACAACGTCGACTGGGCGCTGTCGCGCGAGCGCTACTGGGGCACGCCGCTGCCGATCTGGCGCTGCGCGGAGGGCCACGAGCACTGCATCGGATCGGTGGCCGAGCTGCGCGAGCTGGCCGGCGAGGTGCCCGACGACCTCCACAAGCCCTACATCGACGAGGTGACCTTCCCCTGCCCCAGCTGCGGCGGCGAGATGCGGCGCGTGCCCGAGGTGATCGACGTCTGGTGGGACTCGGGCTCGATGCCGTTCGCCCAGTGGCACGCGCCCTTCGAGAACGAGGAGGTCTTCCGCGAGCGCTTCCCGGCGGACTACATCTGCGAGGGTCTCGACCAGACGCGCGGTTGGTTCTACTCGCTGCTCGCGATCTCCACGCTCCTGTTCGGCCGCTCGTCGTTCAAGACGGTCCTCTGCCTGGGGCTGATCCTCGACCCCGAGGGGCAGAAGATGTCGAAGAGCCGCGGCAACGTGGTGGAGCCGTGGGACGTGCTGAACACCTACGGCGCCGACGCCTTCCGCTGGTACTACTTCACCTCGAAGCAGCCCTGGGACGGCTACCGCTTCTCGCTCGAGACGGTCGGCGAGAGCGTGCGGCAGTTCCTGCTCACGCTCTGGAACGTCTACGGGTTCCTCGTCCTCTACTCGAACGTGAACGGCTTCGAGCGAGGCGAGCCGCAGGGGGGCGAGGAGACCGACCTCGACCGCTGGGCGCTCTCGCGCCTCCAGGCCACCAAGCAGACCGCCATCGAGCGGCTCGACGACTACGACACGACCTTCGCGGGGCGGGCGATCGCGACCTTCGTCGACGAGCTCTCGAACTGGTACGTGCGCCTGTCCAGGCGCCGCTTCTGGAACGGCGACCCGGCGGCGCTGCGCACCCTCCGCACCTGCCTGATCGAGGCGTCGAAGCTGCTCGCCCCGCTCACGCCCTTCATCGCCGACGCGATCTACGAGAACCTCGACGGGTCCGAGCCGTCGGTGCACCTGACCGACTACCCCGAGCCCGACCCGGCGCTCCGCGACGAGCGGCTCGAGCACGACATGGAGGTCGTGCGGGACGCCGTCGAGCTCGGGCGCAAGGCGCGCAGCCAGGGCAAGGTGAAGCTGCGCCAGCCGCTGGGGGAGGCGGTGATCGTGGCGGCGGGCCGCGAGCGCGAGGCGCTCGAGCGCTTCGAGGCGCTGGTGCGCGAGGAGCTGAACGTGAAGGCGCTGCGCTTCGCCTCGCAGGCCGACGAGCTCGGCTCCTGGCGGCTCAAGCCGAACTACCGCACGCTCGGCCCCCGCTTCGGCAAGCGCATGCCGAAGGTGGCAGAGGCGGTCGCCGCGCTCGACGCAGCGAGCGCCGCGCGCACGCTGCGCGAGGGCGGCACGGTGGGCGTGGTCGTCGACGGCGAGGAGCACCCGCTGGGCGCCGACGACCTCCAGCTCGTGCTCCAGCCGCTCGAGGGCTACCAGGTGGAGCGCGCCGGCACGCACGCCGTGGCGCTCAACCTCGAGCTGACCGAGGAGCTGCGCCGGGAGGGCATCGCGCGCGAGATCGTGCACGCGATCCAGAACGCGCGCAAGAGCTCGGGCCTCGACGTTGCGGACAGGATCGAGCTAAGGCTGGGCGGCAGCGCGGAGCTGCTCGCCGCCGTGCGCGCGCACGAGGACTACGTCACGGGGGAGACGCTCGCGACGAGCCTCGAGCTCGACGGCGCGCCGGACGGCGCCGGCGAGCGCGTGGAGATAGAGGGGCAGCCCCTCAGGATCTCCGTCGCGCGCGCCGGCTGACGCCCCGACCCGCCGCGCCGCTCAGGTGCGGCTACGCCGCGAGCGCGGGCTCGAGCTCCTGCTCGAGGCGCTGCTTCGGAAGCGCGCCGATCACCTTGTGGGCGACCTGCCCGTTCTTGAAGAGGATCAGCGTGGGGATCGACAGGACGTCGTACTTCGCGGCCGTCTGCTGGTTCTCGTCGACGTTGAGCTTCACGATGCGGATGTCGTCGCGCTCCTGGGCGATCTCCTCGAGGCTTGGCGCGATCACGCGGCACGGCCCGCACCAGGGCGCCCAGAAGTCGACGAGCACCGGCGTGCTCGACTCGAGCACCTCGGCGTCGAAGTTGTTGTCGGTCACGTCCTTGATGTTTCCGGCCACTTTTCGATGCTCGCTTTCGCTTCGGTTTCCCGGTCGCTTCAAAAAGTATAGCGGCGGGCCGAGCGCTGCCTGAGCCGCAGCGCCGGCACCTTCCAGACCGCCTCCAGGGCGATCCTCGGAGTCATCTTGGACGCCCCGCGCTCGCGCTCGCGGAAGGTGATCGGGACCTCCTCCACGCGGAAGCCCGCCTCGAGCGCGCGGTAGGTGAGCTCGATCTGGAAGCCGTAGCCGTCGGCGTGGACCGAGTCGAGGTCGAGCCGCTCGAGCACCTCGCGGCGGAAGCACTTGAAGCCGCCGGTGAGATCCCGCACCGGCACGCCGAGCACGCGGCGCGCGTACCAGCAGCCCCCGCGCGAGAGCAGGCGGCGGTGGAGCGGCCAGTTCTCGACGCGGCCGCCGTCGCAGTAGCGCGACCCGAGCGCGAGATCGGCGCTCTCGCGCGCCGCCGCCACCAGGCGCGGGACGTCGCGGGGATCGTGCGAGAAGTCGGCGTCCATCTCCATCACGTACTCGGCGCCGCCCTCGAGTGCGACGCGGAAGCCCGCGAGGTACGCCCGGCCGAGGCCCTCCTTCGCCGTGCGGTGCAGCACGCGAACGTGCTCGCTCTCTGAGGCAAGCCGGTCTGCGATCTCGCCCGTGCCGTCGGGCGAGCCGTCGTCCACCACGAGCACCGTGTGGTCGGCCGAGGCCTCGGCGAGCCGGGGCAGCAGCGCGCGCACGAACGGCTCGAGGTTCTCGGCCTCGTTGTAGGTGGGCAGGACGAGCCAGACGCCGGGCATGGCGCGCGTAGAGTAAGGCCCCCAGCCGAAAGGAATCCTGAGGACCGTGCGCAACGCCGAGATAGCCGACGCCCTCGACGAGCTCGGGAGCCTCTACGAGCTCGACGGGGCGATCGTCCACCGGGTGGTGGCGTACCGGACGGCCGCCCGCTCGGTGCGCGACGCGCCGGTGTCGGTCGCGGAGCTCGCGAGGCAGGGGCGCCTCGAAGAGCTGCCCGGCATCGGCAAGACGCTCGCCGAGAAGATCGTGGCGCTGCTCGAGACGGGCACGATCCCGGCCGCCGAGAAGCTCAAGGGGAAGCTCCCGCCGGGCTTGATCGAGATCACGCGCATCCCGGGCCTCGGCCCCAAGCGCGCGCGCCGGCTCTACGACGAGCTGGGCGTGGCGTCGCTCGACGACCTGCGCCGCGCCGCCGAGTCGGGCAGGATCCGGGAGGTCGCGGGCTTCGGCCGCAAGGCGGAGGAGAACATCCTGCTCGCGCTCGCCGCGGGCGCCGACGGGCGGCCGAAGCCGCGCACGCTGCTCTCGCGCGCGCTCGAGATCGCCGAGGCGCTCGCCGGAGCGCTGCGCGAGCACCCGGCGGCGGATCGGGTCGAGATCGCCGGCAGCGCCAGGCGGATGACCGAGACCTGCAAGGACCTCGACCTGGTCGCGACCGCGCGCGACCCCGAGGCGCTCGCCGCCGCCTTCTGCGAGCTGCCGCTGATCGCCGAGGTCGTCTCCTCGGGCGCGGCCGGCGTCAGGGCGGTGACCAACAACGGCATGAGCGTGGACCTGCGGATCGTGCCCCCTGAGAGCTTCGGCAACCTGCTGCAGCACTTCACCGGCTCGAAGGCCCACAACGAGCAGCTGCGCGCGGACGCCGTGCGGCGCGGGCTGCACGTGTCCGAGTACGGCGTGCTCGACGACGCCACCGGCACGACGCGCTCCTGCGCGACCGAGGAGGAGGTCTACGAGCTGCTCGGCCTCCCGTACATAGAGCCCGAGCTGCGCGAGGGGCGCGGCGAGCTGCAGGCCGCGCGCGACGGCACGCTGCCCAGGCTCGTGCGCGTCGAGGACATCCGCGGCGAGCTGCACTGCCACACCACCACCAGCGACGGGCGCAACTCGATCGAGCAGATGGCGGAGGCCGCGAAGGCGCGCGGCTACGAGTACCTCGCGATCACCGACCACTCTGCCTCGCACGGCTTCGGCAACGACGTGCAGCCCGACGCGCTGCGGGCCCAGATCGAGCGCGTGCGGGCGCTCGACGCGCGCATGGACGGGATCAGGCTGCTTGCGGGCAGCGAGGTGAACGTGCTGCCCGACGGCTCGCTCGACTACGACGACGAGCTGCTCGCCGAGCTCGACTGGATCGTCGCGAGCGTGCACACCTCGTTCCGCATGGGCGAGCGCGAGATGACCGAGCGCATGATCCGGGCGATGGAGCACCCGCTCGTCGACGCGATCGGACACCCCACGGGGCGGCTGATCGAGCGGCGGGAGCCCTACCGGCTCGACATCGACGCAGTGATCGAGGCCGCGGTGCGGACCGGCACCTTCCTCGAGATCAACGCCAACCCGGACCGCCGCGACCTCGACGAGCGCAACGCCCGCCGCGCCGTGGAGGGCGGCGCGCTGGTGGTGATCGACTCCGACGCCCACGGCGTCGAGACGCTCGCGAACATCCGCTACGGCGTCGCGACCGCGCGGCGGGCGTGGCTCACAGCGGAGAGCGTGGCGAACACCCGCTCCTGGCCCGAGCTCGACGCGCTGCGCAAGCGCGGCCGCGCGCGGGCCGGCGGCCGCTGATCAGCGCAGGCTGCTCGCGTGCGAGACGGGCGCGCCGTAGCGCTCCTCCTCGCGGGACCCGTCGAGCTTGCGGAACCACGGCGTGCGCACGAGCCGCGTGGGCTTGAACGGGGACGTGGGCTCGACGTAGAAGCGGACCCCGTCGCGCTCCTCGATCGCCGCGACCGCCGCGGCCTGCTTGCGCCACACGAGCGCCGCGCCGAGCGCGAACCCGGACGCCACGGCCGGCACCTGCGGGATCAGGAACGCGAGGGCGCCCGCGACGAGCGTGAACGCGGCGAGGACCCACATCCGGTTGAAGAGGATGCGGCCCGGCTCGTGCTCGGGGATCGCGGTGGCGGTGCGGGCCTGCGCCAGCAGGCTCGCGATGCCGTGAGACACCGCCGCGCCGCGCCCGAGCCAGAGCCCGCCCACCGTCGCGATCGTCCACCAGCCGAGCCCGAAGTAGAGCAGGGTGGTGTCGTCCTTCGCGCGCGCGCCGGCGACCGCCACGATCACGAGCGCGGTGGCTGAGGCTGCGAAGAGCAGCACCGAGGTCCTGAGGAAGTCCGTGAAGCGCATCAGGCCTCCGCGAGCGCGGACAGCACCTGCCGGAAGCCGTCGACGCCGTCGACCACCACGTGGGCGCGGGAGAGGATCGCCGCGGGCGCCTCGTCGGAGCGCACGCCCACCCGGACCCCCGCGCGCAGCGAGCCCCCGGCCACCAAGCGGTCGAGGGCGTCCCAGGCGTCGAGGTCCGTGGCGTCGTCGCCGCCGAACATCGCCGCCTCGACCGAGCGCGGGGACACGAGCTCCTCGACGGCCCGGCCCTTGCCGAAGGGCACCGGCGGGCGCACCTCGAGCACCTTGCGGCCCCAGTGGGTCGCGAAGCCTTCCTCCTCGGCCTCCCGCGCCAGCTCCTCGACGCGCCGGCGCGCCGCCGCCTCGTCCGGCGCGCCGCGCCAGTGGAACGCGGCGATCGGGCCCTTGTCCTCGATCCGGACGCGCGGGTTGCGCAGCGAGCGGTCGTCGTGCCTGCGCACGAACTCGCGCACGCGGGGCGCCCAGCGCTCGAAGGCGTGGTTCGGGCGGGGGGTGCTCGCCCCCGGCTCGAGCATCTCGGCGCCGTGGCTGCCCACGTAGACGATGCCGCCGACGCCGACCAGCCGGCGCGCCTCGGCCGCCGGGCGCCCGGAGACGCACGCCACACGGGCGTAGCGCCGCGCGATCGCGGCGAGCAGCCGCGAGGTCTGCTCGGGCACCCACGCGTCCTCGGCGCGGCTGACGATCGGCGAGAGCGTGCCGTCGATGTCGCACAGCACCGCGGCTCGTCGCGGGTCCTGCGTGAGCGGGCGAAGCGCCTCCTGCAGGGTTTCCGCAGTGTGTGCAGACACGAGCCGTAGTATGCCCGCCATGTTGTCGCGGGTGGCCCGCCTGGCGCTGCTCGGCACAGCGGCGGGCGCCTTCAGCGGTCTGTTCGGTGTCGGCGGCGGCACGATCATCGTCCCGCTGCTCGTGGTCTGGTTCGGCTATCAGCCGCGAGCGGCGACCGGGACGTCGCTCGTCGCGATCGTCGTCATCTCGCTGTTCGGAACGGTCGCCCACGGCGCGCTCGGCAACTTGCACTTCGCCGAGGGCGTGCTCGTCGGCGTCCCCGCGGTCGCGGGCGTGGTCGCCGGGGCGGCGGTCCAGCAGCGCGTCTCCCAGCGCATGCTCGCGGGCATCTTCTCGCTGCTGCTCCTGGCGTCGGCCGTGGGCTTGGTGGTGAGGTGAGCGCGGGCGACCTCGTGGGCGCCGTGGCGATCGGCTTCGCCGCCGGGGTGACGAGCGGCCTGCTGGGCGTGGGCGGCGGCGTGCTGTTCGTGCCCGGGCTCGTGATCTTCCTCGGCCTCGACCAGGTCGATGCGGAGGCGACGTCGCTGCTCGCGATCATCCCGGTGGCGCTGGTGGGCGCGTGGCGCCAGCACGGGTACGGCAACGTGCGGCTCCGCGACGGAATCGTCGTGGGAGTGCTCTCGCCGGTCGGCGTGGCAGGCGGGGCGCTGCTCGCGCACGCGCTCCCCGACCGCGCGCTCGCGCTGCTGTTCGCGGGGGTTCAGCTCTACTTCGCGTTCACGCTCGCGCGCCGCGCGCTGCGGCCCCGCGAGGGGTGAGGCTCCGCGCCCGGCGGGCCGAGGGGGATCGCGGCTGCCTTTATCGAGGCGCGCTGCAAACCTATGCGCTCGATGACATCGTGCTCTCGACCCGTGACGGCGACGTGAGCGGGGGCGCAGGGGCGGCCGTCGCCTGGGCCCAGGCGCGCACCTTCCACCACTCGCTCTTCACCGTCGAGCGCCTGCGCGCCGAGCGCCGGGCTTCCGTGTCGGTGTGCCTTCCCGCCCGGGAGGAGGCCGCGACGATCGGCGCGATCGTCGAGATCCTGGTCGAGCTGCGCGAGCGCGGAGTGATCGACCAGGTGGTCGTGGTGGACGCGGCATCGAGCGACGGGACCGCGGAGATCGCGGCGAGCAGGGGCGCGGAGGTGCGCCAGCAGGCGGAGCTGCTCCCCGAGGCCGGCCCCGTGCTCGGAAAGGGCGACGCGATGTGGCGCTCGCTGAGCGTGCTGACAGGCGAGGTGGTGTGCTTCCTCGACGCCGACTCGCAGGACTTCGGGCCGCACTTCGTGCTCGGGATGGTCGGGCCGCTCGTCTGCGGGCCGGAGGAGGTGCAGCTCGTGAAGGGCGCCTATCGGCGGCCGCTCAAGCTCGGCGAGGTGGCGCTGCCGGAAGGCGGCGGCCGGGTCACCGAGCTCACCGCCCGACCGCTGCTCAACCTCTTCTACCCGGAGCTCGCGGGGGTGCGCCAGCCGCTCGCCGGCGAGATCGCAGCGCGACGCTCGCTGCTCGAGCGGCTGCCGTTCGCGACGGGCTACGCGGTCGAGATCGCGCTGCTGATCGACGCCTACCGGGAGGTCGGGCTCGACGGGCTGGCGCAGGCCGACCTCGGCGCGCGCCAGAACAGGCACCAGCCGCTCGGCGAGCTCTCCGCGATGGCCTACGCCGTGCTGCGGGCGGTGGCGGAGCGGCTCGAGCGCGAGGGGCGGCTGCGCGGGGTCGAGGACAGGCGCCTGCTGCTGCCGCGCCCGGACGGCATCGAGCAGCGCGAGGTGCCGCTCGTCGAGCGGCCGCCGCTCGCCGACTTCCTCGCCGCCGCGCTGGAACGCTGAGCGGCCGGGGCGCGGGCCCTACGCCGCTCGGCGCGGCCGGACGCGGCGGCGCTTCGCGTACAGGGCGGCCACGTCGGCCGCCTCGTGCACGGCGGCGCCGTCGCGACCGTCCTCGGGGAAGACGGCGACGCCCGCGCTCGCCCCCAGGCCCTCGAGCCCTGCCGCGGCCCTCGCCACCGCCTCCTCGGCGCGCGCGGCCAGCCGCTCCGCGCCCTCGCGGTCTGTCTCCGGCGCGAGCAGGCAGAACTCGTCGCCTCCCAGGCGGGCGACGGTGTCCTCCTCGCGCACGACGCCGCGCAGGGACGCCGCGACGTCGCGCAGGATCTCGTCGCCCGCCTTGTGCCCGAAGCGGTCGTTGACGGACTTGAAGCCGTCCATGTCGAGCGCGATGAGCGCGAAGGTGCGGCCCTTGCGCTTGTGGCGCGCCACCTCGTAGGCGAGGCGCTCCTCGAACGCGCGGCGGTTCGCGAGGCCGGTCAGCGGGTCGCGCAGCGCGGTCGCCCGCAGCGCGGCCTGCTCGCGCTCGAGCCGCGCGCGCATCGACTCGAGCACTCCCACGCTCGCTGCGACCACGACCGCGAGCAGCGGAAGGGACGGGAGCGAGCCCTCGCCGAGCGCCGACGGCAGCACCGCGGCGAACGCGGCGGCGGCAGCGCCGCCCCAGGCCTGCCCGCGCGTCCCGGCGGCGCGGGCGAGCAAGAGCGCCGCAGGCACGCACACCGCGGTGGCCTCCCCGCCGCCCGCGGCGGCCGAGAGCAGCGCCACGAGCGCCGAGACCACGAGCGTCCGCAGGAGCGCGCCCGCGCGCGGCCGGACGGTCGTCTGCGCTCGCTCTGCCGGCATGCGCCGAGTCTCGCCGGCGGACCGGATGGGATGGGCACGCATTCACTGGCGCGCACCCGCAGGCGCCGCACGGAGCGGCGAAGGAATCGAACCTTCCAAGCGCGGGGCTGCCACGCCCTGCCGGTTTTGAGGACCGGATCCGCCACCAGGCGGCTGCCGCTCCGCCGTCAAGCCTACGCGCGCGCTGGCGGCGCGCCGAGCCCATGCAGCGGGACCCCTAGGGCAAGCCGTGCTCGAGCGCGCCCTTCACCCCCGCGTCGAGCGCGTTCAGGCGGTAGAGCGCGAGCGCCTCGGCCGAGCCGAAGCGCCGCCCAGGCAGCGCCTCGGGCCCGTGGTGGCCGAGCACGCAGTGGACGAGCGCGAGCGCCTTCCCCTCGGGAAGCGCGCGGCCCCGCTCGGCGATCATCGCCTGGCCGAGCGCGAGGTGGCCGATCAGCCTCCCCTGCTCGCTCAGCTCGATCCCCGCCCCGAGCCTGAACTCGCGCGTCTTGCCGAAGTCGTGGACGATCGCCGCCGTCAGCAGCAGGTCAGGGTTGAGGCGCGGGTGGAGCGCGCAGGCCTCCTGGGCGAGGGTCGAAACGGCGACGGTGTGCTCGAGCAGCCCGCCGAGGTAGGCGTGGTGGCCGCCGCGCGTGCACGGCGCGCGCCGCAGCTCCGCCCGGAACTGCGCGTCGTCGAGGAAGGCGTCGAGCAGCCGCCGATAATCGGGGTCGTGCACCTCGCGGGCGAGGTGCTCGAGGAACCCCTCGAGCTCGTCGAGGTCCCGGTAGGCGACGGGCAGGAACTCGGCGGGGTCGGCCTCGCCCGGCTCGGCGCGGCGGATGTCGGTGAGCTCGGCCGAGAGCTCGCCCCGGAAGCGCTCGACGCGACCGCTCACCCGCACGAGGTCGCCCCGCTCGAAGCGGCCCGCCGCGAAGTCGGCGTCGCGGAAGACGCGCGCGGGGAGGGCGCCCGTGCGGTCGCGCAGCTCGACGGCGAGATAGGGCGAGCCGTTGCGCGCCACGAGCCGGTCCTTGCGCGTGCACGCGAACACGCCGCGCAGCTCCTGCCCGGGCCGCAGCTCGGCGATCGCCCGCCGCGTCTCCTGCGCCGCCGCTTCCATCGCCTGGATCTTGCGCGCCCGGTCGGACGCCCCGGATCGCTGGTGTGGCAGTCAGCGGCCTCCGGTACGGTGACTTCGATGGACCACCTCATCTGGAGCGAGCGCCCGCGCCTGCGCGATCCCGCGCTCGTGTGCGCGTTCTCGGGCTGGAACGACGCCGGCGAGGCCGCCTCCTCCGCCCTCGAGTTCCTCATCGACAGCTTCGGCGCCTACGAGGTCGCGCGCATCGACCCGGAGGAGTTCTTCGACTTCACGGCGGTCCGACCGACCATCCGCCTCGTCGGCGGCGCCACGCGCGTGATCGAATGGCCCGCGACGACGGTGAGCGTCGCGCACATCCCCGCCGCGGACCGCGACCTGGTCCTCCTCAAGGGCCACGAGCCGTCGCTGCGCTGGCGCACGTTCGCCGCGACGGTGATCGAGGTGGCGCGCAGCCTCGACGTGAGCCTCGTCATCACGCTCGGCGCGCTGCTCGCGGACGTCCCGCACAGCCGCCCGGTGTCGATCACCGGCTTCGCGTCCGACGAGCGGCTGATCGAGCGCATCGCGCTCGCGCGCACGGGCTACGAGGGGCCGACCGGCATCGTGGGCGTGCTCCACGACGCCTGCACGAAGGCCGGGCTGACGGCCGCGAGCCTGTGGGCGGCGGTCCCGCACTACGTCGCTGTCGCGCCGAACCCCAAGGCCGCGCTCGCGCTGATCCGCCGGTTCGAGGGGCTCGCCGGGATCGCGGTCGACGCGAGCGCGCTCGAGCAGGCGGCGGACGACTACGACCGCCAGGTGAGCGCCGCGGTGGCGAGCGACCCCGAGGTCAAGGACTTCGTCGAGCGACTCGAGGAGACGATGGACGAGGTGGACGAGATCGCGCCCCACCACCAGGACATCCCCTCCGCGGACGCGATCGCGCGCGACTTCCAGCGCTTCCTGCGGCAGCGGCGCCGCGAGGAGGGCGGCCTCTAGCCGACGGCTACTTCTCGGCCGCCGGGCAGATGATCCGGTAGTCGCAGAAGGGGCACACCTCGTGCGAGGGCGTCGGCTCGAAGTCCTGCGCGAGGATGCCCTCCGCGATGGTCGCCACCGTCTCCCGCACGCGCTCGAGCTCCTCCTCGGAGTGCGCGACCGGCACCTTCTCGTTGTCGAGCACGTAGTAGTAGCTCTGCGCGGAGGTCTCGACCTCCCAGGCCTCGCGCGCGCCCATCTGGTAGAGCGAGAGCTGCACGTCCTGGCGGAGCTCCGCCTCGGTCTTGGGCTTGCCGGTCTTGTAGTCGATCAGCTCGTAGCGGCCATCGGGCAGCCGGTCCACGCGGTCGACGCGGCCGCGCAGCAGGTGCGGGCCGAGCCGGAAGGCGAAGCCGCGCTCGAACCAGACCGGCTCTCCGGCGCGCTCGCGGTCGAGCTCCCAGTAGCGGCGCAGCGCCGCCACCGCCTTCTCGCGGAACTGCAGGTCGTCGTTCGCATCGCCGAAGCCCGAGCGCCGCCAGCTCGCCTCGAAGAGGCGCATGAGGTCCTCGAGCGGGCCGCCGCCAGCGGCGTGGAAGCGCTCGAGCACCTGGTGGACGACGATCCCGAAGCGCTGGTTGATCGTCGGCTCCTGCGGGATGCGGAAGACCCTCGCGAACTTGTACTTGAGTGGGCACAGCCGGTAGGTCTCGATGTCGGAGGCCGACAGCATCAGGCCCTCGCCGCGGCGCGGGATGAAGGCCTCGAGCGACGGCTCCGCCTGGGCGGGCGGGGCGGCGGAGCGGCGGCGCTCGTCCCGCTCGGTGTCGCGCAGGTAGTCGTCGAGCGCCGAGGCGCGGAAGGCCTCGCGCTGCTCCGGCGTCGCCGCCTGGAGCAGCAGCTCGTTGACCTCGGGCAGAGCCTGCGACACCGACTGGCCGTCCTTCGCCCGCTCGATCAGCGCGGCGACCTTCAGGAGCTCGAGGTAGCGGACCACGGACTGAGAGACGTCGAGGTAGGTGTCGAGCCGCATCTCGCCGAGCCGGGCGCCGGTGCGCGGGACGGAGTCGAGCAGCTCGTCGCGGAGCATGCGGTAGGTCGCGTGGAGACCCTCCGCGGGGCCGAACAGCTCCTCCTCGAAGACCTCCTCGGGGGCGTCCAGCGCGGCGCGCGCCTCCTCGTAGAAGGGCGACGGCCGGGCGCGCTCGCCCGACTCCGGCCAGGCGAGCACGAGCGTGCGGCGCGCGCGCGTCATGGCGACGTGCAGGAGACGCCTCATCTGCGCCTCGTGCGCGCGGCTGCGTTCCGCGGGGAGCCGCTCCTTGAGGAGCTCGTCGGGGATCGTGTCGGCCGGCCCCTGGCGGCGGGCGCCGGGCATCCGCGACGCCGCGAGCCCGAGCACGAGCACGTGGTCGAACTCGAGGCCCTTGGCCGCGTGCATCGTCATCACGTGCACCGCCGGCGGCAGGGTGCTCGGCGTCGCCTCCTCCTCGCGCAGCCCCGCCTCGGCCACCGCAGCGATGTAGCGGACGAAGTCGCGCGGGGTGGCGTCCGGCTGGCGGCGCATGTAGGAGCGCGCGATCTCCGAGAGCTTCGCGATGTTCACGAGCCGCTCGACCGTGTCGGCCTGCGCCGCGTATACCTGCTGGCGCCGCACGCCCACGCGCTCGATCAGCCGGTGCACGAACGCGTCGGGACGCATCTCCTCGAACGCGGCGGACGCCGCGCGGTAGAGCCGGAGGAACTGGTGGGCGCGGTCGCGGCCCTCGGGAGAGAGCGTCTGCGTCTCGAGCGCCGCCCGGACGCCCGCGACCATGTCGAGCCTGCGCCTGCGTGCGAACTGGGTGAGGCGCGCGATGTCGACCGAGCGCAGCTCGATCGGCGGCCGCGAGAGCGCCCGCACCGCGGCGCCCGAGTCCGCGGGAGACGCGAGCAGCCGCAGCCACGCGAGCAGGTCGCGCACCTCGGTGCGCTGGAAGTACGCCGCGGCGCCCGTGAGCCTGAAGGGCACGCCCCGCTCCTCCAGCGCCGCGGCGACCGTCTGGCCCTCGCTGCGCACCGAGCGCACGAGCACGCAGATGTCGTCGGGGGACGCGCCCTCGGCGATCAGCCGCTCGGCGAGCGCCGCGGCGGCCTGCCCCTGCGCGCGCTCCGAGCGGCAGCGCCAGAAGCGCACATCGCCACCGCGCCTGCCCCGCAGCCGCTTCTCGATCCGGTCCGGGGCGCGCTCCACGACCGCGGCGGCGGCCCGCAGTATCCGCCCGCCGGAGCGGTGACTGCGCTCGAGACGCACGACCTCGGCGCCCGGGTACTCGCGCTGGAAGTCGAGCAGGTTCTTGCTCGCCGCCGCGCGGAAGCGGTGGATCGACTGGTCGTCGTCGCCGACCACGGTGACGTTGCCGTGCTCCTGCGCCAGCGCGCGCAGCAGCACGCCCTGCGCGAAGTTCGCGTCCTGGTACTCGTCGACGAGCACGTGCCGGAAGCGGCCCGCCACGCGCGCCCGCACGTGAGGCTTCTCGTGCAGCATCCGGAAGGCCTGCAGGAGCAGGTCGCCGAAGTCGAGCGAGCCGCTCTCCGCGAGCAGCCGGTCGTGGTCCGCGTACACCTGCGCGAACTCGAGCTCGCGCGCGGCGCGCGTGCGCTCCGCGTCGCCGCCTGTGCGCGCCGCCCGCTCGAGCCCGAGCGCCCAAGCGCGGTAGTCCTCGGCGGTCACCATCTCGTCCTTCAGGCGGTCGATGCGCGCAACGAAGCTCGCAAGCAGGGGAGCGGGGTTGCCGCGGATCTCGTGGCGGCGGAGCGTGAGGTCGTCGATCCGGTCGAGCAGGAGCGCCAGGCGGTCCGCCGGCGTGACGGGCGAGAAGAACGGGTCGAGCCCCGCCTCGAGCGCCTCCTCGCGGAGCAGGCGGGCGCAGAAGGAGTGGAAGGTGGAGACCCACAGCTCCTCCCAGGGCGCGGCGATCAGGTCCTCGACGCGCTCGCGCATCTCGGCGGCGGCGGGCGCGGAGTAGGCGAGCGCGAGCACCGAGTCGGGCGGGACGCCCTGCTCCACGAGCCAGGCGAAGCGGTGGGTGAGCGCTCGGGTCTTTCCCGTGCCCGCACCGCCAAGCACGAGCAGCGGCCCGCCCTGGTGCGTGACGGCCCTGAGCTGGGACTCGCTGAGGCCGTCCAGTGGGTCTGTCACGAGCCAAGGATACGTGCGGGCCGCGCCGCCGCCGGCGACGGGGCGGGCTCCCGACAGCCGCCCAGCCGCACCCACGATGCGCCACGGGCGGGCAGTCCCTCTCCCGCGGTAATGGTTCGGGGCCGAACGACCCGCCGCGGTCGGGCTCAGGGCCGGATCAGGGCGGTGTAGGCGTCCGGCCGGCGCGTCGTGAGGAAGGGGAACAGCTCGAGCCAGTCGCGCCGCTGGTCGAGGTCCAGGTCGGCGACGATCACGGCCGGCTCGTCGCGCGGCGCCTGCACGAGCACGCGGCCGTAGGGGTCGGAGATGAAGCTCGAGCCGTAGAAGTCGATCGAGGCGCCCTGCGGGTCCTCCTCGGTGCCGGTGCGGTTGATCGCGACCATGAAGGTGCCGTTCGCGATCCCGTTGGCCACGATCACACGCTCCCACAGCGGCTCGGTGTCGAATTCGGGATGCTCGGGCTCGGAGCCGATCGCCGTGGGGTAGACGAGCACGTCGGCGCCCGCAAGCGAGTACGCGCGCGCGAGCTCGGGGAACCACTGGTCCCAGCAGGTCGGGAAGCCGAACCGACCCTGCTCGAGCCCCACGACCGGGAAGGCGTCCTCGCCCGCCGGGCCCGGGCGGAAGTACCTGTCCTCGTGATAGCCCGCGGTGACGGGGATGTGGAGCTTGCGCGTGCGGCCGGCGAGGCTGCCGTCCGGGGAGAGCACGACCGCGGTGTTGAATCCGAGCCCGTCGTCGCCGTCCGCGCGCTCGTAGAGGGAGGCGTGCACCCAGGCGCCCGTCTCGCGCGCGAGCTCGGCGGCGAAGCGGCACGTCGGGCCGTCCGGCACGGGCTCCGGCTCCGCGCCCGCGGCCTCCGGGCCGCCCGGGGTGATGGCGAAGTAGCGCGAGAGCGTCAGCTCCTGCAGGCAGACGAGCCGCGCTCCCTCGGCGGCGGCCATGCGCACGCCCTCCGCGAGCGCGGCCTTGTGCTCGTCGGGGTCGGGGTGCCAGCGCTGCTGGACCGCGGCGACTCTCAGCGGCTCGCGCTCGGGCGGGCGCGTGCGGGCGAGCGACGGCGGCGGCGTGTAGGCGGTGAGGAGCTTCATGAAGACGACACTACGCGCCCGGCACGGGTACCTGCTGGGTGATGCAGTGGGGGCCGCCGCCGCCGAAGGCGAGCGTTCTGGCTGGGACGCCGACCGGCTCGCGCCCGGGGAATGCCGCCGCAATCCGGTCGAGCGCCTCGGCGTCCTCGCGCACTCCCGCCTGCGGGACGATGACCGCGCCGTTGCAGAGGTAGAGGTTCATGTAGGTCACGGCCACGGGCTCGCCCTGCACCTCCACGCGCGGCAGGAGCGGCATCTCGGTGACCACCAGGCCGGCCGCCTCCGCGCGAGAGCGATTCTCGAGCATGCGTGCGTGGTCGGGGTCGCCGGGCGGGGCGGACTGCAGGAGCAGCCGGCCCGGGGCGGTGAAGCACGCGATCATGTCGACGTGGCCGTCGGTGTCGCGGTCCTCCACCAGGCCGTCGCCGAGCCACACGACGCGCTCTGCGCCTAGCGTCTGCGCAAGTCCGCGCTCGATCTCCTCGCGCGAGAGGTCGGGGTTGCGGTTGGGGTTGAGGAGGCACTGCTCGGTCGTCACGAGGGTTCCCTCGCCGTCGCAGGCGATCGCGCCGCCCTCAAGGACGAACGACGCCCGCACGAGCTCCGCTCCGACGTGCTCGACCAGCAGGCCTCCGACCGCCGCGTCCCGCTCCCACGGCGGGAACCTGCCGCCCCAGGCGTTGAAGCGGAAGTGGACGCCGACGCGCCGGGAGGGATCGGCCGGATCCGTGAGGAAGATCGGGCCCGAGTCGCGCAGCCACGAGTCGTCGATCGGAAGCTCGAGGATCTCGACCCGGGCGCTGAGCGCGGCGCGCGCCTCAGCGGCGTCGGCCGGGGAGGCGCACACCATCGTGACCGGCTCGAACGCCGCGATCGCGTTCGCGACGGCGGCGTACTCCCGCTTGGCGTCGGCGAGCGCGTCGCGCCACAGCTCGCGCCGGCAGGGCCACGCCATCAGCGTCCGCTCGTGCGGAGCCCACTCGGCGGGCATGCGAAGGCCCGTGCGCGCGCTGACGGGCGAGGTGGTCACAGACGTGTTCTAGCGGTCCGCCCGCGAATCGCCAATGGCTCGAGCGCAGCACGCGTCGGCGGTCGGTGCTCCGAGGGGGCGGATCGCGCGCCCCTCGCGGCGGAAGCAGCCCACGCTGAAGCGAATCGCCGAGCCGGCTCCGGCGTCCCTGGCCCAGCCTGACCGGAGGGCGCGCGTCCCGCGGCGCAGTGGGCGATCCAGGACTCGAACCTGGGACCTCTTCCTTATCAGAGAAGCGCTCTAACCGACTGAGCTAATCGCCCGCGGCCGGGATTCTAGCGACGGTCTGCGGCCGTGTCAGGCCGCCGGCTGGCGGACGAGCCGCGCCGCGAGCTCGACCGCCTCGCGCGGGTCGTCGAGCTCGAACTCCACGCGGCAGCGGCCCTTCCTGATCCGCACCTTGACGTCGCGAGCGAGCGCGGCGGACAGCGCGTCCTCGGCCGCCGCGACGAGGTCTGAGAGGTCCGGGTGGACAACGACCTGCGGCCCGCGCGGATGGTTCTGGCCCGAACCTCGCTCGGCTCGCCGTGCCCGCTCCTCAGTCTCGCGCACCGACCAGCCCTCCGCGCGCGCGGCGCGAGCCAGCCGGCGGCGCTCGGTCTGGTCCTTGCACATGAGCAGCGCGCGTCCGTGGCCCGCGCTCAGCTCGCCGGCGGCGATCATGTCGAGCGCCTCGTCGGGCAGATCCAGCAGACGGATCAGGTTGGACACCGCGACGCGGCTTCGGCCCACGCGCCGGCCGAGCTCCTCCTTCGTCACGCCGAGATCCTCGACCAGCGTGGCGCAGGCGCGCGCCTCCTCGATCGGGTTGAGGTTCTCGCGCGCCATGTTCTCGATCAGCGCGAGCTCGAGCCGCTCGCTGTCCTCTGTCGCGCGCACGATCGCGGGGATCTCCTCGAGGCCCGCCATCTTCGCTGCGCGGAGGCGGCGCTCGCCGGCGACCAGCTCGAAGGCGCCCCCGTGCAGCGGGCGGACGACGATCGGCTGCAGCACCCCGCGCGCCTTGATCGACTCGGAAAGGGCGAGCAGCGCCTCGGCGTCGAAGTCTCGCCGCGGCTGGTTCGGGTTCGGCCGGACCAGGTCCACCGGGAGCGCGCGGAGGCCTTCAGCGTCGCGCGGACTCCGCGGGAGGATCGCCGAGAGGCCGCGCCCCATCCCACGCGCCGTACCGTTTCCCGTGGAACGCTGAGCCTCGATCTCAGGCACGCGCAGCGACCTCCTTCGCGAGCTTCAGATACGCGAGGGAGCCGCTGCAGTGGGGATCGTGCCGGGTCACGGGGACGCCGTAGCTCGGCGCCTCGCCCACGCGCACGTTGCGCGGGATCACCGTCTCGAACACGAGCTCGGGGAAGTGCTGTCGGACCTCGCGCTCGACATCCTGGCCGAGACGGGTGCGCGCGTCGTGCATCGTGAGGATCATCCCGGCGATGGTCAGCCTCGGGTTGAGCTCCCGCTGGATGAGGGAGAGGGTGTCGAGCAGGTCGGCGAGACCCTCGAGCGCGAAGTACTCCGTCTGGACCGGCACGATCACGCGATCGGCGGCGACGAGCGCGTTCACGGTGAGCGGCCCGAGCGACGGGGGGCAGTCGAGCACGGTGAAGAGGTAGCGCTCCCGCACGTCCCCGAGCGCGTCTCGGAGGCGCGTCTCGGAGCCCGCGACGCGCGGGAGCTCGACGCTCGCACCCGCGAGATCGGGAGTCGAGGGAACCACGTCGAGACCCTCGATCGCGGTCGGCCGCGCGAGCTCGGGGAGGGTGCCCTCGCCGCAGAGGCAGTCGTAGACCGACGGCTCGCAGTCCTTGGGCAGCCCGACGCCCACGGTCGCGTTCGCCTGCGGGTCGAGGTCTACGAGCAGCGTCGGATAGCCGGCCTCTGCCACGCAGGCGGCGATGTTCACGGCGGTCGTCGTCTTGCCGACGCCCCCCTTCTGGTTCGCGATCGCGTAGACCGTGCCCATGCGCTCCCGAAGGTAGCGGCAGCGACGGTCGGAACGCGGATGGGTTCGGGTGGGAACCGTCAGGCGAGCGGTCTCTTCGCCGCCATCCCGGGTCGCCGCGGGAAGCGTGGCGGGGTGGGAGAGACCTTGCGGAACACGTGCAGGTGGCGGTTCCTCACGCCCTCGAACGGCTCGACGCGCAGAACCCGCTCGGGCTCGAGACCCAGGCGCGCGCAAGCCCGTGCCCCCGCACGCTCCTCGTCCGGATCCCGCGCCCCCTTCCAGGCCACGAAGACGCCTCCCTCGCGCAACAGCGGGGCCGCGTACTCGCAGACCACGGCTAGCGCCGCGACGGCGCGAGCCGTGACCGCGTCGTAGGCCGATGCGCCCTCCCCGGCGGCCCACTCCTCCGCGCGGGCGGGCACCGCGCGCGCATTGGGGAGCGCCGCCGCCGCCGCGAGGCGCTCGATCACCTCGCACTTGCGCCTGGCTGACTCCACGAGATCCACGCGCGCATCCGGGAGCGCCGCAGCCAGCACGAGCCCGGGGAAGCCGGCACCGGAGCCCAGGTCGGCGATCGCTTCCGCCGAACGCAGCTCGCCCACCTCGAGGCCGGCGAGACTGTCGGCGATGTGGATGTTGAGCGCGTCCAGCCCCGCCCGCACGGTCGTCGGCGGATCCGGCTCGGCCTCGAGCGCGGCGAGCAGCGCCGCCAGCGCGGCCGCCGCCGCGCCGCCGGGGGCAAGCCGGGCGACGGCGGACTCGAGCGTTTCCCGTGAAACGGTCAGCGCACCAGCGTCAGAGGCGGACCGGCGAGACGACGAGCCGTCGGTCTGGCTCCTCGCCCTCGCTGTGAGTGGTCACCTCGCCCCGCCCGCTGAGGTAGTCGTGGACGATCTTGCGGTCCGCCGCAGACATCGGCTCGAGCTCCACCGGCCGCCTGAAGGCGAGCGCGTCCGCTACGGCGCGCTCCGCCTGCCGGTGGAGCACGGCCTGGCGCCGTTCCCGATAGCCGGCGGCGTCCACGACGACCCGCTTGCGCTCCTGCGTCGCCCGGTGCGCCACCCGCGCCGCCAGGTGCTGGATCGCGTCGATCGTGGCGCCGTGCCTGCCGATCAGGAGCCCGAGGTCGTCGCCCTTCACCGTCGCCCGGATCTCCTCCTCGGTCTCCTCCACCTCCACGCGCGCCGACAGCCCGAGGCCGAGCACGACGCGCCCGACGAACGCCCGCACGCGGCCGACGGGGTCGTCCGGATCCTCGCGTCCAAGACGCCGCCACGCCTCGACATCGACCGTCGCCCGGACGCGGGCCGCGGCGGCGCCGTCCCCGCCCGACAGCGTCTCGAAGCGAACGCAGTCGGCAGTGAGCCCGGGGAACTCGGCCTCGAGCTCGAGCGCCGCGTTCCAGCGGGCCTCTCCCAGGCTGCTTCCCTCGGCCTCCGCCTCCGTGCGGCTGCTGTCAGGCTCAGCGCTCATCGAGCGGGAGCCTACCGGCGGCGCCCCGTGCGCTTCTTCTTCTTGCGCGGCGACGGCGGCGGGGGCTTGCGCGTGCCGCCGCTCGCGCCGTCTGCTGCGGCGGGCTGCGCCCGGCGCTCCGACGCGCGCGGGCGCGCCGCGGCGCCGCGCCCGTTCCCGTCCTTGTGCGCCTGGCGGCCCGAGCCAGATGCCGCCGACGCCCCCGCCGTCAGTGGCTCCGGCGGCGGGAGGAAGCGGCGGATCAAGAGCTGCTGCCCGATCGTCCAGACGTTCGTGGTGATCCAGTACACGATCACGCCGGCAGGGAAGTTGATGACGAAGACGACGAAGAAGAACGGCAGCGCCATGAACAGCCGGCGCTGGTTCTTGTCCGTCATGGTCTGGGCCGACACCAGCGTCGACCCGAGCTGGCTCGCGACGTAGAGCACGATCAGTGCCGCGAGCGCCCCCGGCTTGTCCTTGACGGGCTCGGCGAGGTTGGGGATGAAGCCGAAACCGGCCTCGCCTGCGATGTCCGCTTTGAACTGGTCGCCCCGCAGCAGGTAGAAGAGCGAGATGAAGAAGGGGAACTGGAAGAGCAGCGGGAGGCAGGAGCCGAGCGGGTTGACCTTGTGCTCCTGGTAGAAGCGCATCATCTCCTGGTTCAGCCGCTGCTTGTCGTCCTTGAAGCGCTCCTGGAGCTTCTTGAGCTCCGGCTGCAGCCGCTGCAGCTCCTGCATCGAGCGAACCTGCCTGAAGGTCAGCGGCAGGATCAGCAGGCGGATGCAGAAGGTAAGTCCGACGATCGCCCAACCCCATGGGAGCCCGGCCTGGTCGTGCCAGAACTTGAGGATCGCGTCGTTGAAATCGATCAGCGGCTGGAGGACGTTTGCGAGATACATGTCAGTTTTGGCGGCGCGGCGGGGCGCTGAAGAGTGTCTGCTGCTCGACGGGATCGACGCCGCCGTGGCTCCACGGGTTGCAGCGGAGCAGACGCCAGGCGGCGAGCACGAGCCCCCTGAGTATGCCGTAGCGGGAGATCGCCTGCACCGCGTACTCGGAGCAGGTCGGGTAGTACTTGCAGCGTCGCGGCAGCGCCGGGGAGATCAGCTTCTGGTAGACCCTCACGGGCGCCACCGCGGCGGCCCGGAGCCCGGTCACGCCGCTTTCTCCCGCTTCGCGAGCCCGGCCGACGCGAGCACCTCTCGCAGCGCGTCCTCGATCCCGGCCTCGCCCCGCTGCTCCGCGAGCCGCCCTGCGTCGGGTCGCGCGACCACGACGAAGTCGTGCCCTGCGGGCAGCTCTTCCGCAACCGCCCAGAACGCCTCGCGCAGCAGCCGCTTCACGCGCGTGCGCTCCACGGCGCCGCCGACCTTGCGTCCTACTGAGACGCCCAGCCGCGGTCCCTCGTGGTCGCCAGGGCGCGGAAAGGAATGCACGACGAGGTAGCGGCTCGCGTGCGAGCGGCCCTCGCGGTACACCCGATCGAACTCGGCACTGCGGGAGAGGCGCCGACGCCGGCCGCGGCGCACACCGTCGCCCGACGGCGCCATGGCTACGGCGTGAGCCGCTTGCGGCCCTTGGCGCGGCGGCGCTTGAGCAAGCTGCGGCCAGCGCGCGTGCGCATGCGGGCGCGGAACCCGTGCGTGCGTGCGCGCTTGCGCTTCTTCGGCTGATAGGTGCGCTTCATGACTGGACCGGGCCTCCCGGGGAGGCACAAGTATAGGGACGGGGCCGAGGAGCGCCCTCCCCGGGTCGCCGAGCTCGCCCTGAAGGCTTTTCCCGCGATTTGCGGATACACGCCCTCGAACCCCGGCCGCTGTCCGGTCAGCGCGTTGTATGCTCGCCGCGCTCGGTCGTTGACCGGCCTCCTCACGGGGACCCCCGGTCCCCATCAGATTCCCGCCGACCCGCATGCCCCACGGGGCCTGTCGATCCGCCTTGCCCGCAGACCTAGAGACGACCTGGAGCCTGATACGCCGCGAGCTGCGCGAGGAGGTCCCCGACTTCACCTTCCACATCTGGCTCGATCCGCTCGAGCTCGCCGCAGTGCGCGGCCGGAAGCTCTTCGTCAAGGCCCCCGATCACATCCGCACCTGGGTCCGCGAGCGCCATCGCGACCTCCTCCTCCGCGCGTCGCGGCGGGCGCTCGGAGACGGCGCCGAAATCGAGATCGTCGCCGACGACTGGGCGCCGGGCGAGCAGGACGACGAAGCCGCCGCAGCTACGCCGCGCGGCGAGGCGCTCAACCCCAAGTACACATTCGAGCAGTTCGTGATCGGCGACGGCAACCGCCTCGCCCACGCCGCGGCGCTCGCAGTCGCCGAGCAGCCCGCCCAGGCCTACAACCCCCTCTTCATCTACGGGGACCCCGGGCTCGGCAAGACGCACCTGCTCCAGGCGATCGGCAACTACGTCCAGATGTATGGCGGCGGGCTGCGCGTCCTCTACGCGACCGTCGAGGACTTCACGGCCGAGTTCGTCCGCTCGCTTCGGGCGGGCGACACAAGCGCCTTCCGCGAGCGCTTCCGCGAGGCCGACGTCCTGCTCGTCGACGACGTCCAGTTCCTCGCCGACAAGGTCCGCACCAAGGAGGAGTTCTTCCACACCTTCAACGCCCTCTACGAGTCGGGCAGGCAGCTCGTCCTGACGAGCGACCGGCCCCCGGCCGACCATGACGAGTTCGAGGCCCGGCTGCGCGAGCGCTTCGCCTGTGGCCTCGTGGCCGACATCCAGCCGCCAGAGCTCGAGGTGCGCATGGCCATCCTGCGCAAGCGCGCCCGCCTGGACTCGCTCCACGAGGTTCCCGAGGAGACCCTCTACGAGATCGCCCGCGCCGTGAGCGCGAGCGTGCGCGCCCTCGAGGGCGCCCTGATCCGCGTGGTCGCATACGCCTCGCTCCGCGGAGAGAAGCCGAGCCCCGCGCTCGCCCGCAAGGTCCTCGAGACCCTCTACCCCGCCGGCCGGCCCGGTCGCCCGCCGAGCGTCGACGAGATCCAGTCCGCCGCCGCCGAGGAGTTCGGGCTCTCGCGGGACTCGCTGCTGGCCCACGACCGCCGGCCGGCCGTGGCCCTGGCCCGCCAGGTGGCGATGTACCTCGCGCGCGAGATGACCCAGGAGACGCTTCCGGCGATCGGCCGCCGCTTCGGCGGACGCAACCACGCCACCGTCCTCCACGCCCACCGCAAGATCGCCGCCGATCTCGAGAGCGACGCGCGCACCCGCGACGCCGTCGAGCGCCTCCGCCGCCGCCTCATGACCACGCCGCCGTTGTGACCGGTGCCGCTGCCACAATCCACAAGTCGTCCGTCGAGTTGCGCATGCCGCCGACCGCTCCGCAGCGCGTTTCTCGGCCCTTCGTTCACATGTTCACAGCGCCAACCATTTCTTGAAGGTCGATAGATGAAGTTCTCACTAGAACGCGAGCGATTCCTGGGGAGCCTCGGCGTGGGAGTGCGCGGCGTCTCGACGCGCAGCGCGATCCAGACGCTCTCCGGAGTACTGCTCCGGGCCTCCGGCGGAAGCGTCGAGCTTCAGTCGACCGACATGGAGATCGGGGTCATGGTGCGCGTGGAGGCCGATGTCGAGCGCGAGGGCGCCGTCGTCCTTCCCGGCCGGCTGCTGCTCGACGTCGTGCGCTCGCTACCCTCGGACACCCTGTCGCTCGAGCACCGTGCCGCGGAGCAGGATGTCGAGCTCGTCTCCGGGCCTTCCCGCTTCCACCTACGCACGCTCCCGCTCGAGGACTTCCCGAGGCTGCCGGAGCCCGCCGAGTCTCCGATGCGGGTTCCGGCCGCCGCGTTCGTCGACACCGTCGGGCGCGTAGCGCGAGCCGCCTCGCGCGACGAGACGCGCCCGCACCTGACGGGCGTGCTCGTGTCCGCCTCAGGCCAGGAGCTGCGGATGGTCGCGACCGACTCCTACCGCCTCAGCGTCAAGGAGACGAAGCTCGGCGAGCCGGTGCAAGGCGAGCTGGAGGCGAACGTGCCCGCGCGCACGCTGCAGGAGCTCGCCCGCGTCGCCTCCAGCTCCGGCGCGGAGGAGATCGGGATATCGGCTCTCGACAACCAGGTGGTGTTCTCGCTCGGAGACGTGACGGTGTCCTCGCGGCTCGTCGAGGGTCGCTTCCCGAACTACCGCCAGCTCGTGCCGGAGTCGTTCGAGTACGAGCTCAACGTGAGCGCGGCCGAGCTGCTCGACGTCGTCCGGCGCGTCAGCCTCCTCGCCCAGAAGAACGCGCCGCTGCGGTTGTCCTTCACCGAGGGCGCGCTCGAGGTCTCGGCACAGACCCCGGACGTCGGCGAGGCGCGCGAGAGCCTCCCGGTTCCGTTCAAGGGCGAACCGTTGGAGATCGGCTTCAACCCCGAGTTCCTGCGCGACGGGCTCGAGAGCAGCGAGTCGGACGAGCTCAGGCTCAGGCTGATCAGCCCGCTGCGGCCGGGGCTGATCGAGTCCGGGGGGGACGACGGCTCGTTCGTCTACCTCGTCATGCCGATCAGGCTGAACGTGTAAGCGATGGACGCGGTGCGCGTCACCGGCGTCGCCCTGCGGAACTTTCGATGCTACGCGCGCGCCGAGGCGCGCCTCGCCCCGGGCCTTACCGTCGTGGTCGGCGCCAACGGAGCGGGGAAGAGCAACCTGCTCGAGGCGCTCTACTTCGGCTGCACGGGCCGCTCGAGCCGTACCTCGAGCGAGCGCGAGCTGGTCCGCTTCGGCGAGCGTGTGGCGCGTGTGTCCGTTGATGTCGAGGCGCCGGATGGCGGCCATCGTCTCGAGGTCGGCTTCGAGCCGGGCGAGGCGAAGGTGATGCGCGTCGACGGCGCGAAGGTCGACTCCCTCGCCCGCGTCGACGTGCGCCCTCTCGTCAGCGTGTTCATGCCGGACCGTCTCGATCTCGTCAAGGGCCCCCCGGCTCTGCGGCGGGCGCACCTCGACCGCTTCGTTGCCGCCCTGTGGCCTGCGCGCGGGGACACGCGGCAGCGCTACTCCCGCGCGCTCGCCCAGCGCAACGCCCTCGTCGCGCGCGTGCGTGCGGGGGCGGCCTCGCCCAGCCTGCTCGACACCTGGGACGTCGAGCTCGCCCGCGCCGGGATCGCCCTGATGGCCGTGCGGGGCGAAGCCTTGACGAGCCTGTCAGAGCCGTTCTCGCAGCTCGCGGCGCAGCTCGGCCTGTCGGGCGAGGCGCGCCTCGGCTACCGCCCGCGCTCACGGGCGGCGACGGCCGACGAGCTCAGGGCCGAGCTGCGCGAGCGCAGGGAGGAGGACCTCGCGCGCGGCTTCACGACGCACGGCCCGCACCGTGACGACCTCGAGCTCGCCCGCGAGGGGCGCCCGCTGCGGGCCTACGGGTCGCAGGGCCAGCAGCGCGCGGCGCTGCTCGCTCTTCTGTTCGCCGAGCGCGAGCTGCTCGCCGCCCGGGGCCGCCCTCCCCTGATGCTGCTCGACGACGTGATGTCCGAGCTCGACTTCCCCCGGCGCGAGCGGCTGATCGAGCTGTTGCGCAGCGGCGGCCAGGCGGTCGTGGCGGCTACCGAGCCGGAGCACGTCCCTGGCTGCGGGGATCCGGACGTGGCGCTCCTCACGGTCGCGGAGGGAGCGATCGCTGCGCGCGAGCAGGTCTCGGCGTGACGAGCTCCCGGCGCCCCGCCCCCCGTCCGCTCGCCCCGGCGCTCGAGCAGGTGCTCGAGCGCCTGGCGCCGCGCACCGTGCTCGCGCGCGCGCAGGGGCGCTGGGAGTCGCTAGTCGGCCCGACGGTCGCGGCCGAGTCGACGCCCGTCGCCGAGCGCGACGGCGTGCTCACGGTCCGCTGCTCGTCCTCGCTTTGGGCGCAGGAGCTCGAGCTGCTTGCGCCCCAGCTGCTCGCCATGCTCGAGTCCGAGCTCGGCAGCGGCGCGATACGCAGGCTGCGGTTCGTCACCGGGTCGCGGCGGGCGTGATCACAACCTGTGGACAACCGCGCGGCCGCCCCTCCCCCACACGCCCCCGATTTGGCCTGATTTGCTGGGATTTTCGCCGTTGTGAACAGCCGTTTCCGGGGGTCCGTTTGCTACCCTTGACACAGGCAGATCTCGACGCCCCGGCCACTGGGCAGCACTGCTCGGAGCCGGGGTTTGTCGTGTATGGCGTCTGTGAGTAGCGAAAGGAACGGATTGGCGAGCGAAGCCCCCGGGAGCAGTCGAGAGTCGAGCTATGACGCCCAGGACATCACCGTCCTCGAAGGTCTCGAGGCGGTGCGCAAGCGGCCCGGCATGTACATCGGCTCGACCGGCCAGCGGGGCCTCCACCACCTGATCTACGAGGTCGTCGACAACAGCGTCGACGAGGCCCTCGCGGGCGCGGCCGACCTGGTCGAGATCTCCATCCACCCGGACAGCAGCGTCACCGTCACCGACAACGGCCGCGGGATCCCCGTCGACATCATGGAGAAGGAGCGGCGCCCCGCCGCCGAGGTGGTGCTGACCGTCCTCCACGCGGGCGGCAAGTTCGGGGACGGCGGCGGCTACAAGGTGTCGGGCGGGCTCCACGGGGTCGGCGTGTCCGTCGTCAACGCGCTCTCCGAGCGCCTGCACCTGACGGTCTGGCGCGACGGGCACGAGTGGACCCAGTCCTATGAGCGCGGCACCCCCACCGGCCCCCTCGCCAAGGGCGCGCCGAGCGGGCGGCGCGGCACGAGCATCACCTTCATGCCGGACGCCGAGATCTTCGAGACGATCGAGTACGACCGCACGGTGCTCGAGCAGCGTTTCCGGGAGATGGCCTTCCTGACGAAGGGCCTGAAGATCGACTTCACCGACGAGCGCGGTGAGCGCTTCCACACGAGCTTCCAGTACGACGGCGGAATCCGCGACTTCGTCAAGCACCTCCACTCCCAGGGGACGAAGGAGCCGCTCCACCGGAAGATCGTCTACTTCGAGGAGCGGGGCGACGTCGGGGAGGTCGAGGTCGCGCTCCAGTGGAACAACTCGTACCAGGAGAACCTCCTCTCCTTCGCCAACAACATCAACACGCACGAGGGCGGCTCCCACCTGTCGGGCTTCCGCTCCGCGCTCACGCGCACGATCAACGCCTACGCGCGCGAGAAGGGGCTGCTCAAGGAGAAGGATGCGAACCTCCAGGGCGAGGACGTACGCGAGGGCCTGACCGCGATCGTGTCGGTCAAGGTCCAGGAGCCGCAGTTCGAGGGTCAGACCAAGACGAAGCTCGGCAACCCGCCCGTCGAGGGCTTCGTCCAGCAGGTCGTCAACCGCAAGCTCGCGGAGTTCCTCGAGGAGAATCCGCAGGACGCGCGGGCGATCATCACGAAGGCGGTTCAGGCCTCCCGGGCGCGCGAGGCGGCGCGCAAGGCGCGCGACCTGACCCGGCGCAAGTCGGCGCTCGAGAACTCGACGCTGCCCGGCAAGCTCGCCGACTGCTCCGTGAAGGACCCCGCGCTCGCGGAGCTCTTCATCGTCGAGGGCGACTCCGCGGGCGGCTCGGCCAAGCAGGGCCGCGACCGCAACACCCAGGCGGTGCTGCCCCTGCGCGGCAAGATCATCAACGTCGAGAAGAACCGCATCGACAAGGTTCTCAGCAACAACGAGATCCAGGCGATGATCACCGCCATCGGCACGGGCATCCGCGAGGAGTTCGACATCGAGAAGGCCCGCTACCACAAGGTGATCGTCATGTGCGACGCCGATGTGGACGGGGCCCACATCCGGACCCTCGTCCTCACCTTCCTCTTCCGCGAGATGCCGGAGTTGATCGAGGCCGGCTACGTCTACCTCGCGAAGGCGCCGCTCTACCGCGTGAAGATCGGCAACCAGGAGCTCTACATCGAGAAGGAGTCCGAGCTCGAGGAGGTCCTGCTCCGCGACAAGCTCGAGCGCATGGACGTCACCGACCGCAACGGGGGCGCTTTCAAGCTCACGCACGCGCGCTGGCAGAAGTTCGTGCGCCTGCTCAAGCAATACGAGGGCTGGGCGTCGTCGCTGCGCGCCGACTTCGGGCACGAGACCGTCACCTTCCTCGAGGAGTCGCAGATCCTCGATGAGGCGCTGCTCGACGCGGCCGCCGCCGCCAAGACGCTGGCGGAGCCGACCCCCGAGGCCGAGCCCTACGAGGTCAGCCTGGTCGGCGAGGACCCCGCCCAGCTCGTCGTCCGGGCGGTCGAGCGCCGCACCGGGTCGGCGAGCACATACCGGCTCAGCCGGCGGATGTTCGAGACACCCGAGTACCGCAGCTTCGTGCGCGTGCACGGCGAGCTGAAGGACCTCGCCGGCACCCCGCCCTTCGAGGTCCGGCTGGGCAAGAAGGACGCCAAGCACGCCCTCTCGTTCGAGGAGCTGCGCCGGGTGGTGCTCGAGGTGGCGAAGGAGGGCGTGCACGTCCAGCGCTTCAAGGGGCTCGGCGAGATGAACCCCGACCAGCTCTACGAGACGACGATGGACGCCAGCCGGCGCACGCTGCAGCGGGTCACGATCGACGACGCGAGCGCGGCCGACCTCATCTTCTCGATGCTGATGGGGGACAAGGTCGAGCCTCGCCGGGAGTTCATCGAGACGCACGCGCGCGACGTGACCAACCTGGACGTGTAAGGAAGTGAACGCCTAGATGTCGACCTTCGACACACTCTCCGGCGGCTCGATCGAGGATCGCGGCCTCGAGGAGGAGATGCGATCGTCCTACCTCGATTACGCCATGAGCGTGATCGTGGGGCGGGCGCTGCCGGACGTGCGCGACGGCCTCAAGCCGGTCCACAGGCGCGTCCTCTACTCGATGTACGAGTCCGGGCTGCGGCCCGACCGGCCGTACCGGAAGTGCGCGAACGTCGTCGGCGGCGTGATGGGCAACTACCACCCGCACGGCGACCAGGCGATCTACGACACCCTCGTCCGCCTCGCCCAGGACTTCGCCCAGCGCTACCCGCTCGTCGACGGCCAGGGCAACTTCGGCTCGATCGACAACGACCCGCCCGCGGCCATGCGCTACACGGAGTCGCGCCTGGCCCGCCTCGCGCTCGAGATGCTGCGCGACATCGACCAGGACACGGTCGACTTCGGGCCGAACTACGACGAGTCGCGCCTCGAGCCGCTGATCCTGCCCTCGCGCTTCCCGAACCTGCTCGTCAACGGCGCGCAGGGAATCGCGGTCGGCATGGCGACGAACATCCCGCCGCACAACCTGCGCGAGGCGATCGACGCCGTGGTCGCGTACATCGACGACCCCTCGATCGACGTCGACGGGCTCATGAGGCACGTGAAGGGCCCGGACTTCCCGACCGGCGGCATCATCGTCGGACGCGCCGGCATCAAGGAGGCCTACGAGACGGGCCGCGGCCGCGTGGTCGTCCGCGCCCGCGCGCACATCGAGCCGCTGCGCCAGGGCAAGGAGGCGATCATCGTCACCGAGATGCCCTACCAGGTGCCCAAGGGCGACGGGCGCAATGAGGGCACGGGGCTGATCAAGAAGATCGCCGAGGTCGTCAACGACAAGAAGGTGCCCGAGGTGTCGGACCTCCGCGACGAGTCCGACAAGAGCGGCACCCGCATCGTGATCGAGTTGAAGCGCGACGCGATCCCGAAGGTCGTGCTCAACAAGCTCTACAAGCACACGCCGATGCAGACGACCTTCGGCGTGAACATGGTCGCCCTGGTCGACGGCGTGCCGCGGACGCTCGGTCTGCTCCAGATCATCAAGAACTACGTCGACCACCAGCGCGAGGTCATCGTCCGCCGCACCAAGCACGAGCTGCGCGAGCGCGAGGCGCGGCTGCACATCCTCGAGGGCCTGCTCGTGGCGCTCGAGGATCTCGACGCGGTGATCGACCTGATCCGCGGCTCACGCGATCCCGAGAGCGCCCGCAGCGGCCTGATGGAGCGCTTCGGGCTCTCCCAGATCCAGGCCCAGGCGATCCTCGACATGCGGCTCGCGCGCCTCACCGCGCTCGAGGCCGACAAGGTGCGGCAGGAGCACGCCGACACGCTCGAGCGGATCCGGGAGCTCCGCGAGATCCTCGGCGACGAGTCGCGCGTGATGGGGCTCATCAGGGAGGAGCTCCTCGAGATCAAGGAGCGCTTCGGCGACGAGCGCCGCACCGAGATCACGTTCTCCGAGGACGAGATCGACATCGAGGACCTGATCGCCGACCAGCAGATGGTCATCTCGATCACGCGCTCCGGCTACATCAAGTCGCTGCCGCTCTCGACATACCGCCAGCAGAAGCGCGGCGGCGTAGGCGTCATCGGGATGGAGATGAAGGAGGACGACTACATCGAGCACCTCTTCGTCACCTCCACCCACGACTACCTGCTGTTCTTCACGAACCGCGGCAAGGTCTACCGGCAGAAGGTCTACGAGCTGCCGGAGGCGTCTCGAACCGCGAAGGGGCGCGCGCTGGTCAACCTCCTGCCGCTGCGCGAGGGGGAGCGCGTGCAGGCGGTGCTCTCGACGCGCGACTTCAGCGAGGGCAAGTACCTCGTGTTCGCCACTAGGCGCGGCCAGATCAAGAAGACCGAGTTCCAGGCCTACAACACGCCGATCAAGGCGGACGGGATCATCGCGATCAAGATCCGCGACGACGACGAGCTAGTGGCGGTCCGCCGAACCAGCGGCGACGACGACATCATCATGGTCTCCCGCTCCGGGCAGGCGTGCCGCTTCCACGAGTCCGAGGTGCGCGCCATGGGCCGCGACACGGCGGGCGTGCGCGGCATGAACGTCTCGCGCGGCGACAACGCCGTGCTCGCGATGGACATCGCGCGCGACGACACCGAGCTGCTCGTCGTCACCGAGAACGGGTACGGCAAGCGCACGCCCGTATCGGAGTACCCGCGCAAGGGACGCGGGACGATGGGCGTCAAGACGATCTCGCTCACCGAGAAGAAGGGCGGGCTCGCGGGCGCGCTGATCGTGCGCGAGCACGACGGGCTGGTGTTCATCTCCCAGAACGGGATGGTGCAGCGGACCAGCGTGAAGGGCATCTCGCGCTACGGGCGCGCCTCGCAGGGCGTGAAGGTGATGAACCTGCGCGAGGACGACGCCGTGAGCGCGGTGGCGCTCGTGATGGAGGAGTCGACGCCGGGCGCGGCGGTGCGGGAGGACCCCGAGGAGGGAGCGCCGCCCGACAAGCAGTGAGGGGCGCCGGGGCGCCCCTCACGCGAATGCTGAACCTGATCGGAGGCGTTCCTCGACGGGCGGAAGCGTGTCCGAACGTCGGGCGAGTGGGACCAGCCCTCGCCTAGGCCATCCGACGGTGCGCGGGTTGGACTCCGCGAGACGGGTCCAGCTCCGAGCTAGCGGCCCTGCACCTCCAGGGTCCCGAAACTACCGTCGTACAAGATTCGGACCACCTCCTTTCCCTGGTAGCAGGGAATGTAAGCAGACGCCCGGACGATTCCCCACGACGCTTGCGCGCCAGCTTCGTGCCCCGCGGCGCGCGGTCGCAAGGCTCCCGGGCGACGCGGTCGCGAGGCTCGTCAGGCCGCGAGCGGGAGGTACTGGGCCCAGGCTTCCGGTATCCGCGGGGTCGCGACGTGCACGAAGATCGTCGAGTGCGGAGGCTTCGGCTGGCGCAGCGGATGCATGTTCGCCTCCGTCGGGAGCCGGTCGCCCTTGCGCCGGTTGCAGGGCGCGCAGCAGGTGACGATGTTGTCCCACGTCGACCCACCGCCCTTCGAGCGGGGGACGACGTGGTCCACGGTGAGCGCCGCGCGCTCGGCCCCGCAGTACTGGCACGTCCAGCGGTCGCGCGCGAACACCGCCCGGCGGGTGATCTTGCGGCTGTGGGCGTCACGCGGGATGCGCACGTAGGTCGTGAGCCGGATCACCAGCGGACGCGGCATCGTGAACGACTCCGCGTGCAGCGCCCACTCGCTCTCCTCGATGATCTCTGCCCGCTGCTTCAGCACCAGCACCGTCGCGCGCCGGACGGTGCAGACGTTGATCGGCTCGTACGACGCGTTCAGGACGAGCACTCTGCTGCGCGTGCTGCTGCCGTGCCGTGGATGAGCCTCCGCCGGCACGGCGGCTGGAGCTGGTTGCTCGGCCCGGTCCTCTGAGAGGCTGGTGGTGACTTTGCGCCGCTTGGTCACCTTGGCGTCAGTGTACTGGGCGCCGACCACGCTCAAAACGCCTTCGCTCAGGGCCCTGCGCGGCCGGAATCGATGACCGGGGCCGCTGGATACGAGCCCAGCACGCGCAGCGTCTCGACCCGCCGGCGCAGGCCGTCGAGCGCCGCCTGCACGCGCGGCTCGTCGCACGTCCCCTCGAGATCGGCGAAGAACATGTAGTGGCCCAGCCGCACGCGCCGTGGCCGCGACTCGATCCTGGTGAGATTGATCCCGCGCTCCGAGAGCTCGCTGAGCACGGCCACGAGCGCCCCGGGCGACTCGTCGTTGAAGCCCCAGAACACGATCGAGGTCTTGCTCGGCTCGCCCATCGGCGGCGCGCCGGCGGGGGCGAGCCAGACGAAGCGCGTGACGTTGTCGGCGTGGTCGGCGATGCCGTCAGCGAGGACCTCGCAGCCGTAGAGCTCGGCTGCCATCCGCGAAGCGATCGCGGCCCAGGGCTTGCCGGCCGACGCCACGGTCCGCACCGCGTCCGCGGTCGACGACGCGGGGGCGCGCTCGACGGTGGCGAGCCGCTCGCGCAGGAAGCGCGCGCACTGGGCCATCGCCTGGGGGTGCGAGAGCACGCGCTCGACCTGGTCGACGCGCACGCCCGGCGGCGAGACCAGGCAGTGGCGGATCTCGAGCACCACCTCGCCGGCGATCCTCACCTCGCTCGCCTCCGTGGCGAGCGCGTCGAGGGTCGCGTTCACCGAGCCCTCGATCGAGTTCTCGATCGGCACGACGGCGCGATCGACCTCGCCGCCCTGGACCGCCATCACCGCCTCGTGGACGGTGGGATACGGCAGCTCCTCGACCTCTCCGGGCGCCGAGCGCCTCAGCGCCTCCTCGGCGTAGGTGCCCTCCGGCCCGAGGTAGGCGACGCGCATCGTGCCGCTCAGGTACGCGCCGCCGCGAGCGCCGTCTCGATCGCCTCGAGCTCCTCGGGCGAGAGGTCGTACTCCGACTCGCCGTTGCGGACCGGCTTGACGTAGACGCGCGCCTGCTCCCGGTGCAGGATCGACGACACGACGACCCCGGTCCGGTGCGAGTCGAGCAGGGCCACGGAGCTCGACTGGCGGCCCGACATCTCGTCGTAGGCGTCATAGCGCACGACCCCGCTGTAGGCGATCGACCCGTCGAGCCGCTCCTCGGCCGCCCCGAGCCGCTCGTCGAGGCGCCGCATCGACTCCTCCACCCAGTCGCGCAGCTCCACGAACCCCGACTCGAGCCGGGCGCCGTGCTCCACCAGGTCGCGCCGCCCGTCGCCGAGGACCACGGTCTGCGTGGCGCGCAGCCGCCGCAGCTTCAGCGCGAGGACGACCGCGAGCAGCAGCGCGCCGACCGCCACGAAGGCGGCGGCCAGGGCGACGATTCCGGCCGTCGAGGCGAGCTCGTCCATGACGCGCGCTCAGGGTAGCGCCACGAACAGCGGCGAGCGGGGTCCCCGCCGGCGGCGCGCGCGAGCGGCGGGCTCCCGCGCGGGAGCTCGGGGCCTAAGGAGTGGTGAACACGACCTTGTACGAGGCCCTGTTGTTGTCCGTCTTCTTCTCGCCCGGCACGGGCGAGATCTCGACGGAGAGGGTGAGCGGCTGCCCGGTGGGAGGGGTGCGCGCGAGCGGCACGTTGACCGTCTTCGTCTCGCCGGCCGCGATCGTCGGCACCTGCTCGGTCACCTCGATCGGCTTGCCGACCCCCGAGAGCGTCACGCGCACCGTGGCCTCGGTCTCGGTGTTGTCCCCCTGGTTTGCGACCTGCACGTCGAACGAGATGTCGGCGCTCGCGGGTATGTCGACGACTTGGCCGGCCGTGAGCCGGCGTCCGCCGGGCTGGGCCGTGACGGTGCCGAGGCCCGTGCCGTGCAGCCCCGGGGTCGCGGGCGTGTCGGCCGCGCCGCCTCCACGGATGCGGGCGAGCTTGTCCTCGACCGTCGTCGGTCGCAGCCAGTCGATGTCCGGCAGGAACTGCGAGTGCGGCACGGCCACCTCGTCGGCGAGTCCCTGCTTCTCGAGCTCGGACTCGAACTCGGGGGCGAAGCGGCGGACGTAGATCACGTCGCTCGCGTCGAAGTTCCGCATCTGCGCCGCTATCTGGCTGGCGGCCTCGGCGCGCCCCTGGTCGCCGAGGGCCGTGGGCAGCAGCCGCGCGATCGCGGACAGGCCGTCGCGCCGAAAGCCGAGCGTCTCGACCAGGTAGCCCTGCGCGGCCTTCAGCTCGTCCGGGTGGCTCGTGCCCCTGGCGCGGTCGACGAGCTGCTCGGACTGGACGCGCAGCCCGTTCACCGCGCTCTGGATGTCGACGGGGGTGGGCGTCTGCGCGGTCGGGTTGCGCAGCAGGTCGAAGAGGTCCTTGCTCTGCTGGTCCGACTCCTGCAGCAGCGCGGCGACGTCCCGGCCGTAGTCCTTGAAGGCCTGGCGCTTGCGCGCGTCGAGGCAGCCGTGGATCCCGAGCCCGATCAGGAACAGCACCACGAGGACGAGCCCGCCGGCGACGATGCGCCGGTTGCGGACTGCGTCGGACGTCCCGCGCCGGCGGGTCGGCGGACGCCGCGTCGGCGAGCGCCTCGTACCCTCTTCTAGGTCTTCCAGGAAGTTCAGAGCTGCTCCCAGGGGAGGCGTTCGACCGGGCAGGGTAACTGACCCGCCTAACCTGAGTATGAGTCGGCGGGCGGCGGCAGCGGTGGGGAGGGAGCGCCAGCGGCGAGGAGAAATGGAAGCCGATATGGAACGTCCGCCGCCGGAGGAGCTCGCCACGGCCCCGCTCGAGGAGGAGGTCACTCGCCCGCTCACGCGGCCGTCCGGGGCGGCCGGCGAGGAGCTGCTGCTCGGCCGCTACCGCCTCGAGCGCCGCCTCGGCTCGGGCGGCCACGGCGTCGTCTGGCTGGCGCGCGACGAGCGGCTCGAGCGCGACGTGGCCGTGAAGGCGATCCCGCGGGGCGAGGACGACGAGGGCTCGCCGCGCGCCGAGCGCGAGGCCCGCGCGGCCGCCCGCCTGAACCACCCGGGCATCGTGGCGCTCTACGAGCTGGCCGCCGACGACGACACGGTCTACCTCGTCTCCGAGCTGGTCGAGGGCCGAACCTACGCGGAGCTGCTGCGGGAGGGGGCGCTCTCCGACCGCGACGTGGCATGTATCGGCGTGGCGCTCTGCGGCGCGCTCGCGCACGCGCACGGACGCGGCGTGATCCACCGAGACATCAAGCCGCAGAACGTGATCGTGGTCGCGGAGCCGGCCGCGGGCGAGGGGTTCGCGAAGCTGGCCGACTTCGGGGTCGCCCACCTCGCCGACCTCGACCCGCTCACGCGCACGGGCGACGTGGTCGGCACGCTCGCCTACATGGCGCCCGAGCAAGCCGAGGGGCAGCGGGTGACGGAGTCCGCCGACGTCTACTCCCTCGCGCTCACCCTGTACGAGGGCTGGACGGGCCGGAATCCCGTGCGCGCCGCGAGCCCCGCCGCGACCGCGCGGCGGCTCGGCAGCCGGCTGCCGTCGCTAGCCGAGGCACGCCGCGACCTCCCGCCCGCCCTCTGCGCGGCGATCGACGCCGCGCTCGATCCCGATCCGCTCGCGCGCCCGGCGCTCGAGGACCTGCGCCGGGAGCTCGCGGCCGCCCGCCGCCGGCTTGCGGACGAGGGCGGGCTGGTCGAGACCGCCGCGCTCGAGGGGTCGGGGATCCGGCGCGCGGCGCCCCGGCGGCTGCGCGTGTCGCTCCCGGAGCGCCTGGCGGCGGGTCTCGCCGCCGGGGCGCTCGCCCTCGCCGCGCTCGCGCTGCTCGGCCCGAAGCCGCCGCTGTCCCCGCTGGCGGGCGCGGCGCTCGCCGCGGCGTCGGTCGCGCTCCTGCCGCGGCTCGCCTGGCTCGCGCTCGCGGCCGGCACGGTCGCCTGGCTCGCGCTCGCGGACGAGCCGGGCACGGCCCTCGTCGTCGCCCTGCCCCTGGTCGTCACGCCGCTGCTGCTGCCCGGCTCCGGGCCGCTCTGGTCACTCCCCGCGCTTGCGCCGCTGCTCGGCGCTGCCGGCCTCGCGCCCGCGTTCCCCGCGCTCGCCGGTCTCGCACGCGGGACCTGGCGCAGGGCGGGCCTCGCCGCCGCGGGCGTCGTTTGGCTCGTGGCCGCCGAGGCGCTCGTCTTCGAGGCGCTCCTCTACGGCCCCGCCCACGGCGCCGAGCCGCGGGCGCGCTGGGCGCAGTCGGCGGCCGGGGCCGCGGAGCACGCGCTCGGGCCCGCGCTCGAGTCGCCGGTCCTGCTCACGGCGCTCGCCTGGGCGGCCGCGGCGGCGCTGCTGCCGCTCGTCGTCCGGGGCCGCAACGCCTGGCTCGACGCGGTGCGCGGCGTGGGCTGGGCGGCGGCGCTGGTCGCGGCCACCGGCGGCCTCGACGACGTGATCGGCGGGTACACGCGCCTCGGGGCCGCTCGCGGCGCGGCCGCCGGGGCGCTCGCGGGCGTCGCGCTCGCGGTCGTGGCGCGGCTCCTGCGCGGTCCCGCAGGGGCCTCTCGCGCCGGCGACACTTCCCTAGGATGGCCGACGGGATGAGCGTGCTGCGCAACCTCGAGCAGAAGATCGAGGCGATCGTCGAGGGAGCCTTCAGCCGCGCCTTCAAATCGCGCGTCCAGCCGGTCGAGCTCGCCCGCAAGCTGGCGAAGGAGATGGAGGACAACAAGACGGTCTCGGTCTCGCGCGTCTACGTGCCCAACGAGTACTGCGTGTTCCTGTCGCCGGCCGATCGCGAGCAGTTCGCAGGCTACGAGGAAGCGCTGCGCAAGGAGCTCTCCGACTACCTGCTCGAGCACGCCCGCGGCGAGGGCCTGGCTCTGCTCACCCGCCCCACCGTCAGCTTCGAGACCGACGAGCGGCTGGGCCTCGGCGAGTTCGGCATCCAGGCCCAGCTCGTGAAGCCGCCGGAGGACGAGTCCGGCGAGCCCGAGCTCGGCGACTTCGGGGCCACGATGATCTACTCGCCCGGGCGCGAGGCGCGCAGGCTCGCGCCGCCCGCGCCCGCCGCCCGCGCTCTGCTCGTCGGCGCCGGGCGGCGCACGGTGCTGAGCGGCGATCGCATCCTGGTCGGACGCAGCCGCGACTGCGACCTCGTGATCGACGACCCCAACGTCTCGCGTCGCCACGCGGAGCTGCGCAACCAGGGCGGCTCGTGGAGCGTGCGCGACCTCGGCTCGACGAACGGCGTGAAGGTGAACGGCCGGCGGGTCGAGCAGGCGGTCCTCCAGCCTGGCGACGAGCTGACGCTCGGGCTCTCGAAGCTCAGGTTCGAGCAGGAGCCGCGATGACCGACCCCATCGCCGTCGCGCTCAAGTTCGGCTTTTTGATCGTGCTCTACCTCTTCCTGGTCTGGGTCGCGCGGAGCGCCATGCGCGATCTCGCGCGCCACCAGGACGCGAGCGTCGTGAGCGAGGGCGCCGCGCCCGCCGCCGCGGCACGCGGCGCGCAGCGCCGCCGCCCGGCGGGCCCGGACCTGCGCGCGGGCATCCGGCCCACGCTCGAGGTCGTCGCGGCGATGGGCCACGAGCCGGGCACGAGCTTCGACATCTCGCGCGGCGCCACGCTCGGGCGCTCGACCGCTTCGGACATCGAGGTCGACGACCCGTTCGCGTCGGCGGCCCATGCCAGGATCTTCCCGCGCGGGGACTTCATGTATATCGAGGACATGGGCTCGACGAACGGGACCTACCTCAACGGTCGCCGGGTCCGCCGACCGGAGCAGCTCAAGGTCGCCGACACGATTCGGATCGGCGAGACCGAGTACCGCTATCGGGAGTAGCCCTTTGGCGCTGCGGATAGTGGAGGAGGCGGGCCTCACCGACGTGGGCCGCCAGCGGCACGCCAACGAGGACGCCTACTACGACTCGCCGCCGATCTTCGCGGTCGCGGACGGGATGGGCGGCGCACGCGCCGGCGAGGTGGCCTCGCGGATCGCGGTCGAGGCCTTCGAGCAGGCGCGCGACGAGAGCGCGGCGCCGGAGGACCAGCTCGCGCAGATCGCGCGCGCGGCCAACCGCCGCATCTACGAGCTCGCGCAGGAGGACGAGGAGCGGGCCGGGATGGGCACCACCCTGACCGCCATCATGCTCGCCGGCGACGAGATCGCGATCGGCCACGTCGGCGACAGCCGCGCCTACCGGCTCCGCGGGGACCAGCTCGAGCGGCTCACGCAGGACCACTCGCTCGTGGAGGAGCTGGTGCGCCAGGGCAAGCTCACGAGCGAGCAGGCGGAGATGCACCCGCAGCGCTCGATCATCACGCGCGCGCTCGGCCCCGAGCCGGAGGTGGACGTCGAGACGCTCACCTACCCGGCGCGTGCGGGCGACGTCTACCTGCTCTGCTCGGACGGGCTCACGGGGATGGTCCCGGAGGAGCGCGTGGCGGAGATCCTGCGCGCCCGCTCCTCGCTCCGGCAGGCCGCCGAGGCGCTCGTGGCCGAGGCGAACGAGCGCGGCGGGCGCGACAACATCACGGTCGTGCTCTTCCGCCTCGGGAGCGACGACGGCGCCGACCCTGGCGCGGACGCGCACGTGCTGCAGGACACGGCGATGCTCGGCGCGGCGCCCTCGGCCACGCCGGCGGGACCCGAGCCGCGCGCCCGCAGGCGCACGGGCCGGGCCGTCGTCGGCGGCGCCGTCGCGCTCGCCGCGGTCGCGGCCGTGCTCGCGGGGCTCTGGATCGGCAGCCGGCAGTTCTGGTTCGTGGGCGCCGACCAGGGTCGCGTCTCGCTCTACCGCGGCCTGCCCTACGAGCTGCCGCTGGGGATCAAGCTCTACAGCGAGGAGTACCGCTCGAGCGTCCCGTCGCTCTCGCTCCCCGGCCTGCAGCGCAGGCGCGTGCTCGACCACCAGCTCCGCGGGCGCTCCGACGCGGTCGACCTCGTGCGCTCGCTGGAGCGGGCGTACGCCTCCTGATGAGCGCACGCACCCGCGAGCTGCTCGCGCTGATCCCGGTCTCGCTGCTCGTCACGGCCGGGTTCGCCGCCCTGCTCATCACACGCTCGGCGGATATCAACGAGGCCACCGCCACCTACGGGGCGGTCTTCCTCGGCCTCTGCGTCGCCGCCCACCTCTTCATCCGGGCGCGCCTGCCCTACGCGGACCCCTACCTCTTCCCGCTCGCGGCGCTCCTCGCCGCGTTCGGCCTGGTGATGATCTACCGCATCACCCCCGACCTCGCGCGCAAGCAGGCGCAGTGGTTCGTGTTCGGGCTGGTGGTGTTCTGCGCGACGATCACGCTGCTGCGCGACCACCGCACGCTCGAGCGCTACCGCTACACGATCGCGGCGGTGTCGATCGCGCTGCTGCTCGCCCCGCGCATGCCGGGCATCGGCGGCGCCACCAACGGCGCGTACCTGTCGATCAACCTGGGCGCGCTGGAGTTCCAGCCGGCCGAGTTCGCGAAGATCGGCGTGATCGTCTTCCTCGCGTCCTACCTGCGCGACACGCGCGACGTGCTCGTGCGCGGGCGGCTGCCCCGGCTCAGCCTCAAGCACTTCGGCCCGCTGCTGATCGTGTGGGGCGCGGCGATGCTGATGCTGATCTTCATCCGCGACCTCGGCAGCTCGCTGATGTTCTTCGGCGCCTTCCTGGCGCTGCTCTACGTGGCGACAGCGCGGATCTCGTTCGTCGTCGGCGGGCTCGGGCTGTTCGGCGTGGGCGCCTGGTTCTTCTCGAACCACATCCAGCACGTCCACGAGCGCGTGCAGATCTGGCTCGACCCGTTCAAGCACGGCGTGGTCGAGAAGGAGGGCTACCAGATCGCCCAGGGCCTGTTCGCCCAGGCCGACGGCGGCCTCTTCGGGCGGGGCTTCGGCCGCGCGCTGCTCGAGCTGCCGGGAGGCGGGACGATCCTGCCGGCGCCGCACACCGACCTGATCTACGCGGTGATCGCGGACGAGCTCGGCCTGTTCGGCGCGGTCGGGTTGCTGCTCGTGTACCTCCTGTTCGCCGACCGCGGCTTCAAGACCGCGCTGATCGCGGGCGACGCGTTCTCGAAGCTGCTCGCCACCGGCCTCACCGCGGTGATGGCGATCCAGGTCTTCGTGATCGTGGGCGGCGTGACGCGCGTCATCCCGCTCACGGGCGTCACCCTGCCGCTCGTCTCCTACGGCGGCAGCTCGATCGTCGCGAACCTGCTGCTGCTCGCGCTGCTCCTGATCGTGTCCGACCACGCGCGCCGGGAGCCGGGCCGGGGAGGCGTGGTTTGAACCGGCAGATCGTGCAGCTGTTCGGCGTGGTGGTCGTCCTGTTCGCCGTGCTGGTCGCGTTCACCTCGCGCTGGACGGTCTTCGAGGCGAGCAGCCTCGAGGACAACCCCGCGAACCGGCGGCCGCTGCTCGAGCAGCAGAAGGTCCCGCGGGGCCTCGTGCTCGCCGACGACGGCCGCACGATCGCCCAGTCGCGGCGCGTCGGGCGCGGCAGCGCGGCCCGCTACGTGCGCTTCTACCCGACCGGCAGCCTGTTCTCGAACGTCGTCGGCTACTCGTTCATCGCGTACGGCAACGCGGGGCTCGAGAAGTCGGAGAACGACGCGCTCGCGGGCGATCGCAACGAGCTCGCGACGATCGCGGACGAGCTGCTCGGCCGCCCGCAGGAGGGGCTCGACCTGCACACGACCCTCGACCCGAGCGCGCAGAGCCTGGCGCGGACGCTGCTGCTGCGCAACGGCCGCGGCGCCGCCGTGGCGATCGAGCCGAAGACGGGGCGCGTGCGCGTGATGGTGAGCGTGCCCGACTACGACCCCAACCGGGTGCCCGCGGACTTCGCCGCTCTCAACAGGGCGCCGGGCTCGCCGCTGTTCAACCGCGCCACGCAGTCGGGCTACCCGCCGGGCTCGACGATGAAGGTCGTGACCGCAGCGGCTGCGCTCGACAGCGGCAGGTATACCCCCGACTCGGTGGTGTCGGGGAGGTCCCCGAAGGTCGTCGGGGGCGTCCCGCTCTCGAACTGCTGCACCGAGGGCAACGGCAACTTCGGCCCGCTCACCCTCACCGAGGCGCTGGCCAAGTCGGTCAACACAGTCTGGGGCGAGGTGGGCGAGAAGCTCGGGAAGGGCACGTTGCTCGAGTACATGCGGCGCTTCGGCTTCGACCGCAAGCCGCCGATCGACCTGCCGCGGAACGAGCTCCGCGCGAGCGGCGTGTACGACCGCAGGGGACGGCTGCTCGACGAGCACGACGCGATCGACATCGGCCGCGTGGCGATCGGCCAGGAGCGCCTGAACGTCACCCCGCTGCAGATGGCCGAGGTGGCGGCCACGGTCGCGAACGGCGGAGTGCTGATGAAGCCGCAGCTCGTCGACCGCGTGGTGGCGCGGGACGGACGCGTCGAGGAGCGGCGCAAGCCGGAGAGGGTCCGCCGCGTTATGAAGGAGTCCACAGCGCGGGACCTAACTAAGATGATGGAGGGTGTCGTGAGCCCGGGGGGCACGGCGCCCACGGCGCAGATCCCCGGCGTCCGGGTGGCCGGCAAGACCGGCACGGCGGAGGTCGACAACGGCACCGCGAACCAGGCCTGGTTCATCGCGTTCGCTCCGGCGGACGACCCGCGCATAGCGATCGCCGTGACGGTCGAGCGCACGCAGGGCGAGGGGGGCCAGGTCGCAGCTCCGATCGCCAGGGCCGTCATGGAGGACCTACTCGGTAAGAGCGGTGGCTGAGGTAGCCGACAACACCCTCGTCGACGAGCGCTACCGGATCCTCAACAGGATCGGGTCGGGCGGCATGGCGGACGTGTACTGCGCCGAGGACACGCACCTCGGGCGGCAGGTGGCGCTCAAGGTCCTGCACCGGCGCTTCGCGCAGGACGAGGAGTTCGTCGAGCGCTTCCGCCGCGAGGCATCCGCGGCCGCCGCCCTCCAGCACCCCAACGTGGTGAACGTCTTCGACCGCGGCAGGCACGACGGCACCTACTACATCGCGATGGAGCTCCTGTCGGGGCGGACGCTCAAGGAGATCATCACCGCCGAGGCGCCGCTCGACCAGGTGCGCGCGATAGACATCGCTATTCAGATCCTGCGCGCCGCCGGCTTCGCCCACAAGCGCGGCGTGATCCACCGCGACTTCAAGCCGCACAACGTGATCGTCGGCCCGCAGGGCCAGCTGAAGGTCACCGACTTCGGGATCGCCCGCGCGGGCGCGTCCGAGATGACCGAGACCGGCTCGATCATGGGCACCGCCCACTACCTCTCGCCCGAGCAGGCGCAGGGCCACGGGGTCACGGCCGCCTCCGACCTCTACTCGATCGGGGTGATCCTCTACGAGATGCTCGCGGGGCGGGTGCCGTTCGAGGGCGACAGCGCGGTCTCGATCGCGCTCAAGCACCTGAGCGAGCCGCCGCCGCGCCTCGCGCAGCTCGCGCGCGTGCACCCGCGGCTCGAGGCGGTCGTGCTGCGCGCGCTCGCGAAGCGCCCGGCCGAGCGCTTCCGCTCCGCCGACGAGTTCATCGCGGCGCTCGAGGGCGCCCGCGCCGCGATCCTTTCGGGCGACGCGGGGCATGCCACGGTCGCGTTCGCGCCGGTCGCGGCGCCGCCGGCCCAGGCCAGGCCGGCCGCCGTCCCGACCGTGCCAGGCCCGCCCG
>JADGHQ010000029.1 GCA_019683805.1 Thermoleophilaceae bacterium
CATGTCGAGTCCGAGCTCCTCGGCGTAGCGCCCGAGGTCGCGGGGGCCGAGCTCGTCCTGGTGGTCGAGCAGCTTGTCGTGCATCTCCCAGAAGGCGCCCTGGGCGGCCGCGGCCTCGGCCGCCTCGGCGGCGAGCTGCGCGTTGGGGTGCACGTCGTTGAGCGGGAGGTGGCGCCAGACGTAGCGCAGGTCGTCCCCGAACGACAGCAGCAGCTCCCGCACCACCACCTCCGCCTGGCCGCAGTAGGGGCACTCGTAGTCGCCGTACTCGACGAGCGTGACGGGCGCGTCCTCGGCTCCGCGGATGTGGTCGCGCTCGGGGTCCACGTCGTCCGCCAGGTCCACGATCTCCTCTTCGGTGCCCGCGATCTGGCGGGCTCGCATCGACTCGGGGAGGCGGGCGATCAGCCGGAACGCGGCCCAGCCGCCCAGCGACGCCACGAGCGCCGTGGCCAGGACCCCGATCTTGGCCTCCTGGAGCTCGCGCCCGTGGAAGGCCAGGCTCGCGATGAGGAGCGACACGGTGAACCCGATGCCGGCGACCACGCCGCCGCCGGCGATCACCGGCCAGCTCAGCCCGCGGCGGAGCCCGGGCCGCAGCCTCAGCGCGAGCGCGGCGGAGCCGATGATCCCGAGTGGCTTGCCCACCACGTAGCCAAGCAGGATGCCGAGGGTGATCGGGGAGCTGATGGCGTCGCTCAGGAGCCCGCCGTTCACGTGGATGCCGGCGTTGGCGAGCGCGAACAGAGGAACGATCACGAAGCTCGTCCAGGGGTGGAGCAGGTACTCGAGGCGCTCGTTGGGGGAGATCGCGGAGGCCACGCCGCGCCGCGCCGAGCGCGCCAGCTCGGGCGTGGGCTGCTCGCGGAACGAGCGCGTGAGCTCCACCACCCGCTCGAGCTCGACACGTGGTGGCGAGTAGGCGCTCGTTACGAGCCCCACCGCGAGCCCGGCGATCACCGGATCGATTCCCGACTCGTACAGAGCGACCCAGAAGGCCACCCCGAGCACGACGGCGGCCTCCGCGCGCCAGGCATGCGGCGCGTAGCGGAGCGCGACCAGAGAGCCGAACAGTCCGGCCGCCACCAGCAGCGGCACGAGCGACACGTGCTCCGTGTACGCCGTGGCGATCACCACCAACGCGACGAGGTCGTCGAACACCGCGAGCGTGAGCAGGCGCACCCGCAGGCGGGTGCCGCCGGGCGCCACCAGCGCGAGCACGCCGAGCGCGAACGCCGTGTCGGTGGACATCGCGGCTCCCCAGCCGCGGGCGCCCGCGCCGCCCGCGTTGAAGGCCAGGTAGATGGTCACGGCAAGCGCCATGCCGCCGAGCGCGGCCACCAGCGGGATCGCGACCCGCCGGCGCTCGCGCAGCTGCCCCACGTCGAGCTCGCGCTTGGCTTCGAGCCCCACCACGAGGAAGTAGAACGTCATCAGGCCCTCGTTCACCCAGTGGCGCAGGTCCTGCGAGATGCCGCCGTCGCCGATCCGGATCGAGAGCCTCGTGGTCCACACGGACTCGTACGAATGGGGCCACGGCGAGTTCGCCCACACGAGCGCGGCGAGCGCGGCCGCGAGCAGCGCCAGCGCACCGCCGGTCTCCGTGTTCAGGAAGTCGCGGAGCGGCGCTGCGAGGTTGCGGGCCCACGCTGTGCGCTCGCTGAAGCGGGCTCGTCCGCCGGCTGTCCCATCTGTCCGTTGAACAGCCAAGTTCCGCGAATGCTGACGGCGTAGCCGCCGCCAAGCGTCGCGATGCACGCCGCCACCTCGCCGCACGCCGGGCAGCGGAGCACGAGACCCGCGCCCCGGTGCAGCCGGTGAGCGCCGATATGGCTTCGCGCATTGCACGACTGGCACACCCGCTCGGCGCTCGTCATCTCGCGAGCGAAGATCTCCTCGAGCAGGCCTGCGATCGCGTTTCCGTCGGTGTGCATCGTCAGCCCCCGGTGGGTCCGAACCGCTCGGTGCGGACGCTGCGCGCGTCGTGCCCGAGCCCGACGAGCAGCCGCGCCGCCTCCTCCACGAACGGCGTCGGGCCGCAGACGTAGAAGCGGGCGTCGGCGCCGGGCGCAGGCCCAAGCTCGGCGACCATCTCGCGGTCGATCCGCCGAGTCCAGGCGTCGCTCCAGTCCGCGGGCGCGGCGGACACGCGCGTGAGGGTCAGGTGGATCGCCACGCTCGAGTCCCGCAGGTCGCGCAGCTGCTCGCGGTAGAGCACGTCCTCGAGCGTGCGCGCGGACAGCAGCAGCCGCGCGTCGGTCTGCGCCCCCACCGCCCGGCGGTGGCGCAACATCGCGACGAGCGGCACGACGCCGGAGCCGCCGCCGATCAGCGCGAGCGCGCCGTCCAGTCCGGCGTGCCAGGCGAAGTAGCCCCCGATCGGCCCGCGCAGCTCGAACACGTCGCCCGGCCGCGCGTCGTCGACCAGGTAGGACGACACCTCGCCGTCCTCGATGCGCTCGATCGTCAGCTCGAGCCGCTCGCTCTCGGGCGGCGAGGCGATCGAGTACGAGCGCTGCGCCTGGTAGCCGTCCTCGGCGGTGAGGCGAACGTCCACGTGTTGCCCGGCCAGGTGGCCCGGCCAGCCGGGGACGTCGAGCACGAGCGTCGTGGCGTGCGGCGTCTCGACCCTCGCCTCCCTGATCGTCGCGGTGCGCCATGTGAGGCGCGGCGGGCTCGCCGCTAGTCGCTCCAGTAGCGCTGCTCCTTCCAGGGATCGCCGCGGTTGTGGTAGCCGTAGGACTCCCAGAAGCCCGGCTCGTCCTGGTCGGCGAGGTTGAGACCGCGCAGCCACTTGGCGCTCTTCCAGAAATAGAGGCGGGGAACCAGCAGGCGCGCCGGGCCGCCGTGCTCGGGGGCGAGCGGCTCGCCCCCGTACTGGTACGCGACCCACGCCTTGCCGCCGGTGAGATCCTCGAGCGGCAGGTTGGTGGTGTAGCCGCCGTCGCACCACGCCACCGCGAACCTGCCACGGGGCTCCGTGCCCGCGAGCAGGACGTCCACCGGCACGCCCTTCCAGCTCGTGTCGAGCTTCGACCACTTGGTCACGCAGTGGATGTCCGCGGTCACGGTCTCGCTGGGCAGCGCGGTGAACTCTTCCCAGGTCCACGAGCGCGCCTCGCCCAGCGCTCCGCCGATCGCGAAGCTCCACTCCTCGAGCGGTGTGTGCGGAGTTGGCCCGGCGGAGAGCACCGGGAAGGCGTTCGTCTCGTACTGGCCGGGGGGCAGGCGCGCCGGGTCGACGTCGCTCCGCCGGCGTCCATGGAACCCTCGCGTGAACGCCATCACGCGCTCCCGTGCGGCAGCTGCTCGGCGCGGGCGACTGCCCACTCGAGCGCGTGGTCGGCCACCTCCTTCACCCCGAGGCGCTCGAGGCGCGAGGTGTCGTGCCGCAGCCGGTCGATGGCGGCGTCCATCCCCGGCCAGGCCGGGGCGAGCGCGCGGTGCCCGCGCTCCTCGAAGCGACGGGCCCAGCTCTCCCGGCTGAGCGGCGTCGTCCACAGCCCGTGGATGAGGACGATCGGCGGTGCGGCTGCGGCCGGCGATGGGGTCATGACGCGTTCCTTTGCCGTTCGGGGGGCGGGTTAAACCGTGGCAGCTCCGCGGCCCCGCGACATCGCATGGTCATGCGGCGCTCGCGAGGCAGTCGTCGCGGCCGGCCACCTACTCGGGCAGCTCGGTGATGTGAACGTCGCGGAGCCGTCGCGGCATTGTCACGTCGGCGTCTGGAGCCGTCGCGCGCCGCCGCCGAGCATGACTCCTGTCAGCAAGCGACAGGAGGTCTCGGATGTATCGAGCGATGGGGTGGACGCACGCGGCGTTGTGGCGCGCGGGCCGGCGGCTGGGCGAGGAGCGTGGGCAGGGCACGGTCGAGTACGTGGCGCTGATCCTGCTGGTCGCGCTGGTGATGGCCGGCGTCGTGGCCGCGATGAAGGGCTTCAAGACCGACCAGGGCAAGGACCTCGGCGACGCGATCATCGGGAAGATCCGCGAGGCCGTCGACAAGGTCGAGTTCTAGGTCCGGTGAAAGCGGCCCTTCACGAGCTTGAGGATCTCGTGCGCCTCCCTCACGCGCAGGGCGAGGACGGCGGCGCCGTACACGGCGCCCCCCGCCGCGATCGCCGTCCCGAGCGAGACGACCTGCGCCCAGGCGCGCCGGCCGAGCGCGGCGTCGAGGCCCCGCCACACCAAGTAGCTCACGGCCCCGAGGGCGCAGCCCGCGAGCACCATCCGGGAGAGGGCGGCGGCGGTCGCGCGGCCCTCCACGCCGCCGAGGTCGCGCCGCAGGATGAGCGCCTGGAGCGCGGTCATCGACGCGGTGCCGACGACCGTCCCGATCACGACGCCCGAGATCCCGAACGGCCCGTACAGCGCCAGGGCGACGAGCGCGTTCAGCGCGATGTCGACGAGCGCGAGCGGCGCGGTGACCCACGTCCGCTGCAGGCTGAAGAACGCGCGCGAGTAGAGCAGGCTGATCCCCTCGAAGGGCAGCGCGACAGCCCACCACACCATCGCGGTCTTGACGAGCTCGGTCGAGTGCGCGGTGAACTCTCCCCGCTGGTAGACGAGCCTGGTGATCGGCTCGGCGAGCACGGCCATCAGGAACGCCGAGGGGACGAGCAGGAGCGCGATCTGGCGCGCGCCGCTCGCCGTGATCCGGCGCACGTTCGCGCGCTCGCCCCGTGCGGCGTAGCGGGCGAGCGTGGGGAAGAGGATCGTCGCGACGGCCACCGAGAAGAGCCCCTGCGGCAGCTGGTAGATCCGGAACGCGCGGTCGATCGCGGCCGGCGTCTCCTCGCTCACGAGCGTGCCGAAGAAGGAGTCGATCACGAGGTCGAGGCTCGCGACCCCGAGCGCGAGCGTGACCGGCAGCATCAGCTTGAGAACGCGCCTCACGTGGGGGTTGCGCCAGTCGGCGACGAGCGAGAAGCGGCCGCCGATTCCACGCAGCCAGGGCATCGGGAGCGCGAGCTGCACGGCGGTGCCGGCCAGCACGCCGAAGGCGTACCCGTAGATCTGCTTGTCCTCCGCGAGAAGCGGGACGACGCCGAGCAGGAACCCGATCACCACGAGGTTCCACGCCAGCGGCGCGAGCGCGGAGGCCGCGAAGCGATCGAATGCGTAGAGGATCCCGACGACCAGCCCGGACACCGCGAGCATCGGGACCGTGAGGAACAGGACCTGCGAGAGCACGATCGTGAGGTGCCGCAGCTCCGGCTCGTCGTCGAAGCCGGGGGCGAGGAGCGGCATCACGAGCGGCGCGAGCAGCACGAGCAGCGCGGTCGCGCCGCCGAGGACGAGGCAGGTCAGGAAGACGAGCGACCAGGCGACGCGGAACGCCTCCTTGCGCTGCCCGCGCTCGAGCAGCTCCGTGAAGACGGGGACGAACCCCGCCTGGAGCGGCCCCTCGGCGAACAGCGCGCGCAGCACGTTCGGCACCTGGTAGGCGATCGCGAAGGCGGACATCGGCCCCGTCACGCCGAACTGGCTCGCGGCGGCGATCTCGCGAACCAGCCCCGCCACACGCGAGGCGCCGGTGGCTATCGAGTAGAAGATCGCGCTGCGCGCGAGGCGCCCTCGGCGGTCGGAGGCGGGGGCGGCGGCGCCCGCCGCGGCGGGAACCGGCGCTGCCGCCGGGCCGGTCGGCGGGCTGAGCTGGTCGGGACCCGGGTTCTCGGTCACGTGATGGGGATCGTCCGCGGTGGCGGGCTATCGTGGCCGCGGCTGATGACGCACGGTAGTCCCAGCATGACGGCGCGGTCGGCCGCCTGGCCGGCGGGGGGGACGGCGCGATGTGCGGAATAGCGGGCGTCTACGCGCCCGGGGCGACGGCCTCCGCCGATCTCGTGCGCGAGATGACGGCGCGGCTCGCGCACCGCGGCCCCGACGGCGAGGGCTACCACGCAGAGCCCGAGCTCGCGCTCGGGATGCGCCGGCTCGCGATCGTCGACCCCGAGCATGGCCACCAGCCGATCTACGACGAGCGGCGCGAGATCGCGGTCGTGTTCAACGGCGAGATCTACAACTACGCCGAGCTGCGGCGCTGGCTCGAGCAGCGCGGCCACCGGATGCGCTCGGGCAGCGACGGCGAGGTGCTCCCGCACCTGTACGAGGAGCTGGGCGACGCCTTCGTCGAGCGCCTCAACGGGATCTTCGCGATCGCGCTCTGGGATCCGCGCGAGCGCGCGCTCCTGCTCGCGCGCGACAAGCTGGGCGTGAAGCCGCTCTACTGGAGCGAGGCGGGCGGCCGCGTCTCGTTCGCCTCCGAGATCAAGGGGCTGCTCGCCGACCCTGCGCTGCCGCGCGAGCTCGATCCGGTCGCGGTCGACGAGTTCCTCACCTACCGCTTCGTGCCGTCGCCGCGCACGCTGCTGTCGGCGGTCCGCAAGCTGCCCCCCGCAGGCCGCTTGCGGGTGGACGCCCGCGGGCTGAGCGAGGAGCGCTACTGGCACGGCGAGGCCTTCGCCGCGCGGCGCGACCGCGAGCAGCTCGTCGAGGAGTACCTCGAGGCGTTCGAGCGCGCGGTCGTGCGGCAGCTCATGAGCGACCGCCCGATGGGCGTGATGCTCAGCGGCGGGCTCGACTCTGCGGCCGTCACGGCCGTGATGGCGAAGCACCTGCCGAAGGTCCGCAGCTTCACCGTCGGGTTCAGCGGCGGCGGCCCCGAAACGAACGAGGTGGAGGCCGCGGCTCAGACCGCGCGCCTGTTCGGCGCCGAGCACGAGCACGTCGTGGTGGGGGCCGAGGAGTACCTCGCCCGGCTGCCCGAGGCGCTCGTCGCGCTCGAGGAGCCCGTGGCCGCGACGAGCGCGCCCGCGGTCCGCTTCGTCGCTGAGCTGATGCGGCCGAGGGTGCCGGTCGCCCTCAGCGGACAGGGCGCGGACGAGCCGCTCGCAGGCTACGGGCGCCATTTCGGCGTGGACCTCGCGGGGAGGCTACGCCGGCTCGGCCCGCTGCCGCGCCTCGCGGCGCGCCTCGCGGGCAGGACCGGCAGCCAGCAGCTTCGCCGGGGGCTGGAGTCGCTCGCGGCGCGGGGCGACACCGAGCTGCTGATGACCGCCTACCAGGTGCTCTCGCCGCAGATGAAGGCGCGCGTCTACACGCCCGAGCTGGCCGCGGCGCTGCGGGGCGCGCGCCCGGAGCGGGCGCTCGAGCGGCTCCGCGGGCGCGTAGCCGACCGCGACCCGCTCACCCAGGTCCTCTACGTGGACACCCGCCTCTCGCTGCCGGACGAGCTGCTGATGATCGCCGACAAGATGTCGATGGCGGAGTCGGTGGAGCTGCGCGTCCCGTTCCTCGACGAGGACCTCGTCGCGCTCGTCGAGTCCATGCACCCGCGCGTGAAGCTGCGTGGCCGCGAGGGCAAGTCGATCCACAAGCAGGCGATGCTGCGTCTCCTGCCGCGCGAGATCGTGGAGCGGCGCAAGGTCGGCTGGGAGACGCCGCTCGACCGCTGGCTGCGCCGCGAGCTGCGGCCGCTGCTCGACGACGTCCTGCTCGGCGACGGCGGCCTCTGCGCCGAGCTCTTCGACCGCGCGGCGCTCCGAGACCTGATCGAGGAGCACGCTGTCGGCCGCCACGACCGCACGCGCGAGCTCTTCTGCCTGCTGAGCCTTGGACTCTGGCACCGGGCCTTCGTCGAGGATCCGGTGCCGGCCGCGAGGGCGGCCGCATAGCCTTCCGCAACGACCGATACAGCCACTCCCCCTGCCAAGATGACCCCGATGACCTCCTTCGACCGCTCCCAGCCAGTCGGCGTCTTCGACTCCGGCCTGGGCGGCCTCACGGTGCTGCACGAGTGCCTCGTCACGCTGCCGCACGAGGACTTCGTCTACTTCGGGGACACCGGCCACTTCCCCTACGGCGGCCGCACGCCCGAGGAGCTCACCGCCTTCTCCTTCGAGATGGCCGAGCAGCTGCTGCGGGAGGGGGCGAAGCTGATCGTGGTGGCGTGCAACACCGCGACCGCCGCGGCGCTTCCCGCCCTGCGCGCCGAGTACGCCGGCCACGTCGAGGTGATCGGCGTGATCTCGCCGGAGGCGCGGCAGGCGGGCGAGGCGACGCGCAACGGCCGGGTCGGGCTGCTCGCGACAGAGGCGACGGTCGCCAGCGGCGCCTACGAGCGGGCCCTCGCCGAGGTGGCGCCCGACGCGACGCTCGTGCCGGTGGCCTGCCCGGGCCTCGCGCCGCTGATCCAGCGCGAGGGCCTCATCGACCAGCTCGTCGTCGACGAGGTCGAGCAAGCCTGCGAGCCGCTGCGGGAGGCTGACGTCGACACCGTGATCCTCGGCTGCACGCACTACCCGCTCGTGCGCGCCGTGATCCAGCGCGCGCTCGGCCGCGGCGTGCGGATCGTGACCTCGGGACACGCGATCGCCGACGACGTCGACCGCGCGCTTCAGGCCGCCGGGCTGGCTAACGACCAGACCCGCCGCGGGGGCTACCGGTTCCTCTGCTCGGGCGACCCGGAGTCGTTCCGCCGCATGGGCACGCGCTTCCTCCAACTCCCGCTCGGCGAGGTCAGGCATGTCGAGGTGGCAGCGACGCGCGAGCTCGTCGCCGCGCGCTCGGAGGGGCGGCCGTGAGGAACGACGGCCGGGGGCGTGCCGACGAGCTGCGCCCCACCGCGATCACGCCGGGGTTCGTGCGCTCTGCCACGGGATCGGCGCTGATCGAGTGCGGCGGCACCCGCGTTATCTGCACCGCCTCGGCGGTGGAGGAGGTGCCCCGCTGGCTCGCCGGCCAGGGGCGGGGCTGGGTCACCGCCGAGTACGGGATGCTCCCCGCCTCGACCGGCGAGCGCAAGCCGCGCGACTCCACGCGCGGCCGCCCGGACGGGCGCACCATCGAGATCCAGCGGCTGATCGGCCGCGCGCTGCGGGGCGTCGTGGACTTCGAGGCGCTCGGCGAGCGCACGATCTACATCGACTGCGACGTGCTCGAGGCCGACGGCGGCACCCGCTGCGCGTCGATCACGGGCGGGTTCGTCGCCCTCGAGCTCGCGTGCAAGCGGCTCGTCGAGGAGCGCAAGCTGGAGAAGCTGCCGCTCACCGGCTCGGTCGCGGCGGTCTCGTGCGGGGTGGTGGACGGCACGCCGCTGCTCGACCTCGACTACTCGGAGGACTCCCGCGCCGACGTCGACATGAACGTCGTGATGACCGGCGACGGCGGCCTCGTCGAGGTGCAGGCCACGGCCGAGCGCACGCCACTCTCGCGCGCGTCGCTCGACGAGCTGCTCGCGCTCGCCGCGCGCGGGATCGAGGAGCTCAGGGAGCTGCAGGCGCAGGCGACCGGCGGGCTGCCTGCGGCGGCCTGACCGCACGGGAGGCTCGCGTGCGGCTCGTGCTCTCGACCCGCAACCAGCACAAGCTCCGCGAGTTCTCGCGACTGCTCGCGCCGCACGAGGTCGAGCCGCTTCCCGAGCATGTCAGGCTGCCTCCCGAGGCGGGCGAGACGTTCGAGGAGAACGCCGTGGCCAAGGCCCGCGCCGCCGCCCACGCCACCGGCAGGCCCGCGCTCGCGGACGACTCGGGGATCGAGGCGGCGGCGCTCGGTGGCGCGCCGGGCGTGCGCTCGGCGCGCTTCGCGGGCGAGTGCGCAAGCGACGAGGAGAACCTCGCCAAGCTCCTCCGCGAGGTGCCCGCGGACGGGGACCGGCGCGTGGCCTACGTCTGCGCGCTCGCCTACGCCGAGCCGGGCGCGGACGAGGTGCTCACGTTCATCGGCCGCTGCGAGGGGACGCTCGCCCCGGAGCCGCGCGGCGACGGCGGCTTCGGCTACGACCCCGCGTTCCTACCCGCGGACCGCGACGACGGACGGACGATGGCCGAGCTGAGCGCCGACGAGAAGCACGCGATCAGCCATCGCGGGCGCGCGGCGCGCGCGTTCCTCGACTGGCTCGGCCGCGGGCGGGACGGGGCGTGACCGTGGCGCGTGCGAGGCGTCGACCGTGACCGCCCCGCGGCAGGGGCGGGCGCAGGGCCGGGCGGCGACGCTCGCGCGCCTCGGGCTCGACACGCGCGAGAAGACCCGCGCGGCCGGGCTCTCGGTCGCCTCGAACGTCACGCTCATCACGCTCAAGCTCGTAGCCGGCCTGCTCACCGGATCGATCGCGATCCTCACCGAGGCCGTGCACTCGAGCATCGACCTGCTCGCCTCGGTCGTCGCGTTCTTCTCGGTGCGCAAGGCGGGGGAGCCGGCGGACGAGTCGCACCCCTACGGCCACGAGAAGGTCGAGAACCTGAGCGCGGCGGCCGAGGGGCTGCTGATCCTGGCGGGGGCCGGCGTGATCGTCTACGAGTCGATCGGCCGCCTCAACAAGCCCCCCGAGATCGACGCGATCGGGATCGGCATCGGCGTGATCGCGTTCTCCATGGTCGCGAACGTCCTCGTCTCGGCGCGCCTGCACCGGGTCGCGCGCGAGACCGACTCCGCCGCGCTCGAGGGCGACGCCGAGCACCTGCGCACCGACGCCATGACCTCCGCCGGGGTGCTCGTCGGGCTCGCGCTCGTGGCGGCCACCGGTGTGGCGGCGCTCGACGCGGTGACCGCGCTCGCGGTCGCCGCGGCGATCCTGTGGGCGGGCCTACGGATCCTCACGCGCTCGTCGCGAATCCTCGTGGACGAGGCGCTGCCAGCGGACGAGCTCGAGGCGGTGCGCGACGCCATCCGCCGTGCCGACGCGTCCGAGGTGGTGGGCTTCCACAAGCTGCGCGCGCGGCGCGCCGGGAGCCGGCGCTACATCGACCTGCACGTGCAGTTCCGGCGCGGCACGACGCTCGAGCGCGCTCACGAGGTGAGCCACGAGCTCCAGGCCGAGATCAGGCGCGAGCTCCACGGTGCGGACGTGCTGATCCACCTCGAGCCCGAGGTGGCGATCGTGTCCCGCGGCGACGCCGTCGGCCCTCCCGGCTGAGCCGCCCGGCGCCGCGCCCCCCACGACGGTGGCGGGCCGCGGCGCCCCTACTCGGACCCGGGCGGGGCCTCGCCCGGCTCGCGCTCCCGTGAGCGCGCCTTCGGCCAGTCGAGCAGGTTCACGGACGCCGAGGCGGCCAGCACGAGCAGGATCCCGAAGTAGCCGACGTACCCCGACACGAGCAGCAGCAGCGCGGCCACGAGGCAGACGCCCACGGTCACAAGCCACGAGATTCTGGAGAGCGGCACGCGGCTATTCTGACCGCGTTGACGGATTCAGCGCTCACGCCCGAGCTCGCGCTCCGCTACCTCGACGAGCTCTCGACCGACATCCGCGCGGCCGTGCTGCTCGACGGCTCCGGCCGGATCGCCGCCCACTCGCTCCCGGGCGAGGCCGAGGCCGAGGAGCTCGGCCGACTCGCGACGCGGCTCCTCGAGCGCGCCGGGGAGGCCGCCGCGGACGGGTCCGACGTCGCCGAGGTGGAGGTGTCGACAGGCGACGGGGCCGTCTTCGCGGTGCGCTCCGCGCGGCACCTGATCGCGGTGGTCACGGGCCGTTTCGCGCTCTCGTCGCTGATGCGCTACGACCTGCGCAACGTGCTCTCCGACCTCGAGCCGAAGGCCGCGTGAAGGAGCCTCGCGGCACCTTCGCGCGCGTGGCGGGCCTCGTGGGCGGGGCGGCCGCCGCGCTGCGCGGGCGCGGCACGCAGCGCGCGCCGCGGGCGGTCGCCTACGACGCGGCCGGCCATCCGCGCGTGCTGCCCACCTCGGCCGGGGCGGGCGCCGAGCTCGTGCAGATCGCCGAGCGGATGATCGCGCTCGCGCCGCGGCGCCGGAGGGAGCGCCCATGACGCTGCTCGACCCGGGACTCTCGCAGCGGCTGCTCGAGCGCGCGCTCAGGCGCGGCGGCGACTTCGCGGAGGTGTACGTCGAGGAGCGCGAGGGGCTCGCGCTCTCGCTCGACGACGGGCGCGTCGAGCGCCCGCAGAGCGGCCGCGAGCTGGGCGCGTCGATCCGCGTGGTCCAGGGCGACTCCACCTTCTTCGGCCACGTCGACGGCCTGCGCGAGGACGCCCTCGAGCGCGTGGCGGACTCGGTCGCGCAGGCGGTGCGCGGCGGCTCGGCGCCGGGCGGCGTGAGGCAGGCTGAGCCGATGCAGGCGGGCGCTCGCCACGAGGTCGCGCTGCGCCCGGAGGAGGTCGACGCGGCGCGCAAGGCCGAGATCCTGCACTCGTGCGACGAGCGCGCCCGCTCCGCGTCGGGCGAGGTGGTGCAGGTGACCGTCGGCTACGCGGAGACGCGCCGCCGGATCCAGGTCTTCAACTCCGACGGCGTGAGCGCCGGCGACGACCGCACGCGCGTGCGCCTGAGCGTGCAGGTGGTGGCGCGCCGCAACGGCACGGTCGAGACGGGGCACGAGACGCGCGGCGGCCACGCCGGCTTCGAGCTGATCGAGCGCGACCCCGAGCAGGTCGCCTCCGAGGCCGCCCGCAAGGCGCTCACCCTGCTCGACGCGGTCGACGCGCCCACCGGCCGCATGCCCGTCGTGGTGGGCAACGGCTTCGGCGGCGTGCTGCTGCACGAGGCGGTCGGCCACGGGCTCGAGTCGGACGCGGTCCAGAAGCGCGCCAGCGTCTACGCCGGGCGACTCGGCGACCGGCTCGCCGAGCCCTTCGTGACCGCCTACGACGACGGCGCCAGGGCCGGCGAGTGGGGCAGCGACGGCATCGACGACGAGGGCACGCCCACCCAGCGCACGACGATCATCGAGGACGGGCGGCTCACCTCGTACCTCTACGACCTGCTGCGCGCGCGCAAGGACGCCACGGCCTCGACCGGGAACGGCCGCCGCGAGTCGTTCCGCCACCTGCCGATCCCGCGCATGACGAACACCTACTTCGGCCCCGGCGACGCGACGCCCGAGGACCTGATCGCGGGCGTCGAGCGCGGCCTCTACGCGGTCTCCTTCGGGGGCGGGCAGGTCGAGCCGGCGACCGGCGACTTCGTTTTCGGGGTGTCGGAGGGGTACCTGATCGAGAACGGCCGGGTCACCGCGCCGGTGCGCGGCGCCACGCTGATCGGCAACGGGCTCGAGGCGCTGCGCGCGATCGACGGGATCGCCTCTGACCTCGAGATCGCCACGGGCTTCTGCGGCAAGGGCGGGCAGCGCGTGCCTGCTGGCGTCGGCCAGCCGCACGTGCGCATCCGCGCGCTGACCGTCGGGGGCACCGCCACGTGAGCGCGCGCGGCGGCAGCGACCTCGAGGCGGTTGCGCGCCGGGCGGTGGAGGCGGCCCTCGCCGCCGGAGCCGACGATGCCGAGGCCTGGGCGGAGGAGGCGGTCACGCGCCAGATCCGCGTCTACGAGGGCGCGGTCGAGAGCCTCACCGACGCGGGCAGCCGCGGCATCGGCGTGCGGGTCTTCCTCGGGGCGCGCTCGGGCTACGCCTACGGCACGGACCTGAGCGACGCGGGCGTGGCGGAGCTCGCGCGCACCGCGAGCGAGAACGCTCGCGTCGCGGACGAGGACGAGTTCGCCGGCCTGCCCGACAGCTTCGGCACGGCCGACGTGCCGGGCCTCCACTCCGACGAGCTCGCTGCCTGGACCACGGAGCGCAAGGTCGCGGTGGCGGTGGAGGTGGAGCGCGCCGCGCGCGCCCACCCGCTCGTGTCGCAGGTCGAGGACGTCGTCTACTCCGACGCCGAGGGGCGCGTCGCGCTCGCGAACTCGCGCGGCTTCTCGGCGGGGTACGAATCGAGCTCCGCCTGGGCATACGTGTCGGCGTTCGCGGGCGAGGGCTCCGACCTGATGACCGGGCTGGGCGTCGGCCTGGCGCGCGACCCGGCGGGGCTCGACGCCGAGGCGATCGGCCGCGAGGGGGCCGAGCGGGCGGCTGCGCTCGTCGGGGCGCGGCAGCCACAGAGCCGCCGCTGCCCGGTGGTGCTCGACGCCTTCGTGGCCGCGAGCTTCATCGGCTTCATCGGGGGCATGCTCTCGGCGGACGCGGTCCAGCGGGGCCGCTCGCTGTTCGCGGGCAAGGAGGGGGAGGAGATCGCCTCGCCCGCCCTGCGCCTCGCGGACGACGGCACCGACCCGGAGGGCCCCGACAGCGCGCCCTTCGACGGCGAGGGGTCGCCGCGGCGGCGCATCCCGCTGATCGAGGACGGGCGCCTCCTGACCTTCCTCTTCGACGCCCGCACCGCGCGCAAGGCGGGGCGCGAGACCACGGGCAGCGCGAGCCGCGGCTCCTACCGCACGCCGCCCGGGGTGGGCGCCGCCAACCTGGTGGTCGAGCCCGGCGACGCCGAGCTCGAGGAGCTGGTCCGCGGCGCCGGCGAGGGCGTCTACGTCACCGACGTGGCCGGCCTGCACTCCGGCGTGAACCCGGTGTCGGGGACGTTCTCCGTGGGCGCGACCGGGCGCCTGATCGAGAACGGCGAGCTCGGCGCGCCGGTCCGCGAGATGACGATCGCGAGCGACCTCGTCTCGATGCTGCGCTCGGTGAGCGCGGTGGGCTCGCGGACGCGCTGGGTGCCGTTCGGGGGCAGCGTCAAGGCCGCGCCGCTGCTGCTCGCGGAGATGGCGGTCTCGGGCTCCTGAAGCCCGCCCGCTCGACGTAGCGATAGCCGCCCGCCCGCTCGCTCTTCGAGAGACCCTGGGCTGCGTCCCGGCCGCCAGCGCCCACGTGCCTGCGCTGCTGCCGTGTGGCGTGGCAGACGATCATCTCGTCATTTTGTCTGATCACCAGACGATCATCTTGTATAATGACCATATGGTCGAACACGATGGTTCAGGGGCCCTCGTCGATCGAGTTGCCGCGCCTGTGCGCGACCAGGTGCTGCGCCTGCTGGAGCGAGAGATCGTGGAGCTGCGCTTGAAGCCTGGGCAGCGCCTGCTCGAGCGAGAGCTGGTCGAGCGCTTCGGGGTCTCGCGCACGACGATCCGAGAGGCCCTCGGGCAGCTGGCGGCTCGCGGGCTCGTCACGAACATTCCCCAGAAGGGCGCTGTCGTCGCCACGCCCTCGCAGAAGCAAGCCGCCGAGATTTACGAGGTGCGCGCCGAGCTCGAGGGCATCGTCGCCCGCCAGTTCGCGCAGCGCGCCTCCGACGCCGACGTGCGCCGGCTACGTGAGGCGTTCACCGCGATGGAGGACCGCTACCGCGAGTCGCGCGACCCCATCGAGCTGCTTCGCGCCAAGGCCGAGCTGTACGAGGTCCTTCTCGACGGGGCCGACAACGGCACCGTCCGGGCGATTCTCAGAAGCTTCCAGGCGCGCATCGCGCTCATGCGCGCGACGACCCTCGGCGCGCCGGACCGTCCCGCCCAATCCCTCGAGGAGATTCGGGTGATCGTCGAGGCGATCGAGCGACGCGATGCGGAAACCGCCGCGCGCGCGAGTGTCGCGCACGTTCAGAACGCGGCCCGGACGCTGTTCGAGCTCACGGGCGAAGGGGCGGAGGAATCGGACGAGGCGCGACCGGAGCTGGAGAGCGCCAGTTGAACAGCGACCCAAGGGGGCAGGGATCGATGACGAGCGGGAAGGCGCGTGACGGTGAGGAGATGCGACGGGCTGTGCTCGGAGACGAGCATGTGGATCGCTCGCTCGCGAGGGCCGATCCCTTCACGCGCCCGCTCCAGGAGCTCGTCACGGAGTACTGCTGGGGCGCGATCTGGACCCGCCCCGGGCTCAGTCGCCGCGACCGCAGCCTCCTCAACCTGGGGATGCTCACGGCGCTCGACCGTCCCGAGGAGCTGCGCCTCCACGTGCGCGGCGCGCTCAACAACGGCTGCACGCCGGCGGAGATCCAGGAGGCCCTCCTGCAGGCGGCGGTCTACTGCGGCGTGCCGGCGGCCTTGAGCGCGTTCAGCGTGGCCGCCGCGGTGCTTCGCGAAGAACAGGCCATCGGCGGGTCGGACGGCTCGGACCTGGAGGAGATCGGTTGACCGATGCCACCCAAACGGTGGGAGTCGTAGGGCTCGGGGCGATGGGGTCGCGGCTCGCGCGGGCCCTGCTCGAGGCGGGCTTCCCGCTCGCCGTCTGCGACGTGCGCGACGATGCGGTGGCCCCGTTCGAGGCCCTCGGCGCGGTGGCCTGCCCAACGCCGAAGGCGGTCGCCGATCGTGCGCAGACGGTGCTCGCGAGCCTGCCCACGCCGGCGGTGGTGGAGGCGGTGGTGAAGGGCCCGGACGGGCTGCGCGAGGGAACGGCGATCGCGACCTTCGTGGACGTCTCCACGACGGGCGCCGTCGCCGCCGATCTTGCCGCGGCATTGGCCAGCGTCAATGTCGAGTACCTCGACGCGCCGCTCACGGGCGGGGTCGCGGCCGCCGATGCGCGCGCCCTCACGGTCCTGGCGGCCGGCACGCGGGAGGTGTTCGAGCGGGTCCGGCCGCTGCTCGAGACCTTCGGCAAGACGATCGTCCATGTGGGGGCCGAGCCCGGCCAGGGCCAGACCGCCAAGGTCCTGAACAACCTCCTCTCCGCCACCGCGATGGTGATCACCTCGGAGGCCATGACCCTCGGCGTGCGCGCCGGGCTCGACCCCGAGGCGCTGCTCGAGGCCTTCAACGCCGGCAGCGGCCGCAACACCGCCACGTTCGCGAAGTTCCCGCGGCACGTGCTCACGGGAACCTTCGATGCCGGCTTTCGGCTGCGGCTGATGCTCAAGGACGTGCGGCTCTGCCTCGCGCAGGCGCGTGAGCTCGGGCACCCGATGGTCGTCGGCGGGACGGTCGAGCAGCTCTGGGCGCTCGCGGCGGCGAGCAGCGACGAGGAAGCCGACCACACCGAGGTGGTGCGGATGTTCGAGCGCTGGGCGGGCGTCGAGGTTCGGCGCAGCGCAGACGCGGAGGCAACCCGTGCCTGACGGCAACGCGGCATTCACGGCGCCGGGCACGTACTCGGTCACGGCCATCCGGTACGGCACGTTGAGCACGCGTCGTAGCCGCCTCTTCCATCGCTACGAGGCATACGGAGAGCCCGACGCCGAGGCGGAGATGGCCTACTACTTCTGGGCGCTCGAGAGCGACGGAAGCGCGGTCCTGGTCGACACCGGCTTCGACCCCGCGGTCGGGAAGCGGCGCGGCAGGACCTCCGTCGTCACGCTCCCCCAGGCGCTGTCGAAGCTGCGCATTCGCCCGGAGCGCATCAGCGCCGTCGTCGTCACCCACTTCCACTACGACCACATCGGCGGCCTCGCGCACCTGCCGCATGCCGACGTGATCGTGCCTGCGCGCGAGCTCGAGTTCTGGACCGGTGAGATCGCGACGCGGCCGCAGTTCGCAGACCACGTCGAGCGCGCGGAGATCGCACGTGTCGAGGCCGCCGTTGCGGCGGGCAGGATCCGCGCCGTCGACGGCGACACCGAGGTGTTGCCGGGCGTCCGGGTGATCGCCGTGGGCGGCCACTCGCCCGGGCAGCAGATGGTGCTGGTCGCGACTCGGCAGCAGCCGGTGCTGCTGACGTCGGACGCGGTCCACTTCTACGAGGAGCTCGAGAAGAACCGGCCGTTCGCGGTGGTCGCCGACCTGGAGGCCATGTACCGGGCCTACGACCGGGTCCGGGAGCTCGAAGCCGAGCGGGGCGCCGTGGTCGTGCCGGGGCACGACCCGCGCGTTCTCGAGCGCTTCGGGCCGGTCAGCGAGGAGTTGCGGTTCGCCGCGCGGCTTGCGGCTTGAGCGTGCGGGACGAGCGCCATCGATAAGTCGAGTCAGTCACGAGGGAGAGAGGTGTTGGCAATGAGTGAAAGCGTTGGTTGGACGCATCGCCGCAGCCGCCGCTGGCGTGCGGCGCTGATCGGCCTGCTGGCGCTGCTGCTGGCAGCCACCGTGGCCGCTTGCGGCAGCAGCTCCAGCGGCAGCTCGGGCAAGGGCGGCTCGGGCCAGCCCGACAAGGTCACATTCGCGGCGCTGCTGCCGCTGACCGGGCCCAACGCCGGCTACGGGAAGTTCGAGGTCAACGGCGTGAAGATGGCGGCCGACGAGATCAACGCCGCGGGTGGTATCGGCGGCAAGACCAAGATCGAGCTTGCGATCGAGGACAGCCAGGCCTCGCCTGAGCAGACGGTCACCGCCTTCAACCGCGCCTACAGCGAGCACAAGATGCCGGTCGCGATCTCGGTCGGCTCGTCTTCGATCCTCGCGCTGGTGCCGCTGTCCAAGCAGCGCGACGTGCTGCTTCTCAACGGCGGCTCGCAGGGCGACGAGCTCGCGGGCGCAAGCGACATGCTCTTCAGCACGATCCACCTGATCCGCAACGAGGTCGCTGTGCTCGCTCCATACCTCGTGAAGAACGTCGGGCTCAAGCGCGGGGCCGTCCTCTACATCGACGACGACCTCGGCAGGGCGGGCCTGAAGGACTTCAAGCAGGACTTCACGGCGGCGGGCGGTCAGGTCGTGGCGACGGCCTCGCATGAGCCGGGGGCGACGGACATGCGCTCGCAGCTCGCGCGTCTGCGGAATGCGAACCCCGACGTGCTCTTCCTCGCTTCCTATGGCGACGACGCCCACGTGGCCGTCAACCAGACCCGCCAGCTGGGCTGGGACGTGCGCCTGGCAGGGCCTTCGCTCGTGGCGCTGCCGGACATCATCGCCGACAAGGACGCCGAGGGCCTGATCCACACGCCGATCGTCTTCCGTCCGCAGAAGCAGTTCGCCGACGAGTACCAGCAGAAGTTCAACGAGGCGCCTGGGCACCCGTACGTCGGCACCTACTACGACGCTGTCAAGGTCGCCGCGCAGGCGTACCAGTACGCCCAGGAGCACGGGTACGGCACCGACGGCAAGGGGATCGCGAAGGCGATCAGCGAGATCAAGACCTTCCCGACCTCCTTCGGCGGCGACATCACGTTCGACGACCAGGGCGTCGCCAAGCGCCCGATCGCGATCGCGATCGACAAGGGCGGCAAGAGCGTCGTGGTCAAGAGGGGGTAAGGCGAGGACGCGACCTCGAGCCGAGGGGCCGACCGATGACACTGTTCTGGCAGCTGGTCATCAACGGGATCGTGGCGGGTGCGCTCTATGCGCTCGTGGCCTTGGGCTTCGCGCTCATCTTCGGGTGCACCCGCCATTTCCACATCGCCCACGCCGCCGTGATGGCGACGGCCGCCTACCTGACGTTCGCGCTGAGCGAGCGGACAGAGTTGCCTCTCGCCGTCGCGGCGGTGATCGGCCTCGCGGCGGCGACCCTGCTCGGCGTGGTCGTCCTGCGGCTGATCTATCTCCCGCTCGAGCGTCGTGGCGGACAGGGCTTCGTCCTGTTTCTGGTGTCGCTCGGCGTGCTCATCCTGGTGGAGAACGGGTTCACGCTCTGGCTGGGCGCCGGCACGCTCAGGGTCGACCTCGGCGGCGCGCTCAAGCGGCCGGTTGACCTCGGATCGGTCTCGCTCACGACCATGCAGCTGATCCTGGTGGCGGTCGCGGCCGCTGCCTTCGCCGGCCTGCGGCTGCTGCTGCGGCGCACCGGGCTCGGCACGGACATTCGCGCGCTGGCTGCGAACGCCGAGCTCGTGCGCATCCTCGGGCGCTCGCCCGAGCGGATCACGACGGCCGTCTACGCGCTCGCATCGGTGATCGCCGGCCTCGTCGGCGTCTACCAGGTGGCCGATACGGGCATCGCGCCCGGAGTCAGCACGAACCTGATCATCTTCGCCTTCGTTGCCGTGATCCTCGGCGGCATCGGCAGCGTGGGCGGGGCTTTCGCGGCCGCCATGCTGCTCGGGCTGCTGCAGAACGTGTCGCAGCTCGTGATCCCGTCGGAGTGGAGCATCTCGGTGGTGTTCCTCTGCTTCCTGGTGTTGATCACGCTGCTACCCTCGGGCTTGGCGCCGCTTCGTCAACGCCGAGGCTTTCGACTGGCCGCTCCGGCCGGGGACCGCACGGCTGCCACGAGTGAGTCGCTGCGGCCGGCGCGCGTGGGGGAGGACGGATGAGCTGGTTCCAGGACCTCCTGCCGCTGATCTTCATCTACGCGATGCTCGCCGTCTCGCTGAGCTTGCTGCTGGGCCACACCGGCGTGTTCTCGATGGCGCACGCGGCGCTCTTCGGGGTCGGCGCCTACACGTACGGCGTGCTGACGGTGAAGCACGGCGTGCCGCTGCTGCTCGCGTGCCTGGCCGCCGTGGTGGCCTGCGCGCTCGTCAGCGCGCTGATCGCGGCGCCGTCGCTGCGCGTGTCCGGCGACTACTTCGTGGTCGCCTCGCTCGGCGCGCAGGTCGTGATCAGCGACGTGCTCTCCAACTGGGACGGTGTCACCGGCGGGCCCGCAGGGCTGCCGGGGATCCTCCGCCCCGTGATCGCCGGAGTCGACTTCAGCTCCGATGACAGCTTCCTGCTGCTGGTGGCGGTGATCTCGTGCCTCACGGTGGCGGTCTGCGCCTGGGTCGTCCGCTCCCCGTTCGGGCGCACGCTGCACGCGCTGCGCGACGATGAGCTGGCCGCCGCGGCGATGGGCAAGCCGACCCGGCGCGTGAAGATCATCGTCGCGACCTTCGCCGGCGGCGTGGCCGGCCTGGCCGGAGTCCTCTACTCGCAGTACTTCTTCTTCCTGAGCCCGGACACGTTCGTGCTCTCGAACTCGATCACCGTCATCACGATGGTCGTGATCGGCGGCATGTACACGGTCACCGGGTCGGCGCTCGGGGCGGCCGTGATCCTGCTGCTGCCGGAGCTGCTCAAGGAGCTCGACCTCGAGCCCTCGACCGCGGCGGCGCTCCAGCAGATGATCTTCGGGGCGCTCCTGATCGCCTTCATGTTCGTGCGCCCGCGCGGCATCTTCGGCGGCGTCACGGAGATCGCGCGGCGGGTGCGCGCCGGGCAGGGGTCGCAGACGAAGGGGGGCAGCGTTGCTGACGCTTGATCGCGTGTCGAAGAGCTTCGGCGGCCTGCGCGCCGTCAACGACTGCAGCTTCGAGGTGCCGGAGCGGGCGGTGACGGGGCTCGTCGGCCCGAACGGCGCCGGCAAGACCACGACGTTCAACCTGATCACGGGGACGCTCGGCGCCGACGCCGGCGAGATCACCTTCCGCGGCCGGCGCGTGTCGGGGATGTCGCCGCAGGCGCGCGTGCGGCTCGGGATCGGGCGCACGTTCCAGGACGTGCGGCTGTTCCCGCAGCTCTCGGCGATCGACAACGTGGCGATGGCGGTACCCGACCAGCCCGGCGACCGGCTCGTGAACGTGTTCGCGCGACCGCTGAAGGTGCGCCGCCGCGAGCGCCGGGACCGTGACTTCGCCCGCGCCTGCCTCGCGGAGGTAGGGTTCGACACCGCCAAGCTCGGTGTGCGCGCACGCGAGCTCTCCTACGGCGAGCAGAAGCTGCTCTCGCTGGCGCGCCTGCTGGCCCTGCAGGTGGATCTCCTGCTGCTCGACGAGCCCGCCTCCGGTCTCGACGAGGGCTCGGTCGCACAGCTCAAGAGCGTCGTCCGGGCGCTCGTCGCCAAGGGCCGCACGGTGCTGCTGGTCGAGCACAACATGCTGCTCGTGCGTGAGCTGTGCGACCACGCCGTCTTCATGAACGAGGGCAAGGTCCTCGCTCACGGCTCCCCGGACGATCTGATGCGCGACGAGCGGCTCCAGCGCGTCTATCTAGGCGCCGAGGTCGCGGAGGAGGCGAGCTGATGCTCGCGATCGAGGACCTGTCGGTCGACGTGCTCGGCAAGCCCGTGCTCCGCGGCGTCTCGGCCGAGCTGGCGGCCGGCTCGTTCACCGCGAGCTTCGGCCACAACGGCGCCGGCAAGACCACGCTGCTGCGCACGATCATGGGCCTCTGGCGGCCGCGCCGGGGGCGGGTGCTGCTCGACGGCGAGGACATCTCCGGCTGGCCGACGCAGCGCATCGTCCGCGCCGGGGTGAGCATGGTCCCGCAGCTGCGCGGCACCTTCGACTCGCTGACGGTCGAGGAGAACCTCGGCTTCGCCCACCGGCCGGACGCCAAGATCGGCTACGACGACGTCTACCGGCTGTTCCCGGTCCTGCGGGAGCGGCGCAAGCAGGTCGTGCAGACGATGAGCGGCGGCCAGCGTCAGATGGTTGCGGTTGCGAACGCGCTGATGTCGGGGCCGCGGCTGCTGCTCCTGGACGAGCCCTCGGGCGGCCTCGCGCCACGCGTCGTCGACGACCTGCTGGGTGCGCTGAAGTCGATCAACCGGGAGTTCGGAATCACGATCCTGCTCGTCGAGCAGAACGTGCGCAAGGCGGCGAGCCTCGCCGACGGCGTGATCGTCCTCAACCAGGGCACGGTCGCCTATGCGGGTGACCCGACGGCGGCGCTGGAGGGAGACGTATGGCAGCTGCTGTGAGGAGGCGATGCGAAGGCAAGCGGTGGCGATGACCTACGTCGGCGACACCGACGCGGCGAGCCGGCTCGGCCACGACGGCACGCCGGCCGAGTGCGTCGCCCCGCGGCTGCACGACATCGTCGAGCACAACGCGTACTGGTCGCCGGACCGGCCGGCGCTCCTGCACGAGTCGACCCTCATCACCTGGGAGGGGTTCCGCGAGCGCATGCAGCGGCTGGCCGCGGGCCTCGAGCGCGGTGGGGTCGCCGACGGCGACCGCGTGGCCGTGCTGGCGAGCAACGCCGTGGATTATGTCGTCCTTCAGTACGCGCTGTCGCTGGTCGGGGCGATCCTCGTGCCGATCAACACGCGTCTCGCCGCGCCCGAGATCGCCTACATCCTCGCTGACTCGGAGCCGGTCCTGCTGCTGCACGACGCCGATCACTCGGACCTGGCGCAGGCCGCAGCGCGCGCCGCGGGCACGCCCGCGCGCATCGAGGCGCTCGACGACGACGCGGCCGCCCCGGGCCTGTGGGCCTGGATCGAGCGCTCGCTCGCGACCGACGGCGCGGCGCCCGCGGCCGCTGGCGCCACCGGCACTTGGGACCGCGCTCACGCGATCCTCTACACCGGCGGGACCACCGGGCGGCCGAAGGGCGCGATCATCACCCACCGGCGCAACCTCATCGACGGCATCAGCGTCGGCTCGGCGTTCGGCCTGCGCGGCTACGAGCGTTTCCTCTGCTTCGCGCCGCTGTCGCACACCGCCGCGTGGGACTACATGAAGACCTACTTCCTCGTCGGCGGCTCCGCAGTGGTGCTGCCGCGCTTCGACGCGGGCGCGGTGGTGCGGGCCCTGGAGCGCCACCGCTGCAACGGCCTCTGGACGGTGCCGTTGATGCTGCGCGAGATGATGCGCTGCGAGGAATTCCAGAGCGCCGATCTCGCCAGCGTCACCCTGATCGCGTACAGCGCCTACGACCCGTCGGAGCTGATGCCCCAGGTGATCGAGGCCTTTCGGGCCCGCGGGGCTGACTCGGTGCGGATCGCGCACGGCTACGGGCTGACCGAGGCCGGTCCTTTCGTCACGGTGCTGCGCCCGGAGGAGGCGGAGGGAGACCCGGGCTCGATCGGGACGCCGGTGCCGGGCATGCGGGTCGCCCTGCTCGATCCGGACGACCGGCCCGTGGCGCGCGGCGACGTGGGCGAGGTCTGTGTGCGCTCGGCCGCCGTGATGGCCGGCTACTGGCGCAAGCCCGAGGAGACGGCGGCCGCCTTCCGCGGCGGCTGGCTGCGAACCGGCGACCTCGGGCGCATCAACGCGCTCGGCCACCTCGAGATCGTGGACCGGCAGAAGGACATGATCCGCACCGCGGGCGAGAACGTCTACGCCAAGGAGGTCGAGGCCGTGCTGATGGAGCACCCCGGCGTGACCGACTGCGCCGTGATCGGCCGGCGGGACGAGCGCTACGACGAGCGCGTGGTCGCCGTGATCGTGGGGGACGCGGCCGAGGACGAGCTGCGGGAGTTCGCGCGCGAGCGCCTCGCCGGCTTCAAGGTGCCGAGGGAGTTCATCCGCCTCGACGCGCTCCCGAAGACGGCCGCGGGCAAGACCGCCAAGGCAGAGCTGCGCAAGAGGTACCGCTGAGCGCGGAACACGAAAGCCAACCAAGGAGAACCGATGCCTGACCAGGACACCGTGCTGTGGTCGTGCGAGGACGGCGTCGCCACGCTGACGCTCAACCGGCCAGACAGCCTGAACGCGCTCACGCCGGAGATGGAGGAGCGCTGGACCGAGCTGCTCGAGCGCGCGGCCGAGGACCCCGATGTGCGCGCGATCGTCGTGACCGGAGCCGGCCGGGGGTTCTGCGCCGGCGCCGACATGAACTTCATGGACGACATGACGAGCGGCCGCATCGACGCCACGGGCAACGGGAGCGACCCGACCTTCGTGGGCGCGCGCCCGCATGTGGCGGCCACGATCCCGAAGCCGGTGATCGCCGCGATCAACGGCGCCTGCGCCGGGCTGGGGCTCGTGCACGCGCTGTTCTGCGACGTTCGCTTTGCCGCCGACGATGCGAAGATCACCACCGCCTTCGTGCGTCGCGGCCTGATCGCCGAGTACGGGATCTCGTGGGTGCTCCCGAAGGTCGCCGGGCTGTCGACGGCGCTCGACCTGCTCGTCTCCGGCCGCGTCATCCTCGGCGAGGAGGCACACCGGCTGCGGCTCGTCGACCACGTCTACCCGCGCGAGCGCGTACTCGAGGAGGCCCAGCGCTACGCGCGCGAGCTCGCCCAATTCTGTGCCCCGCGCTCGATCGCGACCATGAAGCAGCAGGTCTACCGCGACATCCTCTCCGAGCTCGAGCCGGCCGTGCAGCACGCCGAGGAGCTGATGCGCGAGTCGATCGTCGGGCCGGACTTCGCCGAGGGCATCCAGAGCTACATCGAGAAGCGGCCGCCGCGGTTCCCGGCGTTCGTCGCCGGCGCCTGACGATCGTCATGGGGCCGCTGGCGACGGCCCGGTCGGCGCGCGGGCGCGCGCGGCAGGAGGCGGGGGCCGCGCGCGACCCCCGGAATGCGGTCGACCGGGTCCTCCATCTCGTCGCGCGTCGCGCCTGCCAGGTCGCGGGCGTGAGCACCTGCAGCGCCTATCTGCGCGACCGCGACGGCGTCTTCCGCGGGCGCGCGATCCACAACCCGGTGCGCGCGGACGCCCTGAACTGGCTGCGGCGCTCGCAGGCGGGAATCGACGCCGACGAGTTCACGCGGGAGATCGTGGAGTCGCGCCTGCCCGTGTTGATCACGGACGCGCAGCACGACCCGCGGCCGGTGCGCGCGGCCATGCGCGAGTGGGGCATTCGCTCGATGCTCGGCGTGCCCATGATCGCCGACGACGAGGTGGTGGGGGTGCTCTTCCTCGACAACCGCGGCGAGCCGCGCTCCTACACCGTCGACGACAAGCTCAAGCTGCTCGCGCTCGCAAACCTCGGTGCCATCGCCGTCGGGTTCGCTCAGCGCGCGGAGGCGGCCGAGAGCTCGGCGCGCGGGCTGGCGCGCCGCAACCGCGCGCTCGAGCGCGCGCGGGCAGTCGAGGACGAGCTGACGCGCTGCGTGCTCGAGGGCGGCGGCATCGCGGACATCGCCAGGCGCGCCGCGGACATGACCGGCAAGCCGTGCGCGGTGCTCGACGGCGAGCTCGAGCCGCTGGCGGTCGGGCATGCCCCGGGCGGCCTCTCGGCCTGGTCGGCGGGCATGCGCTCGCCGCGGCTCGTCGCGGCCGCCGAGTCGCTCGGGCCGAGCATGCACACCCTCGTCGAGCCGCAGCCCGCCGCGGGGCTCTATCGCCGCCTGCTGCTCGTGCGCGGGCCCCAGGGCGGCGGCGACTGCTTCGTCGTCCTCGCAGAGCACGGCGGCACGCTCAACGCCTTCGACACATTGGTCGCCGAGCACGCGACGGCGCTCGTCGCCCTGCAGCTCGCGACCGCGCGCCGCACGCCCGGCGCCGGCGCGCAGCCGCCCGCTCGCGCCGTCGCCGATCCAGAGGGGCTCGGCCGCTGGGCCGAGGCACAGGGCGTGGACGCCGAGTCGCCGCACCTCGTTTGCCTCGTGCGCTGGCGGTCCGCAGACAGCGGAGCCGCGACGCTGCTCGCCGAGCTTCAGACCGCGCTCGACGAGGCAGCGCCCTGCGGGGCGCCGCCGTGCCTCGCGTACGGCGACGGCGTGGCCGTGCTCCTGCCGTGGCTCGCCGACACGGGCGCACAGGCGCCGTCCGCGCCGCCCTGGCTCGTCGCGGCACTCGAGCAGCTCGCGGCTGCCGGGCGCGTGGCGGCGGCGGTGTCCGGCGTGAGCCGCAGTGGCGGCGACTGTGCCCGCGCTGTGGCCGAGTGCGAGCGGATGCTGCGCTGGTCGGCGGGGCGGGGCGGCGAGGAGCCGGTGCAAGTGGTGGACCGCGCATCGCTCGGCCCGGCGGGGCTGCTCCTGTCGTGCTGCGACCCGGATGCGATGGGCGCCTACGCGCGAGAGCTGCTGGGTGACCTGGACGACGGGTCGCGCGCACGCAGCCGGCAGCTCGAGACGTTGCGGCTGTTCTTCGAGCGGGGGCGCAGCATTCGCGCCGTGGCCGCCGCGCTCGGCGTGCATGAGAACACCGTGCGCTACCGGCTCGCGAAAGTGCGCCAGGCCACGGGACTCGACGTGGTGGCCGATCCCACCGGCCAGCTCGCGGCGCAGCTCGCGCTGCTGGCGCAGGAGGCGAGCGGCGCGAGCTGAGCGGGCGCTCAGCCCATCCCCACGGCCTGGCCGCCGGTCACGTTGAGCACCTGCCCATGGATGAAGTTCGCCCACGGCGAGCAGAGGAGGAAGATCCCGCCGGCGGCCTCTTCGGGGGTGGCCCCGCGGCCGAGCGGCGCGAGCCCCGGCACCGTCTGGCGAAGCTGCTCGGGAACGCCTAGGCGCACTCGCTCGCCATCGATCTCGATCACGTTGTCCTCGTCCTGGGAGGCGGTCAGGCGCGTGTTGACCCAGCCGAACGCGACGGCGTTCACGTTGATCTTGAACTGGCCCCACTCCTTGGCGAGCGTCTTGGTCAGGCCGACGAGGCCTGCCTTCGCCGCCGCGTAGTTCGCCTGGCCGGCGCCGCCCATGGTGCCGGCGATCGAGGTGACGTTGACGATCTTGCGGAAAACCTCCTCGCCCCGCTCGCGCTCGGCCTTGGCGGGCTCGCGCAGATATGGCGCGGCCGCGCGCACGATCCGGAAGGGCACGATCAGGTGTATGTCGAGCATTCGCTGGAACGCCTCGTCGGTCATCTTGTGGACGACGCCGTCGATCGTGTAGCCGGCGTTGTTCACGATGATGTCGAGCTTGCCCCAGCGGTCGATCGCCGTCTGGACCAGCTCGTCCGGGACGCCCGGCTTGGTGAGGTCGCCCGCATGCACGGCGCCCTCGGTCGCCAGCGAGCCGGCGACCTCGTTGGCCGCGTCGTGGTCGAGGTCGTTCACGACCACATGGGCGCCGTGCTCGGCGAGGAGCAGCGCGGTCGCGCGGCCGATTCCGCGCCCGGATCCGGTCACGAGCGCAACCTTGTCCTCGAGAACCTTCATGCGTCCTTCCTTTCCACAGATGCGTTGGCTCGGGGGATGACGCCGCAAGTATCCGGCCGTCGAACCGCGTCATCCGGCCCCGCCCGAGCCGGCTTGTAGAGCTCTACAAAACGGCCCTCGAACGGCCTGCCCGGGCGCCGCCCGCGACCTACGCTTCGCGCGGCGTGTGAGCGACGCACGCCGCCAGGGAACCGGCTTCGAGGAAGGCAGATGAGCGAAAAATGGCCCGGCGCCGAGTACGCCCGGCGCATCCAGGCGGGGGAGCTCGCCTATCAGCACTGCGACCGCTGCGGCGAGGCGATCTTCTTCCCCCGCGTGCTCTGCCCGGCCTGCGGCTCGACGGAGCTGAGCTGGCGCACGAGCGGCGGCCGGGGGACGGTCTACTCGGCGACCACGATCTACTCGCGCAACCGGGATCCTTACACGGTCGCCCTCGTGGACCTGGACGAGGGCGTGCGCCTGATGACCCGGATCGAGGACGCCACCCCCGGCGAGCCGCCCATCGGCTCGACGGTCGAGGTGCGCCCGGTGGAGATCGACGGCGAGCCGGCGACAGTCGCGCGGCTGCAGGGAGGAGGCACGAATGGCTGAGAGCCTGCGCGGCCGCACGGCCGTGATCGGCGTGGCCGAGTCGGACCTCGGCGAGGTCGGCGCCGGCGCCACGGAGATGGATCTGATCGGGCAGGCGACCGCCAGGGCGCTCGACGACGCCGGCCTCGCCAAGTCCGACATCGACGCCCTCTTCACGGCGTCGATCCAGTACCCGCTGCCGGCGCTGAGCGTGGCCGAGTATCTCGGCATCCGCCCGCGCTACCACGACTCGTCGATGGACGGCGGCTCCTCGTTCGTCTCGCACCTGCTGCACGCCGCCGCCGCGATCGCGGCGGGCGAGTGCGAGGTCGCGCTGATCGCCTATGGCAGCGTGCAGCGGTCGAGCAGCGGCGGGCTCCAGGACGTGGGCCACCAGTTCGTCTACGAGGACGTCTACTCCCCGCGGCGCCCGATCGGCATGTACGCGCTGGCCGCCGCGCGGCACATGCACGAGTTCGGGACCACGCGCGAGCAGCTCGCGAGCGTGGCCGTCGCCGCGCGGCGCTGGGCGCAGCTGAACCCGAAAGCGTTCGCGCGCGACGAGCTCACGATCGAGGACGTGCTCGCGTCGCGCATGGTCTGCTCGCCGCTGTCGGTGCTCGACTGCTGCCTCGTCACCGACGGCGGCGGCGCGGTGATCTTGACCTCCGCCGAGCGTGCCAAGGACGGCCCGCATCCGCCGGTCTTCCTGCTCGGCGCCGCCGAGGCGCTCACGCACGACAACATCTCGACGATGCCCGATCTCACGGTCACCGCGGCGAAGGAGTCCGGTGAGCGCGCGTTCGCGATGGCGGGGCTCAAGCCGGCCGACATCGACGTGGTCCAGCTCTACGACGCGTTCACGATCAACACGATCCTCTTCCTCGAGGATCTCGGCTTCTGCGAGAAGGGCGAGGGCGGGAGCTTCGTTGAGAACGGCCGGATCGCCCCCGGCGGCGAGCTGCCGGTCAACACCACCGGCGGCGGCCTTTCGTACTGCCATCCCGGCATGTACGGGATCTTCACGATCATCGAGGCGGTCCGGCAGCTGCGCGGCAGCGCAGGCGAGCGTCAGGTCGCGGGCGCGCGCACGGCGCTCGCGCACGGCAACGGCGGCGTGCTGTCCGCCGAGGCGACGGCCATCTTCGGCA